>JBDHGL010000041.1:0-26520 GCA_039589875.1 Gemmatimonadota bacterium
GCCGACTCTGCCGCTATGATTACAGAGTGTTGCTCGTCCAATCCGATGGGGCGTGTAAAGAGCTCGGAGCTGTCCCACAGGAAAACGGACGAGAGCGTAAGCATGATCAGGAGTCCAGCAACGAGACCGACTTCGACCAGCCCCCCGGCCTTTCGGTCCACTTCAGCCCCGCTCGTCATCGAACCCGATCAGCTCTCGCTCAATGTATTCTGGTCGTCGCTTAACCTCTTCGTACACGCGTCCCAGATACTCCCCCAACAGGCCGATCGAAAGCAGTTGAACGCCGCCCAAGAACAGGATCAGGATGGCTAGAGTCGTGAACCCTTGCGGTACGTATGCGTCGGCGAACAGCCTCAATGACAGGTAGACAGCTGCAAACCCGAAGGCAAACACTGAGACCAGAGCCCCGAACAGAAAGGAAACTCTGAGCGGTATGTAAGAGTAGGCGAAAACGCCGTCCAGCCCCAGTTTGAGCAGCTTCACTAGCGTGTACTTCGTCTTACCGGCCGGGCGAGCGTGCCGCTCGTACGACATAGCTACCTGGCTGAATCCCACCCAGCTTCGCAACCCTCGCAGGAACTTGGACCGCTCCGGCATCGACCTGAGTATCGAGACCACCTCCTCGTCCAGCAGCGAGAAATCGCCCGAGTCCAACGGTACATCTATGTAGGCCAGCCTCTTCAGTAGCCGATAGTATCCAGCATAGGCCACGCGCTTCAGCAGACCCTCCTTGCGCTCCCTCCGAACCGCGTAGACCACTTGGTGACCCTCCTCCCAAAGCTCGATCATCCGGGGAAGGACCTCAGGAGGGTCTTGAAGATCACCATCCATCAGGACCACGGCCTGACCCGAGGCTCTACACAGTCCGGCATACAGGGCAGCCTGATGCCCGAAATTCCGCGAGAGGTCGATGATGCGCAGGTGCGGGTTCTGCTGAGACAACCCGCGCAAGATCTCCAACGAATCGTCGGTACTCCCGTCGTTAACCAGGATAAGCTCGAAGTCCTCACCCAGGGACTCGAGTACGGAGGCGATACGCCGGACTAACTCGGGGATGATCTCCCGCTCGTTGAAGACCGGCGCTACGACGGAACACCTTGGCTGACGATCTGCGCCTGAAGATTCCCGTTGTTTCACGTTAATCGAGCTCAAGGAACCGAATCCGCAGCTCTCGGCCGGTTCCTTCGGTCACTCTCCCAATCCGGCGGATACTCGGGTTCCCACCGACCCGGTTGGGGCACCGGCCCTTCGCTCAGCGTTTGCCGGACGCTATTCAGGGCTTGGCGCAGCGCCTCGCCTGTCGTGGATGCGAAGTCCTCGGGCGTCATATGCCGCATCGCGGCCCTTTCGAGGCGGGCGAACTGCATCATCAGCGACTGTTTCTGCCCCTGCAGCTGTCGGCGTGTCAGCCCTCGGATGCGCCTGTCGAACTCCTTGAGCTGCAGTTGGACGTTTTCGAGCGAGCCGCCGATTACGTCAAATTCGCCGACGGCACTCTGGTAGGGCTCTGGTATGAAGGTCTGAGTCCAGTAATATCGCCAAGGCCCGAGCTCGTCTGGTACGAAACGTACTCGCCACTCGTGGCTTCCCGCGTACTGCGCCGGGATGTCGTGCCTTCGCCCTGTGGGCGAGAGAAATATCCACGGAACCTCTTGGTCCTCCGGCGGCCCCGTGATTACCCACGTATCGCGCAGGGATGCCTCGAACTCCTCACCGAGCACCAGGGGATCCTGCGCTGCGAGAACGCGCAGCTGAAGCCACTCCCATGAGGGATCGATGCGGTCGAGCTGGGACGTCCACTTCGGACTCTCGTCGCCGTGGCCGCCGCGCGCTTGGATCGTTGGTTCGTGAGACTCCGGTGATGCGACGAACGTGGTCGCCAAACGCCGACCTGGACCAACGGTCATCGGGGGAAACACATGCCAGCGGCCGTACTCGACCGCGACATCCCACGTCGCGGTCTGTACCTCGGCAGGACTGCTCCACTCGATGACGAGCCGGGGACGACGAGCGAGGTTGCGGTTATCTCCGTGATTGGCAGAGTAGAGCTGGAGGAGATGACCGATGACGTCTTCATCGTAGTCGGACGCCTTGAGCAAGAAGAGGAGAGGAGCGTCGGCCGCTACCTGCCCGCCGATATACGCGGTCAGGCGGTCTGAACCTAGCACTACTTTCTCGTCTCCTGGTGCGTACCTGGCCTCGGCCAGCGGCATCCCGCCCGTGTCCGCTCCTGGATGATCGTCAGAGGAAAAGCCGACACCCGGTAGCGCCCAGGACCTGATGCCATAGCCAATGTCGTTCCACCAGACCTCGCCGACTCGCGCTGGCGGCGCGTTGTTCTCCTCAACGCCGCCACGGCCCGGGTTCCAGTCCTTACGGACTTCGTAGAGCTTGACATTGACGGCTGAGTCGCTGCCCGGCCCGGGCTCTACGAATAGTTCCAGCCGCGCTTCAATGACCTGTGCCCGGGGCGGCAGATCCAGCGGGTCCCACCGCTGGAGCACCCTGAACAGCTCGGTCTCTCCGTAGAGCGGTCGATGCGGGCGTCGGCCGACGCGCACGTGAATCTGAGTCGGCTGGTTGGATCCACCGTACTTGTAGTTGCCATCCAGAAAGCCCCGGATATCGTTGTCCTCCATCCGGTAGCCGTTGAGTCCGTTACGAAAGACGCTGATATGGCGCTGGGGCTCTTGCGCGAAGCTGTCTCGGTCATTCGCGTAAATTGAGACGGCGAGCGTTCCCCGCACACCTGTAGCGAGGGTCGTATGGGTGATATCGGGTTCGTTGCTGCGGTCCGGGCCCCTCGCCGACACGGATCGCAGTCGTAGCTGCCAAATGCCTACGCCGGCGAGCACGGTAAGCACCACGAACAACGAAGCTCGAAGCACTCGGCGGTTGCTCAATGACACTCGAAGCACCCTTGAAGGAGTCGGTAGTGCGGTGGGCATATCGGCTTCCGGCCGAACCGCCGCTGAGAGCTTCTTGCCATGGCCACCCGACCGAGCGGAGCAACTTTTGGTCCCCGGCACGCGCAGGCAAGCTGTTGGGAATCGGTGTCCGGGAGACCGGAGCTGGGCTTCAACACTACTTCTGACCGCTTCTTAGAACGATAACCCACTGCAGATACGGGCGATACGTGAATGGCTCGCTACGTGCGTGTTTGGTTCGGCGAGGTGTAAGCCAGGAGCCCTGATTTGAAAGACAAACCACTCGAACTGGCTGCCGCGATCGTGCTGGCTGTTGCTGCTGCGATTCTATCAGCGGCAGCGGGTGTAGCGTTCTACGTGCTCGATCTCTACAACACGGGCGGTGAGCCCGTGGTCGTCGCCTCGGGCGAAGCGGCGCCCAATTACTGGTTGGCCGCGTTGCTTGTCCTCATTCTACCCCTCTCGATCGGCATCGTCGTCTTCCTCTCCGTCTCAAAGCGCGAACCGCCGACGAAAGAGGCTCGTTACAATTGGCGGTGACCTGCATTCCCCTTTCGAAGACCTCCCGGGATTCCCCACAATGTCACGTCAGAATGAGGCCATGAGGTTCAATCTGTTGCGGCCGGGGAACGAAATCTCGGCCGCGTGTCCCTTCGAGTCTCGGTACGTCGACGTCTTGGGCTCCCGGATTCATTACGTTGATCAGGGCGACGGCGATCCGATCCTCTTCCTGCACGGAAATCCGACCTCCTCCTACCTGTGGCGCAACGTCATTCCTCACGTCGTTCCGCACGCCCGGGCGATCGCCCCCGACCTCATCGGGATGGGCCGATCCGATAAACCGGACCTAGCGTACCGATTCTTCGATCACGTCCCCTACATTGACGGGTTCATCGAAGCGCTGGATCTGAGGGACCTGACGCTCGTGCTGCACGACTGGGGTTCGGCTCTCGGTCTCCACTACGCGAAGCGTCACGAAGAGAACGTGCGAAGCCTGGTCTTGATGGAAGCTATCCTCAGGCCGTGGAGCTGGGCCGAGTTTCCGGCCGGCTGGAAGACGGTGTTCAAGCTGTTCCGCACGCGCGGGCCCGGCGAGCTCATCATCGTTGGGTTGAACGGCTTTGTCCGCGGCGTGCTACCGAAGGCTACCGTCCGGAAGCTGACCCGCGATGAGATGAGGCGATACGCTGAACCGTTCGGCTCCTGGAAGAGTCGGAGACCGATCCTTCAGTGGCCGCGCGAGATTCCGATCGACGGAGAACCGGCCGATGTTCACGAGGCGGTCGAAGCATATGCCCGATGGCTCGAGGAGACAGCAGTGCCGAAGCTTCTGCTGCATGCTCGTCCGGGCGGGATCATCGACGCAGAAGAAGTGCAGCGTGCAAAGGAGAGCTTCCCGAACCTCACGACGGTCGATATCGGACCCGGCATTCATTACGTGCAGGAGGACAACCCGCACGGGATCGGCACGGCTCTCGTCGAATGGCTCGGTCTCGGCTCATCAAGAAGGCCGCGAGCGGAGCAACCGACCACGATGCGAGCGGAACAACCGACCACACGACACGGGCCAGCCACCGACCACGACACGAGCTAAACCAAGAAACCACGATCGAATGGCCGGCCGCTCGTCCAGCTGCTGGCTAACAGGCGGCCACACTCCCTGAAGCCGCCGGTGGCGGATCCCCACGCACAGTCCTGAAGACATTCATCGACAACTATCACAACACTTTACAACGCCGTCACCTCGGTATGACGGGTCGCGGACGTCCATGTGACGGGCCATCTCGATAATGAAGCCGTAAGCGACACGCGGGCTCACCGATTCGCGACAAGTCGCCCGCAAGAGACAAAGGTTGAAGGTCGCGTCAACAGGGAGTTCATGATGAGAACCACGATCCGGAACCACCGGCAGAACGATGGAGAGGGTGAGGAACGTCAGGGAGTGCGTCTGATGGTACCGGCGATCGTTGCCGCGGCAGCAACTGCGATCGCTCTCTATGGCGGGCTGAGATCGGCGTCAGACATGGCCAATACCCTCTATGAAGCAGCGGTTCACGACTCAGCTGAGGTCTTCCATGTGGCAGAGCTCGATGGATGGATCAGGCCCGGCAGAATCCTGATCGAGTCTCCGCCACTCGCTCGCGCGCTGGACCTGGACCAGCTCCTCATAAGGCCGGCCGAGCTGCCTGCGCCGCCGCGGCTCGCGCCGCCCGCCCTGGACACACGGTTCTCGTTGGAAGGGGGTTTCATGCTCGACCGGCCGGCGGCCGTGGAGGTGAGGTCGCCCGTGAGTGCGGAGGTCGAATTCGATGAGTCGCTCGCCCCCGCCGACCTGGAACAGCCGCGCGCGCCGGCGCTGCCGCCGATCGAGTCAGGTCGCGATAACTGAGGAGACGAGGCTGCCCGACCACTGGCCAACCGTGGACCGGCGACAAAAGAAACTGAGATGGAGGGGTTCGGCGGATGTCGAACCCCTTCGCGTTTTCTCGGGTCTGTGCCGAGTCTCGGAGCCGACTCCCATCTCCACTGGGTCCGATCTGCGGTGTCCCCGTGGCCCTTACAGACAAGCCGCAAAGATGGTGCGCTCACGATCCAAACGGCACGAGGATTGCTAACCGGGGAGAGAAATTGGTGATGGATCCCATGGGACCCGAACGGATCCTGAGTCGGTGGCGGATCCCCCTTGTCGCAGACAGGTGGGCATTTCCAAGGGACGAACGAGCATGAAGAGACCAGACAGTGCCGAGTTACTCGTGATGGCCGCGATGGCGATCGTCGCGATCCTTCTCGTCTAGGCGCTCGACCGGGCGTCGACCGTTCCGCTCTGGGCGCCCCACGATACGACACCCGCTTCTCCGTCCGCCTTAATCTTCTGCTCCATCTCCATCTACTATTCCCGCGGCGGTTCACAGCGTTCATGGCCACGAACGTCCCAAGCGGCTAAGCCAAGATGCCGGATAGCACAGCAGGCGGCTTCGTAGGAGCGACTGGACACACGAAGAACAGCTGGCAGAGCGACACGACAGAGTTGGACACACGTAGAGGAGAGAAGGGAAGCGGCGCAGCGAACGACACCGATACAGCTTAGAACGGCTTAGGCTCAGGCGGGACAGCGCGATCTAGTCCGCGCGCACGATGACCGGAGCCTCGGCGCCAACCCGTCGCGGCGATCCTCCGACGCGGCGAGTAAACACCTGAGCCCCGTTCCTCAGGTAGCGGATCCGATAATCGATCCAGTAGCGGATCGGGATCATCGAAAATATGTTGCTTGGCTCTCCGCATCAGTCAGTTTGTTGGGGCTGAAGTCGTGGGTGGTCGACCAACCTTTGGGTAGCCGTAGCCGTCGAACCTAATGCGAGTTGACGGGTAGTGTCGTTCGCTCCTCGGGCAGGCTATGTGTGACCTGTCGGCCGGGGCTAGCGTGTGATAGGTGTCGGCGATCTGTTCGCTCAGTTGGACCTCGTCGACGTAGTTTTCAGGTGATCGCTAGATCGCTGGAACGCAGCAGGGGAAAAACGCCGATGAAACCGTTCCGTGTCGTCTCATCTTTACTGCCGATTCTGGTGCTTCTCGGCTTGGCCATGCCGAGCGAGGCGGAGGCTCAATCCGCCGCGCGAGTGCTCGTGGCCCCTCTGACCCCGGGCGCGGGCATCGACAAGAGCTTCGGCGAGAAGGTCGCCGAGGAAGTCGGAAAGAGCCTTGAGAACTTCGACGCCATCGAGCCGATGGAGGACAAGGAGATCGAAGCGGCTCTCAAGCGTTTCGGCCTCGAGGACCAGGTTCTCACTCCGGTTCAGTGGAGACAGCTAGCGAGCCAGCTGAACGCCGATCTGGTGATGGTCGGAAACGCGGACCCGGCAGGAGCCGGTGTGCAGGTCAAGGCGAGGTTCGTTCAAGCCAAGTCGGGCGAGGAGCTGTTGATTCCCGACTTTACCGTCGGCGGCGACGGGGGAGGTGAGGCCAGGGAGGCGTCGCGGCGCATTATCGAAGCGTTCGATGCTCAGGTCGCTTATCTGAAGGCCCTGCAGTTTTGCCAGGAGTACCTCGCGGCCAACCAGTTCGACGATGCGCTGCGCAACTGCGAGGAAGCCATCGCGCTGCGACCGGATGCGATTCAGGCGCACTACTTCCACGGTCGCTCGCTGATGGGCTTGGAGCGGTACGATGAGGCGGTGGAGCATCTCGAGATGGTCCTGGCTGATGATCCGGCAAAGGAAGACGCGATTCAATCCCTCGCCTACAGCCATGCTCAGCTCGGCAACGCGGATCGCGCGACCGATCTTTACATGCAGTATCTCGACTTCAATCCGGACGACGCCGAGGTGCGCCTCAACGTGGCGTTCAACCTCGCTCAGGCCGGCGCCTACGAATCCGCGATTCAGATCATTCAGGATGGGCTCGAGCGTGATCCTGAAAACGAGGATCTGCTGCTGTATCTCGGCAACGTGGCGCTCGCCAAGGCAACGCAGGCGGCGGGCGGCAGCGGCAACGGCGGCACCGTGCAGGACACGGCGTCAGCCGAGATCGCTCTCGATGCGTACCGGCGCTACGTGGAGCTCGAGGATGAGGAGATCGAAGCTGCGATCATCTTGAACGCCCTCAAGGCCCATATGGCGATGGACGATAACGAGGGTGCGTTCGACCTGTCGGAGCGGATCAAGCGGGAGATGGAGGAGACGACGGATCCGGTTACGGGAACGGGAGCGAGCGTGACGACGCCGGGCGGCCGTCAGCTGGAGGTGGCGAATATCACCGATGCCGACCGTGCCACGTACTGGGCCCTGCGGTCGGACATGCTCGCGGACATGGGCCGTACCAACGACGCCGTGCGTGAGCTTGGATACGCGCTCGAGATCGATCCCACCTACCCGAACGGATATCTGAAGCGCGGCATCCTCCATCTGCAGGGCGGCGCGCCGATGGAGACAGCCCTCGCAGATTTCCGCAGGGCCGTCGAATCGGGAAGTGACTCCGACGTGGTCGCCAGTCAGCTCCTGGCCAAGGGATACAACGACCACTTCAAGCAGGGTCGGATCGCCCAGGCCATCACCATGTTCCGGGCCGCCCTGGAGTTCGCGACCCTGCCGGCGACGAAGAACCAGCTGAACTTCTTCATCGGCTACGGGATCTACCAACAGGCCGTCGCGCTCGACGAGTCGAACCCGCAGGAGGAGTGTGGACCGGCCCAGCGTGCCCTGCAGCGCTTCCAGCAGGTCTCCGGCTTCATCCGGCAAGCCGGCAACGTGCAGCAGAACTCGCAAGCGCAGATCCTCGATGCGACGGACACCTACATCTTCCGCCAGGAGCAGATCGTCAAAAAGGCTTGCCGAGGGTAAGCCCAGCTTCTTGAGTGGAGCTCATTAGCCCGCTTCTCGACACCAAGTAGGGCAGGCTAAGCAGGGCATAGAGGCCCGGCCGGAGCGATCCAGGCCGGGCCTTTCTTTCTTTCCGCACGTAACGGCCGACCCTTTTCGGTTTCCTCCCAGCCCAACACCCGCTGCGGTTCCCACTTCGAAGACCCCAATCTGACCAACGGTTTAGCGCCGAGATCGGCTTTTAAGGCGAGGGCTTGACGTACCGACCCACCCATGGGTAGAATGGGGGCCGGTGGGGAAAAGTGGGGAATAGTGGGGAACCAAACCGTGGTAGAAGGGAAGCCGTGTGAGCGGCTATCTGGGAAGCTTTGTCCATCAGGTAGACGCCAAAGGGCGTGTCGCTCTCCCGGCCTCTTTCCGCCGTGGCAGCGAGTCGGAGTCGTTTATCCTGATCCAGGTGCACGACGACGCTCTCTCGCTTCTTCCCCACGCTAGCTGGCGGCCGGTCGAAGAAGAGCTCCGAGAGCTGATGCGCAAACAGCCTGAAGCGAGAGCCAGAGTTCTCGGACTCACCGCGTCCGCCCTGGAGGTCTCGACGGACAAGCAGGGGAGGATCCTGGTACCGGATCGAATGAGGGAGCTGGTCGGCTTGGTTCGAGAAGCCCTGTTCGTCGGAGCCCTCAACAAAATCGAGATCTGGGATCCGAAGCGGTTCCGAGACAGCTCGGAGGCCTCCGACCCGAAGTTCGATCCGTTTATCGAATCGATCTTCGCCTGAGCGGTGGCCGGGCTCGCCTGGACGCTCAGCGAAGAGGCGTGAGTGGGCTACAGGCACGAGCCGGTCATGGTGGACGAGGTGCTCGGTCACCTCGAGCCCGAGCGGGGTGGGTGGTATCTGGATGGGACGTTGGGGGGTGGGGGTCACACAACGGCGATCCTCGAGCGCGGCCAAGCCGCGGCCGTGGTCGGCCTGGATCGCGACCCCGATGCGATTGACGCGGCACAAAGGAGGCTAACGGGACACCAAGGGCGCCTGCGGCTGAGAACGGCCGACTTCCGGGACGCGCCCGAGATCCTGGAGACTCTGAAGATAGAAGAGCTGGCTGGAGCGCTGCTCGATCTGGGCATCTCCTCTTACCAGCTCGACACGACGGCGCGCGGGTTCTCCTTTCGTCCGGGCACACCGTTGTTAATGCGGATGGGCGGGACAACGGGCGGAGCGAGGCCCGCAGCCGATTTTCTGAACACGGCTTCTCTAGAGGAGCTGGGTCGCGTTTTTCGGGAGTACGGGGAGGAGCGGCGGTGGCGGGCCCTCGCGCGGGAAGTGGGCAGGCGTAGGGTCGATAAGCCGCTCGAGAGCAGTGATGACCTCGTCGCTGCGATCCGAGCGGTTCTCGGTCCGAGTGCCAAGCCGCGAGACAAGGCTCGCCTGTTTCAGGCCGTTCGGATCGAAGTCAACCAGGAGCTAGAGGCCCTGAGCGGCGCTCTCCCTCGAATCCGCGATCTCCTCGCGGAGCAGGGCCGGCTGGTGGTGATCGCATATCACTCGCTGGAAGACAGAATCGTAAAGAGGGCGTTCCGTGAGTGGAGCCGGAGCTGTGTGTGTCCGCCCGAGCTCCCCGTGTGCCGGTGTCGCGGAAAGCCTCTGGGAAGAACGATCACGCCGCGTCCGGAGACGCCCTCCGAAGAGGAGGAAGAGCGGAATCCGAGAGCGCGGAGCGCCAAGCTGAGAGCCTGGATGCGAGTGGGCTCATGAGCCGACGTCGGTTCTGGACTCGGAGTCGGCGAAGGATCCTCGGGCTGGCCTTGGCGCTGACAGGTCTCATCGCCGCCATGGTCTGGACGGTTCGCCGGCAGACTCAAGCCAGAGAGGTGGCGCAAGCGATCGACTCGTTGGAGTCGTTCGAGGTGATACAGAGAGCCCGGTACGCCGAGGCGATGCGACGCACCGATTCGCTCGCTTCGCGTGGCAGGCTCTTGGACGCAGCCGGCGCGCTGGGGCTGAGGCCGGCTTCGGACGAGGAGATCTCGTTCATAGAGGACGTTTCTTCATCTGCTGAGCGAACTTCTGCGAGTGAGGTCTCCAAGCGGAGATGACGGAAGAGACCAGCGCAATCCGCCACCGCACCCACCGGCTACGAACCGGCACTCTCGCTGGATTGTGGATCTTGCAGGCGGCGGTCTTCATGGGCCGCTCCGTCCAGCTTCAGCTGATCGAAGACGAAGTCTGGCGGGACCGCGCCAGATCGCAGTACGACACCCATATCGATCTCCCGGCGGAACGCGGCGCCGTCCTGGATCGAGACGGTCGGCCTCTGGTTCTGGATGCTCGTCAGTTTCGCGCCTACGTCGCGATTCGGGAGATGGCCGATCCGGACCGATCGATCTCCGCCATCGGGCGGGTCCTCGGCCTCTCCCAGAAGGAAGAATCCAAGCTCCGAGCGTCCGAAGGAGGTTGGACTGCCGTTCCGAGGAAGGTGTCGGCAGAGGATCGTGGTCGGCTCTCCGACGCCGTGCGCCGCGGTCTTCACTTCGAGCCTCTCGCCGCCAGGGTCTATCCCGAGGGTATCGCCCGGAACCTTCTTGGAGCGATCGATGCCGAGGGACACGGCCGCTCCGGCCTCGAGCTATCTCTCGATGCCTACCTGAAGGGCCGGCCTGGAAAAGCGCTCACCCAGCGTGACGGCCGTGGCGAGCTCTATCGTCTTTCCGCGACGCCGGTTTCCCCGCCGGTACCGGGGCACGACGTGGTGCTCACGATCGATGCGGAGCTGCAAGCGATCGCTGAAGACGCCCTCGAGCGAGCGATCGAGTCCTCGGGCTCGTCCGGTGGAGACCTCCTCATTGTAGATCCCAAGACCGGTGATCTGCTCGCCGTGGCCAGCCAGCGACATGACGGCTCGCTCAAGGTGCCCGCCTTCACCGATCCGTTCGAGCCCGGATCTACCGCGAAGCCGTTCCTTCTGGCCTCGCTCCTGTCGGAGGGAATCATCTCGCTCACCGACAGCGTTGACGTGATGCACGGCGTGTACAAGAAGGGCCGCCGGGTCATACGGGACGTCCACCCGTATGACAAGCTCACGGTGGCCGAAGTCGTACGGTACTCGAGCAACGTCGGCGCCGCGCTCCTGTCGGAGCGACTCACTGACGATGTGCAGCACAAGTACTTGCGCGATTTCGGGTTCGGGCTCTCGACGGGAGTCGACTATCCAGCCGAGTCAGGCGGCCTCCTCCGCAAGCCCGAACGATGGTCGGGACTGAGCGCCGCCTCGCTCGCGATGGGTTACGAGATCTCCGTGACTTCGCTGCAGCTGGTCATGGCCTACGCGGCGCTCGCAAACGGCGGCCGGCTGCTGAAGCCGAGACTGGTTAAAGAGGTACGGAAGCATAGCGGCGAGGTCCTGGAGCGCCGGGATCCGCAGACGATACGCCGCGTAATAGAAGAGCGGGTGGCGGATCAGATCACCGACGTGTTGACGTCGGTGGTCGAAGGCGGGACGGGACAACGTGCGGCCATGAGCACGCTCACCGTGGCCGGCAAATCCGGTACGGCCCGACTCGTCAGCGGTGGTGGCTATGAGAGCAGGTACGGCTCCTCGTTCGTCGCATACAGTCCAGCCGAAGATCCCAGCCTGGTCATCTTCGCAAAGCTCGAAGATCCGCAGGGCGCTTTCTATGGCGGCGCCGTGGCCGCACCGATCAGCCGGAGCGCCCTCCAGGCTGCTCTCGCGACGCGAGGCGTCGAGCTAACGAGCGGCCAGGTCGTGTCGCCTGCAGACCGTTTCGACTGGACGCAGAGGCAGGCCGAGCCGGACGCTGATCTCCGGTCCCGGCTGCAGATGCTCCCCGTCGATCAGGGTGCCGTTCGCTTCGCGTCGGCCGGCCAGATGCACTTCGCGCGGACGGAGACAACCGCTACGCGACGTCTCCCCGATCTGCGTGGTCTCAGCATCCGGTCGGCCACGGCGAGACTGCACGCCCTGGGAATGCAGGCGAAGCTGAAGGCTTCCGGCCGCGTCGAGGACCAGTCACCGCCACCGGGCTCGCCGGCGTTGGTCGGCTCGGTCGTTCTGCTGCGGTGACGGCGGCCGACGGCCGGAGGTGGACGCCAGCGGCTCCCTCGAATCCGATACGGGTGAGCCAGCGGCGGAGTAGATCGCGAACCGAGGGACCGGGGCTTGGGCCGGTCCGAAGACGAGTCGACCGCGGGTCGGCTCAGCGTGACGAAGACAGGACCGAAGTGATTGTATCCGAAGACGTGGTCGAGCGACTGCGCCAGCGGCAACTGCCGGCCACCTGGCACGGCGAGCCGCCGGAGAGTCTGCGCTCGCTCGCGACCGACTCGCGCTTGGTCAGCTACGGCGATCTGTTCTGCGCCGTCACGGGTGAGCGATCCGACGGACATGACTTCGTTCCCGACGCACAGCGCGCCGGCGCTGCGGCCGCGGTCGTCCAACGTCCGCTCGATGTGGAGATCCCCCAGCTCGTGGTCACGGACACCCGAGAGGTCGTTGCGCACCTCGCGATGTTGTGGCAGGGGGATCCAGCGGCCGGCATGCGACTGATCGGCGTGACAGGGACTAACGGGAAGACGACCACCTCGTGGATTGCCCGCCACCTCCTCTCCGGCATCGGGCGCTCTGCATCGCTGGGCACTTTGGGTGTCATCGAGCCTGGGGGGCACGTCCGAACCGGAGAGCTGACGACCCCGGACTCGATCCAGTTGGCGGACTCGTTGGCCGATCTGCGCGACGATGCTCGGTTCTTGACGATGGAGGTGTCCTCGCACGCGCTGGATCAGCGGCGGGTGGATGGGCTTCGGTTCGACTACGCGGTTTACACGAGCTTCAGCCGCGAACACCTGGACTACCACGAGGAGATGTCCAGCTATCGGGATGCGAAGCTCCGGTTGTCATCGCTTCTCCTTCCCGATGGCGTCTTGATCCTCAATGCGGATGAGCCTGCGTGGGAGACGCTGAGATCGGCGCCGGCGGAAACGGTCTCGACGGGACTCGGAGAGAACGCACAGGTACGGGCCGAGAGCGTGCAGTCGACCGGAACTGGCTGCTCCTTCGTCTTAGCGGGCGAGTACGGTTCCGTTCCCGTAGACCTGCCGCTCGTCGGGCGGTTCAACATCGAGAACGCCCTCTCGGCCGCCGCCGTGGCGCTGCACCTGGGCATGCATCCCGACGAGGTTGCCGGAATGCTCCAGACGGTACCGCAGGTGCCGGGCCGTTTCGAGATCCTTAGCCGAGAGCCATCGCTGGTCGTGCGCGACTACGCGCACACGCCCGATGCCTTCGCCGTCACTCTGCAGACGCTCCGTCCACTGGTGAGCGGCCGTCTCATCATCGTTTTCGGTTGCGGGGGTGACCGGGACCGCGGGAAGCGGCCGCTTATGGGCGCGGTCGCGGGATCACTGGCCGATCGAGTGATCGTGACCTCCGACAATCCACGATCCGAGGATCCGGCGAGGATCGCGCATGAGACTGTCGCGAGCCTCGAGCCGGAGCAGTACGAGATCGTGCTCGATCGAGCGGATGCCATCGCACGAGCCCTAGAGCTGACCGGAGACGGGGACGCCGTTCTTCTGGCCGGCAAAGGCCATGAGACCTACCAGATCGTCGGCAGCGAGAAGCTGCCGTTCGACGAGGCGGCGATCGTCGCCGAGCTCCGGGGACCGTCGCCATGAGCGGACACGAGCGCGGGCGCACGCTTTTCCGGTCGGCAGATATCCGCGAGGCCATGGGCCTGCCACCCGACGGAGCCAGCTTGAGCTACACGTCGGTGTCGATCGACACCCGGACGCTCCAGCCCGGAGCTCTCTTCGTAGCGCTGCGAGGCGAGCGGTACGACGCAGTCGATCTGCTTCCCGAGGCCGAGGAGAAAGGCGCGCTCGGTGCCGTCGTCCCCGAGGGGCGGGCGCTGCCGGTTACCGCGCTCGAGCTGTTTGGCGTCCCGGACGCGACTCGTGCGCTGGGCGATCTCGCTGCCTGGCGCCGACGCCGCAGTGGAGCGCGGGTCGTGGCGATCACCGGAAGCTCGGGCAAGACGACTGTCAAGGAGATGGCGGCACGCGCTTTGGCCGACAGTTTTCGCGTCTACAAGACGGTCGGGAACCTCAACAGCCAGGTCGGGCTGCCGCTCGCCATCCTCGACGCACCGCCGGATTGCGATCTCTGGGTGCTCGAGCTCGGGAGCAGCGAGCCGGGCGAGATCGCACGGCTGGCACAGGTTGCGGCGCCGACGGACGCACTCGTCACGACGGTCGGTGCGGCTCATCTGGAGTTCTTCGGAACCGTCGAGCGGGTGCTGGACGAGAAGCTGTCGCTGGTGCGAGGCGCGAGCCACGACGGCGTCGTGGTGGTTGGAGAGCGGCCGGACGAGCTAGTCGCGGCGGCCAGAGAGCTCCGGCCTGACACGGTCGTGGCCGGGATCGGCGAGGACGCCACCTGGCGACCCGACTCGTTCGAAGTCGGTGCCGACGAAGTCGAGTTTGTGCGACAAGGAGTCCGTTACCACGTCTCCGCCGGAGGCCGTCACCATCTGGCCGACGCGATCTTGGTTGCCGCCTTGGCCGATAATCTCGGCCTACCTGCCGAGGATGCTGCCAGGGGGTTGGCGACGTTCGAGCCGCTCGGGATGCGGAGCGCTCTCGAGCAGCTAGGCGGACTCACCGTCATCGCGGATTGCTACAACGCGAACCCGGAGTCCTTCGCTGCTGCCATCGAGTACTGCAGAGAGGTGTTTCCAGACCGCCGCCTGGTCGCCGTGGTCGGAACGATGCTCGAGCTGGGCGAAGCGTCGCCGGCGGCCCACCGCGAGATAGCGGAGCGGCTGGTAGGGGCCCACTTCGATCTAGTCGCAGCAACGGGCGACTTCGTCGACGCGTTTCGCGATCTCCGGATCGGGCGAAACGGGACCGGTCTCGTGGAGGCCGAGACGGTCGATCAGCTGTGGGACGGGCTCGCTCCTCGGCTGTCCGGCGATGAGGTTGTGCTGGTAAAGGCATCTCGAGGCGTTCGTCTCGAAGGGATTCTCGAGCATCTGCGCGAATTCGCGGAGGGACCGGCGAAGCGGAGATCGGAAACCGAGTCAGAGGGCGGCAGCTGATGCTCTTCGAACTCCTTTTTCCGCTGGCCGACCGGCACATCATCTTCAACGTTTTCCAATACATCTCCTTTCGGGCGGCAGGCGCCATGGTGACCGCTCTCCTCCTGACCTTTCTGGTCGGACCGCCGGTGATCCGCTGGCTGAAGACGAGAGGCTGGGGGCAGGTGGTTCGGATCGACGGGCCGAGCTCCCACTTTCACAAAGCCGGCACTCCGACCATGGGCGGGCTGATCATCCTGGCGACCGTGCTCCTGTCCACCCTCCTCTGGGCGCGCCTCGACAACTCCTACGTGCTTATCGTCGCGGCTGCCACCGCGTGGTTCGGTGCGATCGGCTTCATGGACGACTACTTGAAGGTCGTCCGTCACGAGCCGAGAGGTCTTGTCGCCCGCTACAAGCTCGTCTGGCAGATGGCCGCCGGCCTAACGCTGGGAGTGTTCCTTCTTCTCTTCCCGCTGTCGAGCCGCCCACCGACCCACACGATGCTGCCGTTCTTCAAGGACTACTACGTCGTCTTTTGGGCCCCGGCCTTCCCGATCTTCGTCGCGCTCGTAGTGACCGGCGGCTCGAACGGAGTGAATCTCACCGATGGCCTGGACGGCCTTGCCGCCGGGTTGAGTGGGATCGCGGCGCTCAGCTTCGGTCTCTTCGCATACGTGATCGGCCGGGTGGACACCTCTGCGTATCTCGGCACGTTCTACCTCCCCGGCGCCGGGGAGCTGAGCGTCTTCTGTGCCGCGATCACGGGAGCTGCGATCGGTTTTCTCTGGTTCAACGCACCTCCTGCCGACGTCTTCATGGGGGACACAGGATCGCTTGCGCTCGGGGGGGCGCTCGGGGTCACCGCCGTCCTGCTGAAGTCCGAGTTCCTGCTTCTACTCGTCGGCGGCGTGTTCGTAGCCGAGGCCGTCTCGGTCATTCTGCAGACCGGATGGTTCAAGTTCAGCCGGTGGCGTACCGGCACCGGGCAAAGGCTCTTCCGGATGGCTCCGTTGCACCACCACTTCGAGAAGCTGGGTTGGCCAGAGCCTCGGGTCGTGGTGCGCTTCTACATCCTCGCCATTCTCTGCGCCCTCGTGAGCTTGGCGACCTTGAAGGTCCGATGAGAGCCGCGGGAGCGATGATGACCCTGCAAGAGACCACGAGCGCCGGCGGAAGAGAGCGGGAGCCGCTGGTGCGGGCCGGAGACTCGGTGGCCGTGCTGGGCCTCGGCGTCTCCGGTGCCGCCGCGGCTCGGCTGGCGAGGGCGCGGGGCGGTGACGTATACGCCAGCGATCTGTCATCCGGCGAGGCCCAGCACGCCGCGGCGTTCGAGCTGCGTGCGGAGGGCATCGACGCGGAAGCGGGCCGCCACGACCTGGAGAGGGTCCGCCGATCCGATCTGGCCGTGGTCAGCCCGGGAATTCCGCCTGAGGCGGAAGTGCGCCGGGAGCTCCGCGACGCCGGCACACCGTGTCTGGCCGAGGTAGAGCTGGCCTACCGCGATCTGACGTCCCGGCTGATCGGGATCACCGGCACGAACGGGAAGACGACGACGACGGCCCTCTGCCAACACCTCCTCGATGCGGGTGGAGTGGACGCGGTCGCCGGAGGAAACATCGGCAAGCCGCTGTCGGAGATCGCCCTCTGGGAGGAGCAGCCCGACTGGGTCGTCGTGGAGCTGAGCTCCTTCCAACTCGCCGACACGGACACGCTTGCCCTGGACATCGGCGTCCTTCTCAATCTGGCTCCGGACCACCTGGATCGGTACCGCGATCTCGAAGCGTACTACGCCGACAAAAAGCGCCTATTCCGAAATGCGACGGCCCACAGTCGATGGGTGCTCAACGCCGATGACGCCCATGTTCTGAAGCTGGCGTACGGCGCGGAGGGCACCAGCTATCTCGTTTCGACGACCGGACCGGTAAGCCCGGGCGCGTTCCTCGATCGGGACGGCAGCCTGCGGCTCGACATCCCCGGGCGGGCCGAGACGTGGATCGCTGCGCGAGAGCTGCAGATTCTCGGCTCGCACAACGTGGCCAACGCGCTGGCGGCGGGGCTGACCGCCGCGCTCGCCGGCTGCGATGGAGAGGCGATCGGCCGAGGCCTCGCCGAGTTTCGCGGGCTGCCTCACCGCCTGGAGGCCGTCGGATCGATCGATGATGTGCTCTGGGTCAACGATTCGAAGGCCACGAACGTTGCGGCCACCGTGGTGGCTGTCCGGGCGTTCGATCGACCCGTGGTCTTGATCCTGGGAGGGCGCCACAAGGGAGAGCCGTTCGCCCCCCTTATCCCTTGGTTGAAGGACACAGCCGCCCTCGTAGCGTACGGCGAAGCCGTGCCGCACGTCGTCGCGGAGCTGGACGGAGCGGTTTCCGAGGTTTGCGCCGAGGCCGATGTGGAGTCCGCTGTCTTGGCTGCGCGGGAGCTCGCACGGCCGGGCGATGTCGTGCTCTTTTCGCCGGCCTGTGCCAGCTACGACCTGTTCAAGAACTACGAAGAGCGCGGCAATGCCTTCCGGCGGGCTGTAGAGGCTCTCGAGGGGTCGGGCGAGTGAGCCGGGTCGGCGCTGTCATCGGAGCCCGGCTACCCGGTCGACGCACGCCCTCCGGCCCTGCGCTCCTCGACCTCTCGGCCGAATCGAGCGGAGCCTACCTGGCGCCGGGCCTCATCGCCGTCACGCTTCTACTGACGGGCTTCGGGCTCCTGAGCGTCTACAGCGCGAGCTCGTTCACCGCTCAGTCGGAGGGACTGCCCGACAGCTACTATCTCTTGCAGCAAGCGTCCAGGGCTCTCGTCGGGATCGCCGCACTGCTGGCCGCCAGCTACGTCGACTACCGGGTTTATCGATACCTGGCATGGCCGCTGCTCGCCGTGACCACCGCCCTGCTCGTGGTGGTCATCCTCCCGGGCACCGAGTCGATCGCCCCGCGAATCAACGGTGCCCGGCGCTGGTTGACGGTCGGTCTGACGTTTCAGCCTTCCGAGCTCGCGAAGATCGCCATCGTGATGTGGACGGCCGCCCTGGCCGTGAAGAAACAGGACCGGCTGCACAGCCTTCGTGGCGGGCTTCTTCCGTTCCTCGTTGTGATCGGGCCGCTTTGCCTCCTCATTTTGTTGGAACCCCATCTGTCGGGCGCGGCGATCGTGGGAGCACTCGCCTTCATCGTTCTGTTCGTGGCGGGCGGTCGATTGGGACACTTCATCTTTCTGGGCCTTCTCGGCCTGCCCGTGTTGTACGACCAGGTCGTCAATACCGGCTATCGGATGAACCGGATGATGGCCTTCCTCAAGCCCGGGATGGGGGCCGACGATATCGGATACCAGCTGAGGCAGTCTCTCATCGCGATCGGGTCCGGCGGGCCGTTCGGTGTCGGATTCGGCGAGAGCCACCAGAAGCTGCTCTACCTGCCCGAGCCTCAGAACGATTTCGTCTTTTCGATCATCGCCGAGGAGTGGGGGCTGATCGGCTCGCTGTTCGTGATCGGCCTCTTCCTGACATGGGCCATCATCGGCGTTCGCATTGCCGGCGCCGCTCCTGATCTCTTTGGCCGTCTCCTGGCTGTCGGACTCGCTTCGATGGTCACCGTGGGAGCGTTCGCCCACATCGGCGTCACTCTCGGAGTTCTGCCGACGACAGGTGTGAACCTGCCGTTCGTCAGTGCCGGCGGGACCGGCCTTGTGCTCTCGCTGGGGGTCACGGGCATCCTCGTCAACATCGCGAAGCAGCGGAGATGCTAGCGCGTGGCGGGCTTCCGGATTCTTCTGGCGGGGGGTGGCACGGGTGGTCACTTGTACCCGGCTCTCAATCTGGCAAGACAGCTCCGCCTTCTGGATCCGGCAGCCAGGCTGTTTTTCATCGGCGCTCGGCGCGGCATCGAAGCGAGGCTGCTGCCCGAGAGCGGTTTCGAGCACCGGCTGCTGCCGATGCAGCCGCTGCACCGCAGCCGGCCCTGGCGAAACTGGCGGCTCGTCGGCTCGACCCCGGCCGTGCTCTACGGGCTCTCGCGAGCCTTTTCGGACTGGGAGCCACATCTCGTAGTGGGGACTGGTGGATACGCCTCGGGACCCGCGCTCTTCTGGGGAATCCGGCGCGGCGCGCGCACCGCGTTGCAGGAGCAGAACGCGGAGCCGGGGCTCGTGACCCGCAGGCTCGCGTCGAGGGTCGATCAGATACATCTGGGCTACCCGGAAGCGGAGAGCAGCCTGACCCCGGGGCCGCGCACGCGGGTCTTCGCCTACGGAAACCCCGTGGCCATGGGGGATTCCGGGGCCTCCTACGAGTGGCCGAACGGCCCGGTGCTGCTCGTGACGGGCGGAAGCCAGGGAGCTTTGGGCCTCAATCGCCGCCTGATCGAGGATCTCGAAGCGGCGGACTCGTGGCCCGGGGAAACGAGTGTCGTGTGGGTGACCGGTCCGGCACAGCACCAGTGGGTGACGGAGCGGGTGCTGGCGCTTCCCTTTGCGGATCGGATCCGGGTCGAGCCCTTCATCTCCGACCTCGGCTCCCAGCTGAACCGGGTGACGCTGGCGATCTCGCGAGCGGGAGCGATGTTCATCGCCGAGCTGCAGGCAGCGGGGGTGCCGGCCGTGCTGGTTCCCTTCCCGGGCGCGGGGGCGCATCAGTCGGCAAATGCCCGGGCCCTGGAAGCGGCAGGAGCGGCGGTGATGCGGACGGAAGAGCAGCTTCGCCCGGGCGAGCTGTGGAAGCTGGCATGCGGGATCCTGGCGGACGAGAGCGGGCGATCGCAGATGGCCGAGGCGTCGCGGCTTCGAGGAGCTCCGGACGCGGCGGAGCGGATCGCGCTCGAGCTGTTGGATCTGGCAACGGTGGCGGCCTCTCCATGATCGATCTGCCCCTCGGCGGCTCCGGTCTGCCCAGCCTCTCGGACCTTCCAAACCGGTCCGATCTGCCCGCCGCGGGCACACACGTCCACCTGGTCGGTGCGGCCGGCGCGGGGATGCGTGGTCTCGCGGCGTTGCTGCATGATGCCGGTTACCGGATCAGCGGATGCGATGGCGCAGCCGGCCAGGCCGACCTGCGGTTGGGGGCCGGGTTGCAGCCCATCGTGAGTGGGCACGACGTCGCGCACCTGCGCGATGTGGACCTCGTTGTCCATACCTCCGCAGTGCCTGAGGACCATCCAGAGCTCGAGGCGGCGGCTCGGCTGGACATACCCGTGATGAAGCGCTCACGGGCGCTCGCCGCGCTGCTCAACGAATGCCGCCTCGCCGCGATCGCCGGCACGCACGGAAAGACCTCGATCACGGCGCTTGCCGGTCTGGCGTGCACCGCGGCCGGTCTGGATCCGGTCGTCGCCGTCGGCGGGCACGTGACCAGGTGGGGTGGGTTCGCACGACCGGGCTCGGGGGACGTCGCCGTCGTCGAGGCGGACGAGTACGATCGCTCGTTTCTGCAGCTCGATCCGTCCCTGGTGCTGGTCAGCTCCGTCGAGCCCGAGCATCTCGACACGTACGGAGGCTTCGACGCTCTTCGCCGGGCGTTCCGCGTCGTGGCCGAGCGTGCTCTGGACCGGGACGGCCTCCTGTACTGCGCGGATGAGCCGGGCGCCCGGAGACTGGGCGATGCGCTGGGAGGAACGAGCTACGGCCTGACCGAGGACGCCGACTACAGGGTTGAGGTTCTCGGCCGCGAAGGGCTGAGCCAGCGCTGTTGCCTGATGGCGCCCGGCGGAGAGATGGCTTTCCGGCTGGAGGTACCCGGCGACCACAACGCGCAGAACGCGGCCGGCGCGCTGGCGATCGCTCTCCGGATGGCGGGACCCTTGGGAACGGCAACCGAAGCCGGTCTCCCCGGCCTGGCTCCACCGTACGAAGCCGAGCTGATTGCCAACGGGGTGCTGGGGGCGGCCTTCGACGATTTCGGGGGCGTCGAGCGTCGGCTTCAGCAGCTGGCGGACGACGACGGCGTAGCCTTCCTCGACGACTATGCTCACCACCCCACCGAGATCGAGGCATCCCTCGCGGCGGTGCGCCAAGCGTACCCGGGCCGTCGTCTCGTGGCGATCTTCCAGCCCCACCTGTACAGCCGCACGCAGATGTTCGCGACCGAGCTGGCCGCCGCCCTGAAAGCCGCTGACGAAGCGTTCGTCTTGCCGATCTATCCAGCGCGTGAGGCTCCGATTCCTGGCGTGGACTCCGGGCTGATCGCCGACGCCTCGGGTGGTTCGATCCGGCTCGCGACCGAGGCAGAGGCTCTGGTCGTCGCGGGTGCGCAAAATGTGCCGGCGGCGGTGGTCTTCATGGGAGCGGGGGACGTGACGGCGCTCGCTCATCGAGCGGCCGATGAGAGGGCTCATGCGGTGGGAGACTGACGTGCCGCTCGCCCCGCTGACTCGTCTGGGCGTTGGAGGAGTCACGCCGCAGCTGGCCAGGCCCCGGTCGGCGGCGAGCCTCCATGATGCCCTCGCGGCGCTGGCCGGCCGGCCGTTTCGAGTGTTGGGCGGCGGCGCCAACACGTTGGTCGCCGATAGCGGTGTGGATGAGCCCGTGCTGATTCTCGGAGAGGGGTTCGAATCCCTGGAGAGCGCGGAAGGTGAAATACGGGCAGGAGCAGCCAGCCAGATTCCGGCGCTGGTCAACGCGGCCCGGCGCGGAGCTCGGGACGGCTGGGTGTTTCTCGAAGCCGTGCCTGGAACCGTCGGGGGTGCGCTTCGCATGAACGCCGGGTCGACCGAGACGGGCCTCTGGGATCGTGCAATTTGGGTCGAGGCGATGACACCCCAGGCCGAAACCGTTCGACTCACTCGCGACGAGGCACGGCCGCGCTATCGGGGCGTCGATGTGCCGGACGAATGGATCTTCCTCGGTGGGGCCTTCAAGGCGCCACCGGGCGATCCTCGAAGGGTCCAGCAAGCGCACATCCAGCGCCGACAGATGAAGGTCGAGACCCAGGTCTACGACCTGCCTTCCTGTGGGTCGACCTGGAAAAATCCCGGCGCACCGTTCGGATCGGCCTGGGAGATCGTAGACGGCGTGGGCATGCGAGGTGCCCGCCGTGGCGATGCGGTCATCACGGAGAAGCACGCGAACTTCATCGCCAACGTCGGCGATGCCACGGCCACGGACATCCTGGATCTGATGACGGAAACGAGAAAGAGGGCGCTCGAACAGCTGGGCGTAGGCCTCGAGCCGGAGATCCGCCTTTGGGGATTCGCGGCGGAAGAGCTGCGCGCCGTAGGAGCACTCGCATGATCGACGGTACCGGTCACCGTGGACGTGCCGCTCCTACGGCCCGCGGCATTGAAGGGGAGTGCAGCGTTTGACGAGGAGGCTCCGAAGAAGGCTATCCGTCATTGGCACGGCTGCCGTTATGGGCCTCGGTGCGCCGGTTTGGGCGCCGCCCGTGTTGGGCACACTGCCGCTGTTCCGGGTCGAGCGGGTGGGCGTCGAGGGGACCCGGTTTGTCGGTGAAGACGAGGTTCTGAAACTGGCGGCCATCGACCCACAGGCCTCCGTATGGGACGACGGCTCGGAGTGGGAGGCACGAGTTCGCACGCATCGGCTCGTGCGAGAAGCGCGCGTGAAGCGCGCCGGGATTCGAGAGATCGAGATCCGCGTCACCGAGGTCGAGCCGATCGCCTTCGTGGCTGGCGAGACTTTGGTGCCGGTCGACCGCGACGGCTGGGAGCTGCCGCTGGATCCCGCTGCCCATTCCCTGAGCCTCCCGGTGCTCACCGGCGAGGTGAGGGTCGAGGGTGGGCGAGTGATGGGTGTGGGTGCCAGAGACGCGCTGGTCGCGCTGGCACAGCTGAAGGACTACGACGCCGCCTTCTTCGAGCAGATCTCGGAGGTGCGGCCGATCGGAGCGAAATCGTTGGCGATAGAGCTCATCGAGTCAGGTCGAACGGGACGTGTGCTGCTCCGGGCGACGGATGCGGTGAGAGGGCTCCGTCGGGTGGAGCTGGCTCTCGGTCACGCAGCTGACCGGCCGGTCTCAGCAGCCGATGCCCGCTTCGAGGGACAGGTGATCCTGCGCGCGAGGAAAGAAGGGTGATTACGAGCGAACGCTTTGTCACGGGACTGGATATCACGTCGACGCACACCTGCGCGGTCGTGCTGAGCGATGCGGCGAAAAATGGCGAGGGACCTCCTGCGCGTGTGCTCGGCGTCGGGCTTTCGGCGACCGAAGGCATGCGCAACGACACCGTGACGAACCTCGACGCTACCCGAGAAGCCGTGCATACGTGCTTGCGGGAGGCGGAGCTGATGGCCGGGCGCGAGGTCGACCAGGTATTCGTCGGTCTCGCCGGCCGACACGTTGATCTCACCTACTCGAAGGGGATCGTAGCGATCTCCGGAAGAGAGGTGTTGCAGGGGGACGTCCGGAAGGTTCAGGAGGTGGGACGGGCCGTCCCGATCTCCACCGATCGGGAGCTGCTGCACGCTATACCGCAGGGCTACACGGTCGATCACCGGGGAGGCATCCAGGATCCGATTGGCATGTCCGGAACCCGGCTGGAAACGGAGATCTGCATCGTCACCGCGGACAGCTCGGCCTGTCAGGACCTGCGCAAGGCGGTGGATAAAGCCGGTTATCGCGTCCAGCAGATCGTGCTTCGACCGATCGCGACGGCGTACGCCGTTCTTGAAGAGCAGGAACGGAAGGTGGGCGTCGCACTTATCGAGGTGGGCGGCGCGTCCACAGAGGTAGCGGTCTTCGAGGGGGACCGAATCCTCCGTCTCTTCTCGATCCCATTCGGCGCCAGAAGCGTCTCCGGGGACATCGTCAAGGGCCTTGGAGTTCCGCCGGAGGAAGCCGAGCGGGTCAAGGAGGGCTACGGCGTCGCGTTGACGAAGCTGGCCCAACCCGACGAGAAGATCGATGTCTCGGGCCCGGTGCCAGGTGCCAAGCGCAGGGTCTCGGCGGAGCTCCTCGCTCACATCATCGAACAACGCATGGATGAGATCTTCGGACTCATCTACGAAGACCTGGTGGAACAGAAGCTTCTGGACCGCCTCGGCTCGGGAATCGTGCTGACCGGAGCCGGGGTGTCGATGTCCGGCACGCTCGAGCTGGCGCAGGGCGTGTTCAACCTGCCGGTACGGACCGGTGAGCCGGGGGTCGGGCTGAGTGGTCTCGCCGATGCGGTGCGACGCCCGAAATTCGCCACGACGGTAGGCCTCGCAGCGTACGGCGGGCAGCGGACGCGCCGGAACGGCCATGGACCCGTGTGGCGCGCGATGAAGCGGACAAACACCTGGCTGAAGGACTTCTTCTAGAAAGCGGCGGAACCCAAACCATCCAAAGCGGAGGGGCATATGATCTTCGAGTTCGAGGACAGCGTCGCGAAAAACGCGCGCATGAAGGTGGTCGGGGTGGGCGGTGCAGGCGGAAACGCCGTGAACCGCATGGTCGACGAGGAGCTCGAGGGGGTCGAGTTCGTCTCCGTGAACACCGACGCCCAGGCTCTTCACACGTCCAAGTCGCATCTGAAGATCCAGATCGGGAAGCAGCTCACGCGCGGGCTCGGTGCCGGCGCCCGGCCCGAGATAGGCCGACAGGCGATTGCGGAGAACCAGGACGAGGTCCGGCAGGCTCTCGAGCACGCCGATCTCGTGTTCATCACTTGCGGGATGGGTGGAGGCACGGGAACGGGCGCCGCGCCGGTGATCGGGCAGATGGCCCGCGAGCAGGGCTCGCTGTGCGTGGCGATCGTGTCCAAGCCGTTTCGCTTCGAGGGGAAGCGACGCATGCGGCACGCCGAAACCGGTCTTCAGGAGCTGGGAGCGGCGGTGGACACGATGATCGTCGTGCCGAACGAGAGGCTTCTTTCGGTCTGCCCCGAAGGAACGAGCTTTCGCGACTCGCTGAAGAAGGCCGACGAGGTACTCCTCCATGCGACGCAGGGCATCTCGGACCTCATCAGCGTGACCGGCGAAGTGAACGTGGACTTCGCCGACGTGCGCACGGTGATGGCCAATCGCGGGGCCGCGCTGATGGGAACGGGGGAGGCGATGGGTGAGAACCGCGCCGCAGAAGCCGCCCAGCAAGCGATTTGCTCGCCTCTCCTCGAGGACGTATCCATCAATGGTGCGAGTGGCGTCCTCGTGAACATCACCGGTGGCGCCGACCTGGCGATCGAAGAGGTCACGACGATCAACTCGATCGTGCAGGAAGCGGCCGGCGACGAGATCGAGCTCATCTTCGGCGCCGTGCACGATCCGGAGAGCAACGGTAGCGTGCGGGTCACCGTGATCGCGACCGGATTCGGCGAAGCCCCGGAAGAGCTGGTTTTCGAACCGGCGGACGACGTGCTTCCGCTCCGCTTCAACGGCCCGCGGCTCTTGGACGAGCCACGGCCGGCGGAAGTGTTCGTAGACGACGCCGGTTACACGATGCAGCTTGGCATGGAAGGGGCTGGGCTCGTCCCGGAGGGGATGACGCTAGCCGGCGACGGTCTCGACGATCTCGAGATCCCGACGTTCATTCGAAGGCAGATGGATTGAGCGTCACCCGGCGCAAGCCTTGCTGATAACGCCGCGTGGGCTCGCATCGTGGCCGCCGCCGCGCCACTGTAATGGGCTCTCGCTGGCGAGCGACATGGTACTCGCTCTGGATGGTTTGGGTTTCTCGATGCGACAAAAAGTTGCGAAATAGGAAGCAGGCTGTCGTCGTCGGAGCGACGGCGTTAGCCGTCGTCCTGGCGGTCTGGGCCTCGATGGCCAGCCGGCGTCCGGAGCCTATGCCTCCCGCGACTCCCACGGTCTTCGTACCGTCGGGGCCGCCGGCGGTGACGCTCACCGACACCCTTCGCGTCGGGCAGACGCTCGGCGAGCTGTTCGGCGCGAACGGCTTTACCGGCCCCGAAGCCGTGGAGGTCTTCAGCCTCCTCCGCCGATACCGGAATCCGCGATCGCTACGCCCGGGAACCGTCGTACAGCTCCGCGCCCCGCTTGCCCAGGGACCGACTGAGACAGGTGAACCGCTTCTGGCGAGCGCTCCGAAGAGGATTCTCCTCCAGCCGGATCCGGACTCGCGCCTCGTGCTCGACGCTTCCATGGGTGAGTGGGTCGGCCGGCTGGATTCCGTCCCGGTCGTCCGCGACTCCATCGCGCTGGCCGGTTTGATCGGCAGCAACATGTACGACGCGCGTCTGGTCGGTGACACGGTCGGTCTGGGGCAGGGAGACGTCCATCAGCTGATCTGGGCTCTCTCGGAGGTT
>JBDHGL010000042.1:0-23099 GCA_039589875.1 Gemmatimonadota bacterium
GAACTTCACCCAGCGAATCCGATCCGGGAGATCGACGCCGTCGGCGATGCGCCGAACATGGAATTCCCGCCAATCCGAGCCCGCGGCCGCGGTGCCGTAGCCGAGGTACTCGCCGGACTCCGTCACGGAGACGTTCGTCAGGGCCACCGTGCCGTCCTCCGAGAGGGTGTTGGGGTCCAACAGAGCCCGTGCCTCGCTGCCCAGTCCTTCCTGCGTGTGCAGAACGGACTGGTTCTGAAGCCCGTCGTTCTTGAAGAAGAAGTAGCTGTCGGCTTCGCGAAACGGGACACCGTAGCGCTCGTAGTCCCACAGCTCCGTCAGTCGCTGGCGAATGACCTCGCGCTCCGATATGGCGTCGAGGTAGGCGAACGTGACCCGATTCTCCGCCGCGACCCAATCCGCGGTCTCATCCGACTCGGTGTCCTCCAGCCAGCGATACGGGTCCGCGACGATCGTCCCATGGAAGTCGTCGACGACATCGACCTTCGCCGTCGCGGGGTAGTCGATCGTTTGGGCCGGGGAAGCGACTGCGGCAACAGCGACGGCAAGCACCGCCAGACCGGCTCTCACGGTCGGCCCCGTTCCTCTCCGCTCGGCTCCCGTCGCCTCTTCTTCCCTACGCATCGTCAGCTCCTGTCTTGCCTCTTGGTTCTCGATTGCCTCGTGCGTCCGTCCTCTCGAACGGATCAGGTTCCGTCGCGTGTTCCCGCGGTCCCGTCAGGCTCCAGCAGGGCCATCGCCAGCTCCGCCGGATCGGACACCGGCAGCTCACACGCATGATCGCGGCAGACATAGGCGGCGGCGCGCCCGTCGACGTCGCTCATATCTCCGGTGTACGGCGCCAGCCGGAAAAGAGCCTCCGCGAACTCCTCGGAGCGGTGCAAAACCACCGTGCGCGGATGAAATCCGCCGGAGATCACCCGCGTCAGCGCTTTTGTGTCGGCGGCGTCAGGCTCGCCCACGATCACCACCTCCCTGGACGGGCCGAGCCTGAAGTCGACCGCGATCATGAGCTGGGTGTGAGCCGAGGGTATCCGGCGAACGCGCTCTGCAAACGCCGCTTCGATCGCATGGGCACGCTCCTCCAGCTCCGGGTTCGCGGTAAGCCGGCCAAGGCGAAGCAGGTTGATCATCGCCACGGAATTGGCAGACGGAATCGCGCCATCGTAGATCTCTCGGTTCCGGATCGGTAGCTCGCCCGAACCGGCCGAAGTCTGGTAGAGTCCACCTCGATCATCGTCCCAGAAGCGCTCCAGCATCAGTTCGTTGAGGCGGATCGCCTCGGCCAGGTACGCCGGTTGGAAGGAGGCCTCGTAGAGTTCGAGCAAACCCCACGTCAGAAATGCATAGTCGTCCGCGAACGCCGGTATGGCCGCTTCACCGTCCCGGTAGCGGTGAAGGAGCCCGCCGTTCGGGTCGACCATCGTGGACTGAATGAAATCGACCGCTTCGGCGGCGGCTTCCAGGTACTCCGGCCTTCGGAGGGCGGCCGCAGACTGGCCGAGCGCGGCGATCATCAACCCGTTCCAGTCGGCCAACACCTTGTCATCTTTGAGTGGGCGAATTCGCTCTTCGCGATCGGCGAACAGTTTTTGCCGGGCCGCGTCTAGACGCTCTCGAAGGTCTTCCTCCGAAAGGCCGAGTACCTCGGCAACCTCTCTCCGCGACCGTCCCACGTGCAGCACGTTCTCTCCCGTGCGACGGCCGCTCGCCTCTTCCGTGAAGTTGCCTCTGCGGTCAAAGCTGAACACGCTGCGGACGAGCCGAGCTTCTTCCTCGTTCAAGAGCTCTCCGACCTCGTCGACCGTCCACACGTAGAACTTGCCTTCCCGTCCTTCGCTGTCGGCATCCTCGGCAGAGTGAAAGGCGCCTCCCTCATCACGCAGATCGCGGAGCACGTATTCGATGACTTCCGCCGCCGTATCGGCGTACTCCGCTCTTCCCGTGGCCCGATATGTATCGACGAGGGCCATCGTCAGAAGCGCCTGGTCGTACAGCATTTTCTCGAAGTGGGGCAGCATCCAGCGCGCGTCGGTGGAGTATCGATGAAAGCCGTAGCCCAGCTGGTCGTAGACACCACCCTGGCGCATCGAGCGCAGAGTGCGCTCCACCATCTCGAGCGCCCGATCCTCGCCCGTTCGGGACCAGTAGCGGAGAAGGAAGCGAAGATTGTGGGGAGTGGGAAACTTCGGCGCGCCTCCAAATCCTCCCTGCAGTGCGTCGTAGGAGCCCAAGAGCTGGCCGTAGGCTTCGTCCAGAGCCGCTTGCCCGAGCTCTCCGGCCCCGTCGGCAGCAACTTCCCCGTGCGCGTTCTGCCAAAGGGCGGTTGCGATCTGGCCAGCGGAGTTGATCGCCTCGCTCCGCTGGTCTCTCCAGAGCTCGGCCAGGCGCGGCAAAAGATCGAGCATGCCGATCCGGCCGTGCCGGGATTCCCTGGGAAAGTAGGTGCCCGCGAAGAACGGGTCCCTGTTCGGCGTCATGACGATCGTGAGCGGCCAACCTCCGTGGCCCGTCATCATCTGCGCCACGGTCATGTAGACGCTGTCCACGTCCGGCCGTTCCTCACGATCCACTTTGATCGGGATGAAGCTCTCGTTCAGTAGGCCGGCCACTGCCCCGTCCTCGAACGATTCCCGCTCCATCACGTGACACCAGTGACAGGTCGCATATCCGATCGACAGAAAGATCGGCTTCTCCTCCCGTGCGGCCGCCTCGAACGCCTCATCGGACCACGGGCGCCAATCGACTGGGTTGTGGGCGTGCTGGAGGAGGTAGGGGCTCTTCTCATCGATCAGGCGGTTCGGCCTCCGCTGTCCGCCGGAGGCCACGCCGCCCGGATCGCTCAATTGACGACCCGAAGCGGCGTGAGCTGCGGGGAGTTCGTCGTGCCGTTCCCCAAGCGGCCATCCCCACCCACGCCCCAACAGAACGGATCGGCATCACCGCCCGGTTCCGTCGGCGCCGCAACTGCACCTGTGCGGGCGCAGGTATGTGCGAAGCCGGCCGAGATCTGTACGTAAGTGAGGGTGCTGACGACTGCCTGCGGAGAGGTTCGGTCGTCCTCGTTGCCGGTCCCGAGACGGCCTCCCTGCCCCTCGCCCCAACAGAACGCCCTTCCCTCATCCGAGATTCCGCATGTGTGGGCGCTGCCGGCCGCCAGCTGCAGATACTCGCGATCGCCATTGACCGGCGTCGGAGTGAGACGATCAAGGGTCGTGCCGTTGCCCAGCTGACCGTTGCCGGCCTCACCCCAGCAGTAGGCATCACCGTCAGCGGCCACGGCACAGCTGTGGTCTTGGCCCACACTGATCTGCCGGTAGGCAAGCGTCGCGTCGACCGGAGTCGGCGTGAGTCGATCCAGTGTCGTCCCGTTCCCCAATTGACCGTTCTCGCCCTCACCCCAGCAGTACGCGGTGCCTCCCTCTGTCACGCCGCAGCTGTGCTCCTCACCGGCACTGACCTGCGCAAACCTCAGCTGGCCATCCACGGGTGTCGGCGTCAGCCGATCCTGGGTTGTTCCGGTCCCGAGCTGTCCCTTTTCACCTTCGCCCCAGCAGTAGGCGCTTCCGTCCTCCGTGACGCCGCAGCTGTGCTCGACGCCCGCGCTCACCTGAACGAAGTCAAGATCGCCCTCGACGGCAAACGGCTGAAGCACGTCGTTGGTCGTGCCGTTTCCTAGCTGGCCCTTCGAGCCGTTTCCCCAACAGAAGGCACCCCCGTCCGCAGCAACGCCGCAGCTGTGCCGACGGCCTGCGCTGACCGTGGCGAACGGGGTAGGCCCGAGCACGAGATCTGCTCGGAGCTTCGAGAGGTTGTTCCCTGTGCCCAGCCGTCCGTTCTCTCCGTTGCCCCAGCAGTAGGCGTCGTTGTCGGGATCGATGCCGCAGGTGTGCTCGAAGCCTGCGGCCATGAGCACGAGCTCGAGGGCTTCCGGCTCCCCCGGGTTGGTGCCCCCGTTCCCGTCGCAACCGGCCAGGAAAGAGATCGCGGCGACGAGCGCGGCAAGTCTGCTCAAATCTCTATCAACCGTAGACTTGGGGATAAGGTGATTGGCCCCCCAGGATTCGAACCTGGATTACCGGCTCCAAAGGCCGGGGTCTTGCCCTTAGACGAGGGGCCAGCGAAGCGGAGAAGCGCCGGGCGGGGGCGACGACTCAGGATGATGGGCCTCCCTCCGCTGGAGCGTCAACGGGGGCAGTCGAATCCTGCTCGTTGATCGAGGCAGCACCGTCTCCGGCGTCCCCACCGTGCTCGACTGCGTCCTCCACGAGCTCTTCGCTGTGCTCCACCTCGGACCAGCGGATGCCCAGACGGTAGAGGTAGTAGACCCCGAGAAGCGTGATGGGGATGAAGGTCAGTACGTGGTACCCCACCGCGAAGCTGACGATGCGGACGCTGTCTACACCGAACGCCCCGAGCGACACCCGGGCGGCCGCCTCAAACGGACCGAAGAAACCCGGGCTCGACGGAACCGCCACCGCGAACCCCAGCACCGCCTGCACGAACATCGCACCGATGAATCCGGGCTCTCCGATCCCGAAGGCGAGAAGCCCAAGCCATATCGAGGCGGCCAGACAGAGCCAAGTCGCAACGGACCAGGCAAGCGCCCGGACGAAGATGGCCGGATTGTGCAGCGCACCGAGGCCACGGAGGAAGGAGGCGAGAATCCCGATCGCCCGATCCGTAAACGATTGCGAGACCAGCCGCCCTATGGTGCGCTCGACGAGGTTGAGCGTCCTTTTCGGCCACCGAGCCATAGCCCACAAAAGGGCGAGGGCACCGCCGAACACGAGGCCCGCGGTCACGCCGGTACCACGCAGCAGCGCTGTGTCGCCGGCAGTGAAGTTTCCGTACGAGAGCGTGAACACGAAGAACGCCCCCAGCACGGCGGCATCGAACGCTCGCTCGACGACGATCGAGGCGATCGACTGGGAAACCGGGATCGGCTCGATCCTCGAGAAGCTGTAGGCGCGGGCGAACTCCCCCAGCCTGGCGGGAAGAAGGTTGCTCACGGCGAAACCGATGGACACGGCCGCGAAGCGCGAACGAAAGCGGGAGTCAGGAAACCCTGGCAGCAGCAGAACGTGCCATCGCAGGGCACGCACGAAGAACGAGGCGGTCGCCGCAGCCACACACGCGACCAGGAGGAGCGCATCTGCGTCGGCGATCTCGGCGAACACCTCGGCCGCGGAGACGTCCCGAAGCACCCAAGCCAAGAGGACGACCGTGATCACAAGGCCGACGAGCGTCTTCAGCCAGTGCGCCCTCAGCACTCGGAAGCCCTCACGTGCGGGTCACGAGCCCGTCGTACGCCAAGGACCGGCTCAGGCGCGCCGGCCTGTCTCTGAGCGGGCCGCCGCCATGATCGACCTCATCTCTCGGACGGCACCTTCAAGGCCCACGAGGACGGCACGGCTCACGATCGAGTGTCCGATGTTCAGCTCTTCGATCTCCGGTATCGCCGCGACCGGGGCCACGTTCTCGTAGGTGAGTCCGTGTCCCGCGTGAACCGCGAGTCCGAGGTCCACGGCCGCCAGAGCGGCCTGGCGCAACCGCTCGAGCTGGGCGGCCCGGCCCTCGGGAGTGCGCGCGTTTGCGTACTCCCCGGTGTGGAGCTCGACCGCGGCCGCTCCGACGGCGGCGGAAGACTTCATCGCTTCCTCTCTAGCATCGACGAACAAAGCCGTGCGGACTCCCTGGGCCCTCATCTGGGCCACGGCAGCCACCAGCCGATCTCCGGCTTCTTCGATGTTCAAGCCGCCTTCGGTCGTTACCTCCTCGCGACGCTCGGGCACGAACGTCACCTGCATCGGCCTCCAGTCTTCCGCGAGGCGCAGAACGCCCTCTTCGGCAGCCAATTCGAGGTTGACACCGGTGCGAGCGGTCTCAAGCAAGAGACGCACATCCCGCTCTTGAACGTGCCTTCGATCCTCACGCAGGTGCACGGTGATGCCATCTGCACCCCCGAGCTCGGCGAGGACGGCAGCCCGCACCGGATCGGGCTCGTCAGTCCGCCGGGCTTCCCGGACGGTCGCCACATGATCGACATTGACGTAGAGGCGCAGAGACTCAGCCATGCGTTCGCCTCCTGTTCACTGGGACGGGTTGCTCGCCAGCCGAGCTTCCAGTCCGGCGCGCAGGACGGGATCCAATCGGTCACCCGTCAACTCGAGCAGCTCCAGGCCGAGCGCACGATACATGGCGGCGCGGCGCCGGTCGAGAACCTCCAGGTGGGACGTCACCGTTTTGAGGTCGCCTCGGACGACCGGGCCCGTGGCGCCGTCCCGCAGTCCGAGCTCCGCGAGGTTGCGAAGCGCCGACTGCGCCAGCGGAATGAGCGCATCCAGCTCGGCATCGTCCGATGCCAAGCCAAGCTCCTCCACCGCCACCCGGAGACAGGCCACGAGGTAGTTGGAGGCGAACACACCGGCGACGTGGTAGTGAGAGCGCGCCTCGGGGCTCACCCAGTGCGCTCGTCCGCCGAGCCGCTCCGCCAGCTCGCGGCCGATCTCTGCGGCGGCCGCATCACCGTCCATTCCGAACCAGACACCGCGAAACGAGCCGCTGGTAGGCGTTGCCACCGCCACCATCGGATGCCAAGCGGCAGCCGGAATGTCCCTCGCCTGCCACCGACCGAATACGGCTGCCGAGTGGACGCCGCTCGTGTGCAAGACAGCGGCCGGCACCAGGCCGGCGAAATCGCTCCACTCCTCGCACAGCGCGGGCAGGGCATCATCCGGCACGCAGAAGATGACAATAGGCTCGCTCGCACCGGCCGGCAGATGATCGGTCAGCTTCGTCGCCGCCGACTCGCCCAGATCCTCGACCGCCAAGTAGTAGACGCGCGGTAGGTCGCCCAGAAACGCCGGCCGCTCGGCCGACCTCCCAACCACCACGGCCGTGAGATCCGGCTGGTCGCCGAGGTCCGCCGCGAGAGAGAGGCCTATACGTCCCTCGCCGACGATAACCAACGAGAGGCTCAAGCGGCGCCTGCGCCGGTGACTCGCACCCCTCGCTTGCGGCGCCAACGCCCTACGACCGCCGCGGGCACTCGAGCTGTCAGCTCGATGTGTACTCCGTTTTGCCGGCGCTCGAGCACCTCTCCCTCCCGGTACACCTCGGCGAGGGTACGGCCGTCCGTGGCGGCGAGCGTCACCTGCACGGTCGGCCTGTCGGCCAGCACCCTCTGACGGAGCGCCGCTCGCAGCGCAGCGAGGCCGTTCGGCTCTCGAACGGTCGTCAGCACGTGCGGCCCGTAGAGCTCTGCCGCCCGATCGCGAAGCGCTTCTTCCTCGGGATGTGTCAGCTGATCCACCTTGTTGAGTGCCAGCAAGGTGGCGCCTTCCACGGCGAGGTCCTGCAGCGCCTCATCCACCGTCTCCATCTGGTGCTCCCAGCTCGGCGACGACGCGTCGACGACGTGCACGAGCAGGTCGGCATCCTCGATCTCCTCCAGCGTCGCACGGAACGAGGCGACTAGGTGGTGCGGGAGCTTGCGGATGAAACCGACCGTGTCGGTGAGCAGGGCGCGATATCCGTCGTCCAGATCAACCGACCGGGTCGCCGAGTCCAGCGTTGCGAACAAGCGGTCCTCGACGAAGAGCTCCTTACCTGAGAGGGTCTGGAGGATGGAGGATTTGCCGGCGTTGGTGTAGCCGACCAAAGCGACACGGAATTCGGCCCGCCGCGATTTCCGCCTCGTCTCCCGCGACCGCGAGATCTCCTCGAGCCTCCGGCGCAGCCGCGCGATGCGCCGGTCGATCAGCCGCCGGTCGGTCTCCAACTGTTGCTCTCCGGGGCCTCGAGCTCCGATACCGCCTGCCGTTCGAGAGAGGTGCGTCCACATCCGTTTCAATCGCGTGCGGAGGTACTGCAGCTGAGCCAACTCGACCTGCGATTTCGCTTCGGCCGTACGAGCCCTGAGCGCGAAGATGTCTAGGATGAGCTCCGTCCGATCCATCACACGGACGGACAATCGCTTCTCTAAGGCCACGCCCTGCGCCGGCGACAGGTCTTCGTCGAAGATCACCAGCGTGGCACCCTCGCGACGCACGATCTCGCGCAGTTGATCGGCCTTACCGCTCCCGATAAACAGCGCCGAGTTGGGGGAGGCGACCCGCTGAACGAGCCGCCCCGTGACCTCCGCGCCGGCAGTGTCCGCGAGGCAGGCCAGCTCCTCCAGATGCTCGTCTACCAGCACCTCAGGCTCGTCGCGCGCCGGAGCTGCCACGAGGATCGCTCGTTCGGGCTCCCTTCGAATATCAATCATCTACGCTTGATACCTGATCTCGGGCATCCGGTTCGACATCGTCCGGATCTTCCAGGGCGTCGCGTCGTTTCCTCAAGCGCTCGAAGAGTCCGAGTCTTTGTGCGATCTCCGCCTCGTGGCCTTCGTCCCCCGGCCGATAGAACCGGGTGCCGCGCAGTCGCTCGGGCAAATACGTCTGCTGAGCCACGCCTCCAGCCTCATCCGGATCGTACCGATAGCCGCGACCGTAGCCGATCTCCTTCATCAGCCGGGTCGGCGCATTTCGGATGTGGAGCGGCACCGGCTCGGCCGGCGTGTCGCGGGCCGCCTGCCGGGCGTGCGCGAACGCCTTGTACGTCCGGTTCGACTTGTGCGCCGTAGCCAGGTAAACTGCCGCTTCGGCCAGCGCCAGCTCGCCTTCGGGCGAGCCGAGGAAGTGAAACGCGTCACGGGCCGCGATGCAGACCGCCAAGGCTTCTGGATCGGCGAGCCCGATGTCCTCCGTGGCCATCCGGACCAACCTGCGCGCGATGTACATCGGCTCTTCGCCGGCCTCCAGCATTCGAGCCAGCCAGTAGAGCGCGCCATCCGGGTCGGAGCCGCGAATCGCCTTGTGAAGGGCCGAGATCAGGTTGAAGTGCTCCTCGCCTGCCTTGTCATAGCGCGCGAAGCGATGCTGGAGCGCCTGCTCGACCTCCGCTTCCCCGATCTCCCCTCCTTCGGCCAAGTCCGCGGCCGTCTCCAGCGCATTGAGAGCTCTCCGCGCATCTCCGTCGGCCGACTCGGCGAGCCGCCGAAGGACGGGCTCGGTCATCTCCAGGGCTTGCCGGCCGAGGCCTCGCTTCCCCTCCAAGGCCCGTCGGCAAATCTCGGCCGTCTCCTCCTCCGTCAACGGCTCCAGCACGAACACGCGCGTGCGGCTGAGCAGCGGTCCGATAACCTCGAAGCTCGGGTTCTCGGTCGTGGCTCCGATGAGGACCACGGTTCCAGCCTCGACGTGAGGCAGAAAAGCGTCCTGTTGAGCCTTGTTGAAACGGTGGATCTCGTCCACGAACAGAATGGTGTCACGCTGGCTTGCCCGCCTCCGGGCAGATGCCTCGGCGATGACCGACCGCACGCGAGCGATGCCTTCGGTGACGGCGCTGAACGGTACGAAAGCAGACCGCGTCTCGCCGGCGATGATGTGCGCGAGACTCGTCTTTCCGCAGCCGGGCGGCCCCCAAAAGATGAGGCTCGGCACGCGATCCAGCCGGATGAGCTCCCTGAGCGGACCGCCCTCACCGACGAGCTGGACTTGGCCTACGAACTCATCCAGGGTTCGGGGACGCATACGGGTGGCCAACGGCGCCCCCGACACACGCGTCTCCGACCGGGAACTCGCGGAGCCGATCTCCGGCTCGAACAGGCTGGGCTCCTCATTCATCTCTGGCCCGCCTAATCCGTCCCGCGCGGGCCCAGGCTGCCGAGCTCGATCAGCTCTCGAGCCACCTCCATCAGCTTAACTCGGTCGTTCAGATCCGGGTTCTCGAGCACGAGCGCGTGCAGCTCCTCGAGCAAAATCCCGATGGCCGGGCCCTGCTCCACACCGAGCTCCAAGAGCTCTTCCCCACCAACCTCCAGCTGCTCGACTCGGAGGGCGGGCCGCGCGACGATCTCCTCGTGCACGCGTCGCCAGGAGTGCAGGAGATAGCGCTCCTTCTCCGTGGCATGCCTGGCCCGAGCGTCGGCGAAATGAAGCCGGAAGAGGTCCCGAGCTGCGGACACGCCGACGTCCGACAGCCAGCTGCGAATCTGCGCCGCTGAATCGACGGGGCTCACCAGCGGCGAATAATGGAGGAGCAGGTGGGTGACGCGCTTGATGTCGGCGTTCGAGAAGCGCAGGCGGCCAAGCAGACTACGCCCGCTTTCGGACCGCAGCCGGCCGGCAGGTTCCTCATCGCCTCCCGGCTCCTCCGCTCCCTGCGCGTCGAGCAAATGGCCCGACAGGAGCCACCGTGCCAGCCTGAGGCGCATCCGCGAAGAGCCGATTGCGTCCACCGCGGCAAGGTTCAGCTCCCAACGGGGATCCCGCGGTGCGCCGGCCATCTCGGGATACCAGATCGGCAGCACCCCGAGCTCGGCGTACAGCCGCAGCGAGGCCGAAGGCTGCGGACCGAGCAGAACCTTCTCCAGCTCCTCGCGGACTCGCTCTGCCGATAGCGTTTCTATGCCGGCGACGCCCCGCTCGAGCGCCGATCGCGTTTGAGGATCGATGGCGAGGCCGAGGCGGCCGGCGAAACGGAGCCCGCGCAAGACCCGCAGGTAGTCCTCGGAGACGCGCTCCGCGGGATCGCCGACCGCGCGGAGGACTCGACGGTCCAGATCGGCCTGGCCATCCCACGGATCGACGAACTCGTCCGTAGCCGGGCGCCAAGCCATGGCGTTGATCGTGAAGTCGCGGCGGGCGAGGTCCTCATCGATCGTGCTGGCGTACTCGATGACCGCGTGACGACCGTTGGTCTCGACATCCAGACGAAACGTGGTGACTTCGAACATCGCGCCGGTGTCCGCCAAAACGCCGACCGTGCCGTGTTCGACGCCCAGAGGCACCGTGCGGCGAAAAACGCGTTGCACGTCCTCCGGCCGAGCATCCGTAGCGATGTCCCAGTCCATCCGCTCCGTGTGGCCGAGCAGCTCCTCTCGAATCGCGCCGCCAACCGCCCAGGCCTGGTACCCTCGGCTTTCCAGCACGCCGGCGATCTCGGTGAACTCATCCGGCGGCGAGAACTCGGGGGCCTCGCTCACCGGCGGTCGTCGCCCGGGAGGGCCGTTCGGCCCCCCTGCGCCTCTACCCGCACAGCACGCTCCCGCCGTTCACGTTCAGAACCTCGCCGGTCACCTGACGAGCCAGATCCGAGAGGAGGAAGCAAATCGGGCCGGCCACGTCTGCCGCTTCAGCCACCCGTCCCAGCGGGATCTCCCGCTCCACCCGTGCACGTTCCGAGGAACGAAGCACGGTGGCGCTCATGTCGGTATCGACCCAGCCCGGCGCGACCGCGTTCACCGTAATTCCGCTCGAACCCAGCTCCACCGCCAGCGACTTGCAGAACGAGATGATCGCCCCTTTGGTGGCCGCGTAGTGGCTGTGCCCGGCTTCACCACGCTGCCCAGCCGTCGACGAGATCAGAACGATCCTGCCTCCATCCTCCATACAGGTCGCAGCGTGTCGTGTGGTCAGGTAGATCGACGTCAAGTTGACATCCATCATCCGTCGCCACTCGGCTGGCTCGAGTCGCTGAATCGGTGTCTCCGCTTCGTTCCAGATGCCGGCATTGCCGACAAACACATCCAACCGTCCGAACTCCTGTCGAACGCGACGGAACAGCCGATCCACATCCTCTTCGGCGGAGAGGTCGCCTATCTCGTGCCAGTATGTGGCTTCCTTCCTGCCGGCGGCGGAGCGGGCATCCGCCAGCGCCTGGCTGGCAGCCGCCTCGTTCGTAGCGTAGGAGAAGCCGACCGAAGCGCCCATCTCGGCCAACATGCGCACTGCGGCCCGGCCGATACCTCGGGATCCGCCCGTCACGAGCGCTCGCGCCCCCCATAGGCCGGGCAGCCCTCCGCTGGCAGCGGAGCTCATCGCGACCGTCCGACGAGGCGCTTCAGGCGGCCCGACCAACCTTCATCCTTCAGGTGGATCGGCGGCACCGCCGCGGGAGCCTCGCCGTTCAGAATGGCCGCCGGGTTCTCGGATAAGAGCAGCGTGGCGGCTGCCGCGTGGCCCGCTTCGGCGAGATGGTCCCAGGCGTCTCGCACCGTCTCGGACCGTCCGGGACGAGCGTGGTGGTCGGAAGCGATGAGATCAACGGCACCATCGGCCAGCATGCGGTGCGCCATCCAGCGGGCCTCCGGGCCATACCGACCCCACAGGCTGGCCGCGTTCAAGCACATAACGACCCCCGATTCGCGCCACGATTGAAGCAGGGCGTATCGGCGCTCGACGCCCGAATAGCGTTCGGGGTGAGCCAAGACCGGTACCCAATCCTGTCTCACCGCAACGTCCAGGGTCTCGTTCGGATAGGCCGGCATCAGGAGCATCGAAAACTCGACCAGCAGATGCCTTTCGCTGAGGCCGAGGCTGCGGTCACGGAGATCGGAGCTGGGCTCATCGAGGCGCACTTCGAAGCCGAGACTCAGCTCCAGATCCGGGACGGCTTTCTCTGCCGCCGTTTTCAAGTCCGCGAAGCGAGCCTCGATCTCGATCTTCCTCGGCCCAGTCGCTTTGCTGGCCGACAGGTGCGGCGTCGTCGCAACCCTCCGCACGCCGGCGGACGACAGACTTCGCAGAGTGGCGATTGCGTCTTCGAGGCTGCGAGCGCCGTCGTCGACGCCGGGTACGAAGTGGTTGTGCAGGTCGACGAGGCGCGGAACGGGGTCGTCCAAACGCGCCCCTAGGAGCTCTGGCCGTCGAGCGCCGCGCATGCCGCTCGCTCCGCCTCGTCGAGCGCCTCGTCGACGCCGCCGTCGACGCCGACGCCACCCTGCGCGAGGTGCGGGCGACCGCCGCCGGACGAACCGGTCGCGGCCGACGCCACCCTCACGAGCTCACCAGCATGCACGCCCCTGCGGATCCAATCATCCGTGACGACCGAGAGGAAGGCTTCCTTCGCCCCATCAGAGAATCGGACGTGCGCGATCGCCGCCCCCGATCCCCGCGAACCCAGCTCATCGCGAAGGAGATCGCCGAATCCTCCCAGATCGGTGCCTTCCGGAAGCTCGACGGCTCCCTTCACCAGAATGCCGCCGTCTACCGTCGAGCCATCCAAGACCAGCTGCCTGGCCCGATCCGCCGCTCCCTCCTGCCGCTGTTCGACAGCAACGGCCTCGAGGCGGTCCCGCTCTGCAAGGAGCGCCTCGACGCGCCGGTCCAGCTCCGCCGGCGAGACCCGGAGCCGCGACGCAACTCGGCTCAGGTCGCTCTCCGCCTCGAGGACTCGGTCGTACGCTCCCGGCCCCGTGACAGCTTCGATGCGGCGAATGCCGGCGGCGACGCCGGTCTCACCGACGATCCTGAACAGGCCGATCTGTCCGGTGCTGCGGACGTGCGTGCCGCCACACAGCTCGGCACTGACGCCGGGCACCTCTATCACCCTGACGGAATCGCCGTATTTCTCGCCGAACAACGCCATGGCTCCGGCCTCGATCGCCTCTCGGTACGGTCGATGGTCGGCGGTTACGGGCTCATTGGCCCAAATCGCCTCATTGACCCGACGCTCGATCGTAGCGCGCTCCTCCGCACCCAGGGGGCCGCGGTGCGTGAAGTCGAAGCGCAGACGATCGGGTGCTACCAGAGAACCGGCCTGATGAACGTGGTCGCCAAGCTCGGCTCGCAGCGCTGCGTGTAGTAGGTGCGTGGCGGTGTGGTTTCGCTCCGTGTCGCGTCGGACCGCCTCATCGACCCGGGCTAGGACGAGCTTCGGCTCCCCTTCGAGCGTGCCGCTGCTCAGCGGCCCAGCAACCACCGTCTGACCTCGCTCGTTCCGGATCACGCGCCGGACGTCCACCTCCCAGTTTTCTCCACCCAGACAGCCGCGGTCGCTTACCTGTCCGCCGGCTTCCACATAGAAAGGATTCGACGCCAGGACGAACGCGCGCCAGCCATCGTCCGAGGCGTAGCCCAGCACTGGAGTTTCTACCTCCAGCCGATCGTAGCCTACAAACTCTTGGTGGTCGGCCTCGATTCCCGCCTCGAGCTCCTCGGCGAATGCCAAGCGGTCCTGCAGTTCGTCGGAGACGAGCTTGCCCTCTCGAGAGCGCTCCCGCTGCTCCGCCAACGCATCTCGAAAGCCCGCGGTGTCCACGCCGTAGCCTCGTTCGGCAGCCATCAGCTCGGTAAGGTCGAGCGGGAACCCGAAGGTGTCGTAGAGTCGAAACGCGTCCTTGCCAGAGATCGCGCCTTCCCCACCTGCCGGTGCCACTTCGTCGAAGCGCTGCATCCCCTCATCGATCGTGGAGAGGAAGCGGTCCTCTTCGGCCCGGGTCGTCAGAACCAGGTGATCCTGCCTGGCGCGGAGCTCGGGATAGGCGATCGACATCTCTTCGACAACCGTTTCCACCAGCTTGTCGAGCGTCGGCTCGCGTCGGCCCAGGAGCCACGCGTGGCGAGCCGCCCGGCGCAGAATCCGGCGGAGCACGTACCCTCTTCCTTCATTTGAAGGAAAGACTCCATCCGCAAGCAGGAAGGCCACTGCTCGAGCGTGATCGGCCAGGACACGGAACGGGAGCCCATCGGCCCACCGCTCGGCATCCAGCGAGTACTTGCGGCCCAACACCTCCTCCGCGCGTTCGATGACGGGGAGGAAAAGGTCCGTATGGTAGGTGGAGCCCACTTCCTGAAGCACCGCTGCAATTCGCTCCAGGCCGGCACCGGTATCGATCGATGGAGCGGGCAAGGGTGTGTCCTCCCCACCCTCCAATCGCTCGAACTGCATGAAGACGAGGTTCCAAATCTCCATGAACTCGTCCGCCTCACCGGCCGCCAGAAAGGCTTCCTCGCTCAGCCGGTCGGGCGCGCCGGAGGGCCGAAGATCATAATGCAGTTCCGAGCACGGGCCACATGGACCCGTTTCCCCCATCTGCCAGAAATTCTCCTTGTCACCCAGCCGGAGAACCCGGTGGGGAGGCAGCTCGGTACGCTCGAGCCACAGGTCCTGTGCGATCTCGTCGGTGTGATGCACCGTCGCCCAGATGCGGTCCTTCTCCAAGCCCAATTCCTCGGTAACGAACTCCCAGGCGTAGGAAATCGCTTCCGGCTTGAAGTAATCCCCGAACGAGAAGTTGCCGAGCATCTCGAAAAAGGTGTGATGACGCGCGGTCACGCCCACCTCTTCGAGGTCGTTGTGCTTTCCGCTTACACGAAGGCACTTCTGCACCGTCACGACCCGCGGCATCTCACGTTCACGCTCGCCGGTGAAGATTCGCTTGAACTGGACCATCCCCGCATTCGTGAACAGGAGGGTGGGATCGTCGGGCGGAATCAGAGAGCTGCTCGGCAGGTGAGTGTGCTCGTTCCGCTTGAAGTAATCGACGAAGCGGCTTCGTATCTCCGCTGCCTTCATCTAAGCTTTATTCGATCCATGTCTTCGACTCCGCCCGAGCTCTATCCGGCCCTGGCCGATCCGCGATCGTTGGAATCCCGGGCGTCTTCGGCGAGAAGACGCACGACTTCCTGCACATCGTTTCGCGGAAAACCGCTTCGGACAAGGTGATCGTACAGCCTTCGGCGTGCCTTTGCCGGATCCGCCATCGAGAGACGTCGCCATCGCTTGCGCGCGGCTGCGTGGAGAAGGTCGAGCTCTGTTACCTCCTCTTCGCGCAAGGCCGCTTCAATCCCAGCGCGCGCTTCGGCTCGGGCGACTCCCTTCCGGAGCAACTCGCTCTCCAAACGCATCAACCCACGCGGGCGAAGACGGATTCGATCCCTGGCAAACGCGGTCGCGAACGAAAGGTCGTCGAGAAGCGACAGACGCTCACACCGGGAGATGACCGCGGCTATCGGCTCGCTGTCGTACCCCCGGCGCTGCAGATGACGTTCCAGTTCGCGGCGACTGCGAACGCGGTAGGAAAGATAGGAAAGAGCCGCGTTCCACGCCTCCTCGTCCGGAGGCGCGTCCGGCGCGGCTTCGCTCACGGAGATGAGCGGCGCTCAGCCCTTCGCGGCCGCCACTTCCCGAGGCGCTTCGGGCTGACGGGCACGGCCACCCTCTTTGGCCTCATCCTCTTTGATCGGGTCGCTCTCCGAGGCCTCGTCGCCCAGCTCCACCATCCCGAGCTCTTCCAGCACCTTCTGCTCGATCTCGGCGGCGATGTCGGCGTTGTCCTTGAGAAAGATCTTCGCGTTCTCTCGGCCTTGGCCGAGCCGCATACCATCGCCGAAGGAGTACCAGGCGCCGGCTCGGTTGACGATTCCCACCTCCTCGCCGAGATCGACGAGCAGCCCCTCACGGCTGATGCCCTGGTCGAACATGATATCGAACTCGGCCTGCCGGAACGGTGGAGCGCATTTGTTCTTCACCACCTTTACGCGAACCCGGTTTCCCATATGCTCCTGGCCTTCTTTGATCGCGGCAATGCGCCGAATGTCGAGACGCAAGGAGGCGTAGAACTTGAGCGCCCGACCGCCCGAGGTCGTTTCGGGATTCCCGAACATAACGCCGATCTTCTCGCGGATCTGGTTGGTGAAGATGACGGCCGTGTTCGATCTGCCGATGGCCCCGGTCAGCTTCCTGAGGGCCTGTGACATGAGACGGGCCTGCAGGCCGACGTGAGCGTCCCCCATCTCCCCCTCGATCTCGGCACGCGGTACGAGGGCAGCAACGGAGTCGATCACCACAGCGTCGAGGGCCCCGGAGCGAACGAGTACTTCGGCGATCTCGAGCGCCTGCTCTCCCGTGTCGGGCTGCGAAACAAGGAGATTCTCCGTATCCACACCGAGCTTTCTGGCGTAAGCCACGTCGAGAGCATGCTCCGCGTCGACGAATGCGGCCACGCCGCCCACCTTTTGGGCGTTGGCGATCACGTGCAGGGTGAGGGTCGTCTTGCCCGAGGACTCGGGACCGAACACCTCCGTGACGCGTCCGCGCGGGATTCCTCCGATGCCGGTCGCGTGATCCAGGCTGATCGCTCCCGTGGAGATCGCCGGTGCGTGAATGCTCGCACCATCGGCTCCCAGTCGCATGATCGCGCCCTTTCCGTGCTGACGTTCGATCTGGCTGATCGCCACGGAAAGCGCCTTTTTTCTCTCGTCGCTGAGCTCTAAGGCCATGGATGAAGTCGTCCCCGGAACGAGTTATCGGAGTGGGCGGCGTTCGCCGTAACAGCGCTCGGCGGGCCCGTTTCGCTTGCGCGTGGCACTATAGCACTCCTCCCGCACTTTCGCAATTTCTTCGGGTCTGACGAAAAGGGCTTTCGGCGGGCCTTCAAGCACCTTCGATCCGCCGTTCACGCGCGGTCAATCCCAGGATCGGACGCGGTGTCATCCGGGCCTCAATCGCTCCATCGCGGCGCCGAGGGTGTCGACGGCGCGCTCGATGCCGGCATCGTCCACATCCAGGTGGGTGACGGCTCTGAGGCGGTCCGGCCCGGCCGGCAGGATCAGCACGCCGGATCGCGCCAGATCGGCGCACAGATCGGCCGGATCCAAGCCTTCGCCGTGGAGCCGAATCATCACGATGTTGGAGTCGGGCGCCTCCGCCACGAGGCCGTCTATCGCCGCTGCACCGCTGGCCAGTCGGCGGGCCCGCTCATGGTCCCGGTCTAGACGGGGCAGGTTGTGCTCGAGGGCGTAGAGGCCGGCGGCCGCCAGAATCCCGACCTGCCGCATGCCACCCCCCAATCTCTTCCGCACGGACCAAGCGCGGTCGATGAGCGATGCAGGCCCGGCCAGAAGGGATCCGATCGGGCAGCCGAGGCCCTTCGATAGCGAGACCATCACGGTGTCCGCCTCAGCCGCGAACTCCGACAGCGATGTCCCGGACGCAGCAGCGGCGTTCCAGAGGCGCGCTCCATCCAGGTGGATGGGGACGCCGGCGGTCGTGGCGAGCGCTCGTATCTCTCGCATGTTGTCGAGAGGGACGACCGTCCCGCCATGCATGTTGTGCGTGTTCTCCAGGCAGAAAAGGCTGGTCGTCGGCTGATGTCGATCGCCGGAGCGGAGCGCGGCTCGAAATGCGCCGACCGAGACGCGGCCCGACTCGGAAGACACCGGGTGAAGCTGGACTCCGGACAACCACGCCGCGTCCGCGTACTCGAAGTGGAAGACATGTGCCTCCCGCTCGCAGACCGCCTCCGTGCCGGGCTGCGTATGGAGCAGCACCGCTGCCTGGTTCGCCTGGGTACCGGACGGGAAGAAGAGCGCCGCCTCCTTGCCGAGTAACCGGGCAACTCGACGCTCCAGGCGATCCGCTGTCGGGTCCTTTCCGAGCACGTCGTCGGAGACCTCCGCCTGAGCGATCGCTTCCCTCATTCCCGGGGACGGTCGTGTGACCGTGTCGCTGCGCAGGTCGACGGCGTGGTCGCTCGTCATCTCGCGGCAGGCATTACTGGCGGGAAGCCCGGTTCTCTTCGTCAGGGGGAGCGCTCCCGGCCGGCCGCTCCTCTTTTTCGAGCTCTCCTCGGGCCCTAAGGGCCTCCCTGGCCAGGGGAGGTTTCAGGTCCCGGTAATCTTCCTCGCCGATCTTTCCGGTTTGGTACTCGAACTCGAGCTCCGCCAGTTGAGCCAGCGCCGCCCGCTGCCTGTCCGCGGAGCCGGAGGGGGTGGAAGGCGTCTCGCCGGTGGCCCTGACGCCCGAGACCACGACGGCGACAAGGAGCGCCACAAGGAGCGCCGCCAAAAGGTAGAACGGTATCAGAGGACCTCTCCTGCAGTCTCGACGCTGGCTTCTTCTCCTTCGCAGCCAGCCGACATCGATCGTTCGCGCCGCGCCTTGGCCCGCGCGATAGCCAGCTCAGCCGCCTCCTCGGGGTTCTCCAGTCGCTCGATCGGAAGCTCCCTCGGCAGCTCATCCCTTAGCCCAAGGAGGGGCACACCCAGCTTCAAGCAGAAGGCCGCTTCGCTGAGCGTGCCCCAGCTGCCGGCAAGTGCGATCACCGCTTCCGAGGAACGGACGACGAGCGCATTGCGCGCCTGGCCGAGACCGGTCGGAAGCGGGATGGACACGCCCGCGGCCGCACGGCTCGGATCATCGCCGGGAAGGATGCCTACGACGGTGCCTCCGGCCCTCATCGCTCCGTCAGCGGCCTCCTGCATCACTCCACTCAGGCCGCCGCACACCAACACGGCTCCGCGCTCACCCACAGCAGCTCCCACCCGGCGAGCAAGATCAGCCGTGCGCTGGTCGAGCGGCTTCCCCGAGCCGATCACTCCTATGCGAAGCGGCCGCCCCGCTTGATTCGATTCTGCCCCCATTGGCTCCCTCTGGGCCGTCAGACTCGCCTTCTTCCGGATACGCTTTTGGTTCCGCTCGGCCCCCGCATTCGAACCTACGTCGGTGCGTGTGGCCCGAGCTAGCGATCGATGATCAGGGTGACCGGCCCGTCGTTCACCAGCTCGACGTTCATCATCGCCCCGAAGCGGCCGCTCTCGACCGCAAGCCCTTCGGCTCGGCAGTCTACGAGGAAACGATTGTAAAGCTCCTCGGCCCGCTCGGGAGGAGCCGCCCCGGTGAAGGAGGGGCGCATTCCGCGGGACGTTTCCCCATACAGCGTGAACTGCGACACGACGAGCAGCCGTCCGCCGACGTCACGAACGGACAGGTTCATTCGCCGGTCATCATCCGGGAACACACGAAGCCCCGCCAGCTTCCTGGCCATCCAAACCAGCTCGGCGTCGTCATCCGTCGGTCCGAAGGCCACCAGGACCACGAGCCCAACGGCGATGGCACCGACCGTCTCCTCACCGACGCTGACGCTCGCTCTGGATACTCGCTGGGCTACGACCCGCATCGTGGCTCCTCTTTCTTTCGGAACTCCACATCGCCGTGGGCTGACTCTCCCAACATCACCCGGCTCTTCGCCGGAGGCGAGTCCCCGAACCGCCCCTCCAGTTCGGACAATCCACACTGGCGTGGAAAACCATTCTCATCATCTTCCCCAGTGCAGAAGACCTATCCGGTGCGCTTTTCAATTCTTTTCTCAACATCTCTTCCACACGTAGTGACGCGTTTTTTTGAAAACTGCTCTTCTCGCCAGATGCGAGCTCGCTCATCGCGGCTGGAGTTCCTGGGTCATCGCCTAAACATCCGGATGTTTGATGAAAGGAGCGCCGTGTACGGGTGTGGCTCGGGTTCGAGACCACCTGGAGGCATCCGGCACGTGGAGCTTTGCGCGGTCAAGCAGGAGATTCGTCCTGGATGTACTCAGCCCCCGGCCGCTCCGAAGAGCGTCGGGGGCTGAGGGAGGATTCGACCCGCCTTCAGACAGATCTCACCGTTTCTGGCATTCGTGTCTTGGTCAGCTGCGCTTGCCTTCCAAGACCCAACGGGCCTGGTACCTCTTCGCTCAACCCGCGGTGCGGCTTCCAGTCATCGACCTTTCGGCCCATTCCCTTTGCCCACGTCAAGCGACCCGTTGATTCGTGCCAGAGAGTGCAGCATCCGGTCTTGCTGGTGCTTCCTCCGTGAGCACGAACCAACTATACAAAAAGAATTTTTTCTGGTCAACCCCGGCAGGGCATGAACTATGGATTTTACGTCCCTATTGGCTTGCCGGTTTCGATTCTATTGAAATGCCGAAAATGGATCACCTTCCGGCGTGCCGGGCTGCGATAGCAGACCGCCGTGACGGCTCAAAGCCGTCGCTCCCACGACCGAACCGTGCACGGCCACTCGCTCGAGAATTCGGTTGACGAGGGCATCCGGTGGCAGTGTCCTTCTGAGGCCCGCGACGCCGCCCACGAGTATGAGGGCTTCCCTGGCTCTCGAGAGAGCTACGTTCAGGAGCCGCGGCAGGTCGGGATTCTTTCCTTCGCTCAGAAACCAGCTGACTCCGGGCGGCGCATCTACGGTATCGAACACGAGGACGGACTTCTCGCGACCCTGAAAGCGATGAATCGTCGAGATCTCCAACCTCCCCGGCGCGGCTCGACCCAGCTGCGCACGGACAGCTTCTCGGAGCTTCCGCGCCTGTAGGCGATACGGGGCCACGACGGCCACGTCATCGATGCCCTGTCCGGCCAACACTTCGAGAAGCCGTGCCAAGAGGGTGATGTGCTGCATGTTGCAGCGCGACCCTTCGGCGCGCTCGACCCGAGGTCTCAGCTCTTCCGTGTCGATCAGGATCAGCGGAGCCGAGAACCGTTGCCGGAGGGCCACCTCCGGTGCATCCCTCAGCCGGTCTCCATAGAATAGCTCGCTGACCAAACGGCGGATCGGCGGCGCCATACGATACTGTTCATCGAGCATCGCACAAAGTCGATCACGAGGCGACGGCAGAGCGCTCTCTCCGCGGTCATCCACCACGATGCCCGCCTCACGGAACAGGTCCCGGCTCAGCCAGCGGGATGCGGCATCTCCCCGAGAAGCGACGACTGCCGGGAGCTGCTGGAAATCGCCGATCGCGACGGCCCGGCCGGAAGCTCGGGTGGCCGCGAAGGCTATGTACGGAAGTGGCGCGGTACTCGCCTCGTCGATCACCAGGGCGTCGAAGCGAAGAGCTGCCAGCTCATCCCACAAGGCCAAGCGGGCAAAGGTCGTCAGCACGACGTCCGCTTCGCGGAGCGTCAAGAGTTCCTGCAGCTGCAGATCGCGCATCGCTCGCTCGGCGGTGACGACCGCATCCTTCGAATCGGTGTGGCGGGCCGCCCCGAGAGCCCGGTGCAATCGGGCCCGGTGAGAGAGCTCCGGCCGGCCACTCGGCTTGAGAAGAGCAAGCTCGCACTCGAGATCGGTGATCGTCCCGGCGAGAGTGCTTCCGGACAGCCGCCTCTCGACCGCGGCTTCGAGTGACAGCCGGGGATCGCCGGTTGAGCTCAGACCGGCCCCCACGCGGACGATGCGGTTTCGTCGCACGGTATCTCTCCCGAGAGCCTCGGCCACCCTTCGCGCGGCCTCATCGACCGCACCGTTGGTGACCGCGGCCACGAGGACTCTCCCGCCATCCGAGAGCTCGGCCACCGCATTCCCGAGCAAACGGGTCTTTCCCGTTCCCGGCGGCCCCCACACGAACTGAACCTCACTCCCGAGGATCCTCTCGATGGCCTCCTTCTGGAGCCGGTTGAGCCCGTCGCCGAGCCCTCGTTTGCTCTTCCCGCGACCCAAAACGGGAGGCACCCGTCCGAACAGCCGAAGCAGAGTGCCGGTCTGATGCCCGGTCGGCTTGTCCAAAACCCCTTCCAGGCGCTGGTACAGGGCACGCAGTAGCCAGGTGGGGTCGAATTCGAGGGTCGCCACCACGGGCGCTCGGCCCAGCCAGTCGGCCGTAGCAACCCGCAAGCGTCGCGTGTGGGGGTTGAGCGAGGCCACAAAGCCGGTGGCCTCGCCCGCCTCGCATGTCACCCGGACGGCGTCATCGGGGCGCGCGTCATGGCGGCCGATGGGAAGCTGCCACTCGTATACGAAGGACCTGGTAGTGTCGACGAGCACACCGGAGTTGACCGATACGGGTTCTCGAAGCCCGCGAGCCTCGAGCTGGTCGCGGACGGCGCCCATCTCCTCCTCCAATGCAAGCAGGCAGCCAGCGAGCAGGGCCTCGAGCTCGGGCGAGGTCGCGGTTTCGGTCATGGGTTCGTAAGGTAGCGAGAACCTCGAGAGACCGGCAGGCACGGAGGTGCATCATAGCGGCGAACGTCGAGGAATTCAGGGCCTACCGGGAGCGGATGAACGATCTGATCCTGGGAGCCGATAATCTCACGATCAACCGGTTCTTCGCGCTCGACACGCGGGCGTACGAGCCGGGCGCCTTGGACGTGCGAACCAAGGAGATGCTCGGCCTCGTGGCATCGATGGTTTTGCGCTGCGACGACTGCATCCGCTACCACCTGGATACTTGCGTGGAGGAGGGGCTGACGGACGATGAGCTGTTCGAGGCGTGCGCCGTTGCGCTAGTCGTCGGCGGCTCCATCGTCATCCCTCATCTCCGGCGCGCGGTCGACTTCCTGGCCGAGCTTCGGGGCGCCTCCGGTACGTAAGCGCGGTATCGCACCTCCACCAGAACTGCAAACGAGGAGAGGGCACGATGAACACTCTGTTCTGGATCGGGAGAGTCCTGTTCGCGATGCTGTTCGTCGGATCCGGCCTGGGCCATCTGACACAGCGGCAGGTCATGACCGCCTACGCCGAGGCCAAGGGTCTTCCGGCCGCCGGTGCTTTGGTTCCGC
>JBDHGL010000043.1:0-37113 GCA_039589875.1 Gemmatimonadota bacterium
GACATCCGCTGCAGAACTTGCTCTTGACCTGTCCCACTCCGTCCGGCAGCAGCGAGAACCGCCGCATGTGCGCCTCCACCGACGCGTTCGGGACGGTGGCGTTCCTGCGCATGTCGTCGACCGTCGCCTCGTAGAAGGGGTTGTTGAACGATGCGAAGCGGTGGGCCGACGCCGCCCACTGCTCGACGACGTCTGGGTGGCACCGGATGCACGTCTCCGCCCCGATCGGGGTCTCGATCACGAAACCGTGGCGCGCGACCTCCTCCGCGACATCATGCGGCAATGACGCCGGAAGCTCACGCGTGATGATCCGGGCCGGCAGGTAGCCGCCGGAGGTGGTCGTGGCCGGTGAGGGGAAGAAGGGACTCTCGGACGGAACGAAGCCTCGGGCGACAAAGGCGCCGGTCGCGTAATCGGCTGCGTCGCGAGACCTGGCGCCTGGCCCGGAGCCCAGTCCCCGCTCCAGCGCCGCCTGCGCCTCGGCCGTCCGCTCGATATCTCGGTGCGTGAAGCCGTGCGCGATTACAAGGAGCGCGGCCCCCGCCGCCACGACGAGGCCGAATCGGCGGAACGCCGTGCCGGGCGGTCTGGCATAGCTGACCAGGCGGTGAACGACGTAGCCGACGCCGACCAGGACTGCGCAGATGACGTGCGCCCACCAGGCCCATCTGTTGTCACGGCTGGCCGCCGCGGTCAGGATGAACAGCCCCGTCACCACCAGTGTGAGACCCGCCAGCACGAAGAGTACCCCGGACAGCACCGCTGCCCTGTGATGGCGCTTCCACACCTTGGGCAGGTGCGCGCTGAAGAAGGCCAGCATCAAGGCCGCCAGGGTCAGCCCCACTCCGGTGTGCGTCAGCACCATGCTCTGGAAGAGCTTGGGCAAGGACGTCTCGGCCGCAGCGAAGAAGCCCCATCCCAGCCCGTCGGCCAGCCGATTGATGAGGAGGTAGGCGGTGTTGGCCAGCATGAAGGCCGCGAGGACCAGGACAACGCCTAGCAGCCCTCTCAGGCTGCGAGGCAGCAGGGAGGGAAGGATGGGCCTCCCCTCGTCGCGGGCGTCGTGGCTCATGGGCGGAAGAGACCGGGGAACGTGGGAACGATTCTCGTTTCGGCCTATTGGTACATGGGCGCCGGAACGAAGTTCACCGCTGCTGCGACGCCTGCGGCAGGGCGCGGGCAGCGAACCGGTCGCCAACGACGCGGACCTCGGCCTATAATCCGTTTCCGACGCCACCCGACCGGATCCTGACAGAACCGCTCGGAAGAAAGATGCCGAAGGGTTGATCCTCACTCCCACGCGAACGAATGAGCTAGCAGATCTCGGCTCCCTCGCCGAAGCGATGGGAGTCCATACGCACTACACGGATGGCCTGGACCGGCCCGTCACGGTGGCTCCCGAGACGCTCGTCAGCGTCTGCGCCGCCCTCGGCGCTCCCATTGCTGGCCCGGACGATGCCGCCGAGGCGCTGCGAGCTTACCGGGCGACCAGGAGCGTCGGACTCCTCCCGACGGTCGTCGTGGCGTGGGATGGAGTCCTGCCGGCCCTCTGCATCTCCAAAGACGCTCTCGCTCGTTCGGAGCTTCGTCTCGAGGACGGGGGCGTCCTCGACGGGAAGGCGCTGGACTCGCTGCTGCGCGGTGAGGGCTGCCTCCCGCCAGGCTACCACCGCCTCACCGTCGAGCAAGCCGAGCAGACCGAGACGCTCGCGGTGATCTCCGCGCCGAAACACGCCTGGCGGCGCGGCGATTCCGGGCGAAGCTGGGGACTGGGCGCTTATCTCGCCGCCCTGCGATCGACGCGCAGCCGCGCTCTCGGTGATCTGCGGGACCTGGAATCCTTGTGTGCCTGGGTCGGCTCCCATGGCGGCGACCTGGTCACGCTGCTGCCCCTGCTCCCGACGTTCAACGCGGCGCCGGCGGAGCCGAGCCCGTACTCACCCGTGAGTCGACTGTTCTGGAACGAGTTGATCCTCGACCTCGGTGGCGCGAATCGCCCCACCGGACCGGTAGACACCCTGGATGTGAGCCGCGCCGACGCGGAGGTCCGCGCGCTACTCGAAGGCCTTCCCGCCCCCGAGCCATCGTCGCTCGACGACGAGCTGGCCCGATACGCCCGCTTTCGGGGAGCCCAGGCGCGACTCGGTCGAAATTGGCGGGGATGGCCCGAGGGCGCTCGCGGCGGCAGACTGGGCGCCGCCGACGTGGATCCCTCCGAGGAGCGGTTCCACCTCGTGGCGCAGACCATGGCACGGAGCCAGCTCCATGACCTCGGCGAGCGCCTGGACGCGTCCGGGATCCGGCTGGGACTCGACCTAGCGGTGGGTGTGCACCCGGAGGGCTACGATCCGTGGTCCCGGCAGGCGCTGTTCGCCGAAGGGATGTCCGTGGGGGCGCCCCCCGATCGCGGCTTCCCGAGCGGACAGGATTGGGGTTTCTCTCCCGTGCTGCCCGAGGAATCCCGCTTGGAAGGGCATCGCTACCTGGCCGCCAGCATCGCCCACCAGGCCGCTCTGTCCGGGGTGCTGCGCGTCGACCACATCATGGCCCTGACCCGCCTCTACTGGATCCCCCATGGCTTCGGGCTGCACCAGGGTACGTACGTCACCTACCCTGCCGAGGAACTGTTTGCCGTACTGATCCTCGAGTCACATCGGAACCGGTGCGAGGTCGTCGGCGAGAATCTCGGCACCGTGCCCGATGAGATCGACGAGGCGCTGCCGCGTCATCGGATCTGGGGGATGTATCTGGCCGAATTCGAGGCCGCGGAATCGGCGGAAGTAGGAGGTGAGGCCGAACCCCCGGCCATGGATCAGGTGGCGTTGATCGGCACGCATGACACACCGACGCTCGCGGGATGGATCGCGGGCGTCGACATCGACGAACGGGTGCGCTGCGGTCTTCTCGAGAAGGCCGCAGCTCCAGCCGAGCGAAAGGCCCGAGATGAGGCGGCGCGAGAGCTGGCCAGGACCCTGGGCAGGAGCCTCGGGGAGCCCGAGACGCTCCTGCCGGAGCTCCTGGCGTGGCTCGGGCGCTCCCCCTCTCCGCTCGTGATCCCATGGCTCGAGGACCTGTGGCTGGAAGTGGAACAGGTCAACCTGCCCGGAACGCGATCCTCGGAGCGGCCCAACTGGCAGCGACCCATGTCACGAGCCATCGACGATATCATGACCGATCCGGATATCGATGCCCTCCTCCGGCGTCTCGCCGAGAGTCGGACGAGCGCGCAGACGAAAGCCTCATCCTCCAGAACTTCGAGATCCCGCTAACCAGGTAACGAGCCATCATGGATTCACCCGCTTCCAAATCTGCCGCCGCCGCTGCCTCTGCCGCTCCCGCCACCCTGCGCCCCAAGCCGCGCCTCTCGTTCTGGGAAATCTGGAACATGAGCTTCGGCTTCCTCGGCATTCAGTTCGGATTCGCCCTACAGAACGCGAACGTGAGCAGGATCTTCGAGACGCTGGGGGCGAGCGTGGAGAACATCCCGATCCTGTGGATCGCCGCCCCCGTCACAGGGCTGCTGGTTCAGCCGGTCGTGGGCTACTTCAGCGACCGTACCTGGAACCGCCTGGGCCGTCGGCGTCCGTACTTCCTGGGCGGGGCTATCCTGGCCTCGCTGGCCCTGATCGCCATGCCGAACTCCCCGGCCCTCTGGGTCGCGGCCGGCATGCTCTGGATCATGGACGCCTCCATCAACATCTCCATGGAGCCGTTCCGCGCGTTCGTGGGGGACAACCTGCCCTCGGAGCAGCGAACGACCGGGTTCGCGATGCAGAGCTTCTTCATCGGCACCGGCGCGGTGGTGGCGTCGATGCTCCCCTGGCTCCTCACCGGGCAGTTCGGCGTGAGCAACGAAGCGCCCGCGGGCGTGATCCCCGACTCGGTACGCCTCTCCTTCTACATCGGCGCCGCGGTCTTCTTCATCGCGGTCTTGTGGACGGTCGCCCGGTCGAAGGAGTACGCGCCCAAGGAGATGGCCTCCTTTGAGGAGAACCAGGAGCGGGAGGGCTTCGCCAAGGCGATTCGGACGGAGGAGGAGTACGCGCTCAACGGCGGCCGGCAGATGCGCCTGGGCGCGATTCTGCTCGTTCTTGGAGGCCTGCTCACACTCTGGCTGGCACGGCGGGAGCTGCACCAGGTCATGGTCCTGTCGGGCGGTCTGATCTTCGTCGGAGCGTTGCTGGTTCTGTCCGGACTGATGCAGCGTGCCGGCCGGTACGACAACGGTTTCGTCACCATCCTGAACGACTTTCAGGATATGCCCCACACCATGAGGCAGCTGGCCTGGGTCCAGTTCTTCTCCTGGTTCGCCCTGTTCGCCATGTGGATCTACACGACCGCCGCGGTGACCAGCCACATCTACGGCACCAGCGACACCACGTCTGCCCTCTACAACGAGGGAGCCAATTGGGTGGGGGTCGCCTTCGGCGCCTACAACGGCGTCGCCGCCCTGGTGGCGTTCGCGATTCCGGTGCTGGCGAAGAGGACAAGCCGAAAGATCGCCCACGCCGTCTGCTTGGTCTGCGGCGCCCTGGGGCTCCTCTCCATCTTCGTCATCTCGGATCCCAGGTACCTGCTTGGCTCCATGGTGGGGGTGGGGATCGCCTGGGCGAGCATCCTGTCGATGCCCTACGCCATCCTCACCGGCTCCTTGCCGCCCTCCAAGATGGGCTACTATATGGGCGTCTTTAACTTCTTCATCGTGATCCCGCAGATCGTCGCGGCGGCCATCCTGGGCTTCTTCGTCGGGCGCTTCTTCGGGGGAGAGGCCATCTACGCCCTGCTCGTCGGCGGCGCATCGCTCGTGCTCGCCGCGGCGCTGACGCTCCGCGTGGAGGACCGTGACGACGTGGCCGCAGCGGTGTCGAGCTGATGTGGTTGGCGAGGCTCCCGTTCCGGGCCGCAGCGCTCGTGGGCCTCGGCGCCCTCTTCCTCTCGGCGTGCGGTGCCAAGGCTCCCGGTCCCGTTGCTCGAGGCCGTGAGACCGGGCCGGCGGAAGCCGCGGATCCGGCGATCTTCTGGAACGGTGCCACGGTCTACTTCCTCCTCACCGATCGCTTCCACAATGGCGATCCCACCAACGACCTGGCCCTGGGCCGTGAGCAGGACGGAGCGGTGCTGCGCAGCTTTCAGGGTGGGGATCTCGCCGGTCTCCTCCGGAAGTTGGAGGAAGGGTACTTCGATGCCCTGGGGATCGACGCCATCTGGATGACCCCCTTCGTGGAGCAGATCCACGGGAGCGTCGACGAGGGGACCGGCAAGACCTACGGGTTCCACGGCTACTGGACCCGCGACTGGACCGCCGTGGACCCGGCGCTGGGGGCCGAAGGCGATCTCCGCGCGCTCGTGGACGCGGCCCATCAACGTGGCATCCGCGTCCTCATGGACGCAGTGATCAACCACACTGGGCCGGTGACGTCGCGGGATCCCCAGTGGCCCGACGATTGGGTCCGCACCGGCCCCCAGTGCGTACACCGGGACTACACGACCACGGTAGACTGCACCTTGGTGGAAAACCTTCCCGACATCCTCACCGACCGGGACGATCCCGTGGAACTCCCGCGGCCACTGCTCGACAAGTGGCGGCGGGAGGGTCGCCTGGACCGGGAGCTGGCCGAGCTCGACGCCTTCTTCGAGCACACGGGTTACCCGCGAGCGCCTCGCTACTACGTCATGAAGTGGCTCACTGACTGGGTGCGCGAGCTCGGGTTCGACGGTTACCGGGTGGACACCGCCAAGCACTTCGAGGAGTCGATCAGCGCCGAGCTCAAGCGGGAAGCCGAGCGCGCCTTCGCGGACTGGAAAGCAGCCCATCCCGACCGGGTCCTGGACGATCTCCCGTTCTACATGATGGGCGAGGTCTACAACTACGAGTTGAGCCACGGACGGGACTTCGACTTCGGGGACCGGGCCGTCGACTTCTTCGACTACGGCTACGACGGCCTCATTAACTTCGGCTTCAAGAGGGAGGCTGCCGGCTCCCTGGACGACCTCTACGCGCGGTACTCGGCCGCCCTCCACGAAGGGGAGCTTCGGGGGGTCGCGATCCTCAACTATATCAGCTCCCATGACGACGGCTCGCCCCACGACCGGGACCGAGATGACCCCTTCGGCGCCGGGACCCGCCTTCTTCTCGCGCCGGGCGGCGCCCAGGTCTATTACGGGGATGAGCTGGCCCGGCCGCTGAGGGTGGAGGGCGCGGAGGGCGATGCCAACCTGCGCTCAGTCATGAACTGGGAGAACTTGGAGCGCGGGGACTCCGCGGCCGATATCCTGGACCACTGGCGGAAGCTGGGCCGATTCCGCCGGGCTCATCCGGCGGTGGGAGCGGGCGAGCATCGCCGGCACCGGGCGGAGCCGTACATCTTCAGCCGCACCCTCGAGACGGACGGGCTCTCCGATCGGGTGCTCGTGGCGATGGCTCAGGGGGAGGGCTCCAAGACGATCCCCGTCTTCGGAGTGTTTCCCGACGGCACCGAGTTGCTGGACGCCTACTCGGAAAGGACGGGCACGGTCAGGAACGGGGAGATCTCGCTCCATACGAAGTCCGGCCTGGTTCTTCTCGGCAAGCGGCGGTAAGCGTCCAGAACCTCATGGCCACGTTTCGTCGAGTCTCCCATGGCGCGGGCCTGCTGATTGGCGTCCTTTCGGCGGGCCGCGACGCAAGTGCACAGGAGGAAGAGCTGGAGACACGTCTCCGGGCCGAAATTCACGGTCCCAGCGCCATTCGATTCACGCTCGCCGGGGCCGAGCGGCCCTCCGAGTCGTCAGCCTATCGCTTGCTGGACGGCCGAGGCCGCGAGATTTCGATCGCAGAGGTGATGCCCAACACGGCGTCGGAGTCCCTGGTGGTGCCGGAGGTCGCGCTGGACCCCATGCGGGTACACTACCTCGAGATCCCGCGACTGGGGCTTCGGACCCTGGTTCGGCGGGATCCGCTCTTCCGCAACCTCTTCTCGTCCAAGCCCCTGGGCGCCGTGGTTTCCGACGACGGCAGCGAAACCACTTTCCGCATCTTCTCGCCCCGTGCTACCGGCGTAAGGCTCCATCTTTACAGAGACAAGGACGACGCGCCGGGTGAGGCGCTGCGCGTCGTGGAAATGGCCAGCGACGAGGATGGCGTGTGGGAGGCCGCCGAGGCGGGGGACCTCCACGGCACCTGGTACGACTTCACCGTTCACGGGTCAGCCGATCCCGGGAACTGGTTCTATGAGACTCACCCCGTCCACGTCTCGGATCCCTACGCGCTGGTCAACGACGACGCCCTGGGCAAGTCGCGGGTCTGGCGGGACGGTCCGCCGCCTCCCCCCGTGGCGGGTGGTCGGCCGCCGATGGAAGACGTGGTCGCCTACGAGGTCCACGTCCAAGACTTCAGCGACCTCCTGCCGGTAGGGGATGCCGAAGCCGGAACGCTGCCCGCCATGGCCCGGACGGGCCTGGTCAACGCGCACGGCGAGCCCATCGGCTTCGACCATCTCGCAAACCTGGGCGTGAACGTGGTCCACCTGATGCCGGTGCAGGAGTACCTGCACTACCGCGATTCCGATTGGCAGGCCGCCCTCGGCGACGAACCCTTCGCACGGGCGATGGGGATCGATCGAGAGAACTACCAGTGGGGGTACCGCACGACCCACGCCTTCGCCGTGGAGAGCCGCTTCCGGTCGCGGGACACGGAGCCGGGGACGGAGCGGGATCAGTTCAGGGCCCTCGTGCGTGCGTTCCATGAGCGGGGCATTGCCGTCATCATCGACGTGGTACCGAACCACACCGGCGAGAACATGGACGGCCGACACCTGCTCCTGAACTTCAACGTCCTGGACATGCCCTACTACTACCGCACCGACGAGGACCTCGAGCACATCGGCCCATTCGGGAACGAGGTGAAGTCGGAGGAGCGGCCCATGGTGCAACGGTGGATCGTCGACCAGCTCAGGCACTGGGTGGAGGAGTTGGGGGTGGACGGATTCCGCATCGACCTGGCGGGGCAGATAGACGAGCAGACACTTCGTCGGGTCAAGCGGGAGCTCCCCAAGGACCTCATCATCTACGGGGAAGCGTGGATCCCGCCCAGCGACCCCGACGTGCGATCGAACCCCGACTGGAGCTGGGACAAGGCCGACGCTCCCATCACCTTCTTTCAGGACGACGCGCGAGACGCCTTCAAGGGCAGCCCCTTCGACGTGAAAGACCGGGGATGGGCCGGCGGGGACGGTTCCGCCCGCGCCGCGGTCATGCGTGCGCTCCCCAACCACCATGCCGAGGAACGGCGCCCCACGGACGGGATCTCCTATCTTGACATCCACGACAACTGGGCCCTGGCCGATCGGTACGCCCTGAACGACGACCACAACGGGCTGGAGAGCGTTGACCTCGCCGCCGTACGCATCGCTGCCGGGCTCCTCCTCACCTCGGCGGGACCGGTAGTGATCCACGGAGGCACCGAGATGCTCCGCTCCAAGGGGCTGGCGTCCCATGAGGAGTTCGAGGTGGAGGTGGCGGGAGGGTCCATCCTGTTCAAGGGCCGGGACGACACCTACAACCTGCGGGCGCCGAACCGCTTCCTCTGGGAGAGCCTCGCCCCGGGCTCTGATCACTCGGCCATGCGGGACTACTGGCGGGGTCTCCTGGCGCTGCGTATGTCCGAGTACGGTCGAGTCTTCCGCGTCGCCGAGATGCCGGCAGGGCACTACCGCTGGATCGCTCCGGAGGAAGGCACTCTCCTCGGGTACGTGGTCGGCGAGCGGGTTCTGGTCCTGGCCAACAGCGGCACACACGAGGGCCTGTTCCGGTTCGATCTCCCCGGCGGTGCCTGGCGACAGGTGGCCGACCGGGAGCAGGTGGACCTGGAGGGCGTCCACGGCGAGTTCGCGCTTCTCGGTGGTGGAAGTCACCAGGTGCGGGTGTCGGCAGGGGCGTTTCTTGTCTGGGTGTCGGAAGGAGGACGCGGCATCTAGGGCCGGGCACGTGGGACGATCACGAGACATGGACGGACGGATGAGAATGCAGAAGCGAAACCTTCGCCAGACCCCTCGCCCAGCACGGGCACTCGCGATAGCCGTGGCCGCCCTGTTGGCCGGTGCCGTCGGTGCGCACGCCCAGGAGCCCCTTCAAGTGGCCTCGCCCGACGGCCGAAACGTTGTGACGGTCGGGACCCGAGAAGGCGGTCTGTTTTATAGCGTTGAGCGCGACGGCCGGAAGATCATCCTGCCCTCTCGACTCGGGTTCGAGTTCCGCGCTGCTCCGCCCCTGCGCGATGGGCTGGAGCTTGCGGAAGCGGGGCGGTCAACGGTCGACGAGACCTGGGAGCAGCCGTGGGGCGAGGTGGCCCGGGTGCGGGACCACCACAACGAGCTGCGCGTGTCGGTAGCCGAGTCGGCAGAGCCCGGCCGGCGGTTCGACGTGGTCGTCCGTGTATTCGACGACGGTCTCGGCTTCCGATACGAGTTTCCCGAGCAGCCGGCCCTGGGTTCCTTCGCGATCACGGAAGAGCTCACCGAGTTCTACCTCGCCAACGACGCCCGGGCCTGGTGGATCGAGGCCGACGACGTGACCCACCGGTACGAGCTGCTGTACTCCTCGGCGCCGGTGAGCACGCTGCCGACGGTCCACACCCCCCTCACGATGGAGACGCATGACGGGGTCTTCGTGGTCATCCACGAGGCGAACCTGGTCGACTACGCGGGGATGAACCTGACCGGCTCGCGCGATCGCAGGCTGGACGTGTCGCTCACCGCGTGGGCGGACGGGGTGAAGGTGTATGGCGAGCCCCCGTTCGTGACGCCCTGGAGGACGATCCAGCTGGCCGATCGGGCCGAGGACCTCATACCGGCGGTGCTCGGCCTGAACCTGAACCCGCCTAACGCTCTGGACGACGTGAGCTGGATCGAGCCGATGAAGTACGTCGGGATCTGGTGGGGGATGCACACCGGCAAGTACACGTGGGCCTCCGGTCCGAGGCACGGCGCCACCACCGAGAACACGCGACGGTATATCGACTTCGCGGCGGAGAACGGCTTCGGTGGGGTGCTGGTCGAGGGGTGGAACGTGGGCTGGGACGGCGACTGGATCCAGAACGCGGAGCTGTTCTCGTTCACCGAGCCGTACCCGGATTACGACCTGGAAAGCCTGGCCGCCTACGCCAAGGAGCGAGGCGTAGGGCTGATCGGCCACCACGAGACGTCGATGGGGGTCGAGAACTACGAGCGGCAGATGGAGAACGCGTTCGCGCTCCTCAACCGGCTGGGAATCCGTGCGGTGAAGACCGGTTACGTGGGGGACAAGACCGCCGAGGGCCATGCCCACCACGGTCAGTACATGGTGCGGCACTGGCGGAAGGTCCTCGAGGTGGCGGCGCGGAACGGCGTCATGGTCAACGCCCACGAGCCGATCAAGGACACCGGTGAGCGGCGGACGTATCCCCATATGTTGACCCGCGAGGGTGCCCGGGGTCAGGAGTACAATGCCTGGGCGCGTGACGGGGGCAACCCGCCCGAGCACGAGACGATCCTCTTTTTCACCCGCACGCTTCCGGGGCCCCTGGACTTCACGCCCGGCGTGTTCGACATCCTGATCGAATCGGGCATTGGAGGCCCGCGGCCGCCCGAGACGCCGCGCGTCCGAACCACGCTAGCCAAGCAGCTCGCCCTCTACGTCGTGCTGTACTCGCCGCTTCAGATGGCGGCGGATCTGGTAGAGAACTACGCTGGGCAGCCGGCCTTCCAGTTCATTCGTGACGTCCCCGTCGACTGGGAGCGCACCGAGGTGCTCGACGCCCGTATCGGCGACTATGTGGTCGTCGCCCGTCAGGAGCGGAACGGCTCCGACTGGTACGTCGGTGCGATCACCGACGAGGAGGGCCGAACGCTGGAGATCCCGCTGTCGTTCCTGCCCGGAGGCCAAAGCTACACCGCCGAGATCTACGCCGACGGTGAGGGTGCACACTGGCTGCACGAACCGCTGCCCATCGCGATCTTCGAACAGCCGGTCGATGCGGGAACGACGCTGACGATCTCCCTGGCGCCCGGCGGCGGTCAGGCGATCCGAATCCGGCCCGCCGAGTGAGCCTGGTGGCCACCGCCGTCACGGGAGAAGCGTCGTGAGCCTGCTGGCCACGCTGGACTGGGGCATCATCGCCCTCTACTTCGTGCTGGTGTTCGGCGTCGCCATCTGGGCGAGCCTGCGTGAGCGAGCGAACAAGGGCACATCGGCAGACTACTTCCTGGCTGGGCGTGATGCCGGCTGGTTCCTGATCGGGGGTTCGCTGTTCGCGTCGAACATCGGCTCGGAGCACCTGGTCGGGCTCGCGGGAACCGGCGCAGCGAGCGGCGTGGCCGTGGGGCAGTTCGAGATTCTCGCGTCCCTGATCCTGCTGCTTCTCGGCTGGGTCTTCGTCCCGTTCTACCTGTCCAGCGGCGTCTTTACGATGCCGGAGTTCTTGGAGCGCCGGTACTCGGCAGGGGCGCGCTGGTACTTGGCCGTCATCTCCATCGTCGGCTACGTGTTGACCAAGATCTCGGTGACGATCGCCGCCGGAGGCATAGTCTTCGAAGCGCTGATGGGGATCGACTTCTGGACCGGCGCGCTGATCGTCGTGGTGATCACGGGCATCTACACCATCTTCGGCGGCCTGCGAGCGGTGCTGTATACGGACCTCCTGCAGATGTTCGTGCTGGTGGGCGGGGCAGTGGCCGTCACGGTGCTCGGCCTTTCCGCGCTTGGAGGTTGGGGGGCCTTGGAGGAGACCGTCGCGCCTGCCTTCCTGGACCTGTGGCAGCCCGCGACCGACCCCAACTTCCCATGGACCGGCATCCTGTTCGGAGCGCCGATTCTCGGCGTCTGGTACTGGTGCACGGACCAGTTCATCGTGCAGCGCGTGCTGGCGGCGCACAATGAGGACAACGCGCGGCGCGGGACTGTGTTGGCTGGATACCTGAAGCTCCTGCCGCTCTTCATCTTCGTGATCCCCGGCGTCATCGCGTATGCTCTGTCGCAACGGGGTGCGCTGCAGCTCGACACGCCGGACCAGGCGCTCCCCACGCTGATCGGGGTCCTGCTTCCGGTGGGCCTCAGGGGCTTGGTCGTAGCCGGCCTGTTGGCGGCGCTGATGAGCTCTCTCTCGTCAGTGTTCAACTCCACCTCGACCCTGGTGACGTGGGACGTCTACAAGAAGCTCAGGCCCGACGCATCGGAACGTCGACTGGTCCTGGTCGGACAGCTCACGACGGCCGTGCTCGTGGTATTCGGGCTGGCGTGGATCCCGTTCATGAAGTTCATCTCGGGGCAGCTCTACCAATACCTCCAGAGCGTGCAGGCGTACATTGCACCGCCGATCGCCGCCGTCTTCCTGATCGGAATTATGTGGAAACGGGTGAACGCCAAGGGCGCCATGGCTGCGCTGCTGAGCGGGTTCGTGCTCGGCATGGGCAGGCTAGTGGCCGAGCTGAGCAAGTCGAGGCTCGATGGGCTGCTCTACACGTACGCAGACATCAATTTCCTGCACTTCGCGGTGGTGCTCTTCGTCATCTGCACCACGATCCTCGTCGTGGTGAGCCTGCTCACGGCTCCACCGCCAGAGGAGAAGGTCGCAGGGCTGACCTTCGCCACGTTGTCCCGCACCCGGGAAGCGGCGCACCGGCCCCGGTGGCGACGTACTGATGCTGTGTTGAGTCTGTTACTCGTGGCGTGCGTCGCCGCCCTTTGGCTGTACTTCTCGTGATCCGCGGCCGCCTCGACATCGCTGTCGACGATGGGCGTCTATCTCGTCTTGGAGCCCGCAGTCTCCAGGCACCGCCGGGCCCACATCGCGGCGCCGACCGTGCCAGCGTGCCTACCCAGACCGGCCTTCACGACCTCGAGCGAGTGCAGCGCTGCTTCGAGGGCGCGGCGGCGAGCCTCCGCTTCCGCCATCTCTACGAGCTCCGGGATGCCCTCGATTACACCCCCGCCCAGAATGACCGTGCACGGGTTGAACGCATTAGCGATCGAAGCGATGCCGACTCCCAGGGCATCACCCGTCTCGCGCAGCAGTCGCGTCGCCAGGGGATCGCCGTCTCGTGCGGCCTGGGCCACGACCTCGGCCGTCAGCCTTTCGATCGCTCCGTCGGCGAGGGCGACCAGCACACGACCTTCGTCAGGTTGCGCCGCGACCGCGTCGCGCGCACGCCGGGCGATGGCCCAGCCTGCGGCAAACGCCTCTAGACAGCCTCTGTTTCGGCAGGTGCATTGAGGGCCGCGCCAGTCGATGGTCACGTGCCCCAGCTCACCGGCCGTCCCATCACACCCGCGGACCAGGGATCCATGAGAGACCACTCCTCCGCCGATCCCGGTGCCCACGAAGAGGCAGACTATGTCCTCCGCGCCGCGACCGGCTCCGCAGATCCACTCCCCGTACGTAGCGGCCTGCACGTCGTTGATGACGAACACGGGCAGGTCGATCGCTTCCTCGAGTCGCGCTTTGAGGGGGACATCGTTCCACTCGAGGTTGGGCGCATGCAGCACCACACCGGCCGCCGAATCAACCTGTCCCGCGACACCTACGCCCACACCGAGCACTGGACGCTCGGCAGACGGAGCACAGTCTTCCGCCAGGCAGGTGACGAGATCAGCGAGGATTCCTTCGGGCCCTCGTACAGGGCGAGTCGGCCGGCGATTGCCGCACAGGACCGTCCCGTCATGATCGACTACGGCCGCCTCGATCTTCGTCCCGCCCAGGTCGATGCCGATCGTAGGTGTGTTGTCGCTCATCATCGTCACGGAGGCAACGTCGTCACCGGCCGTGCGCCGGGCATTCGGCATTCGGCTACTCGGTCTGGTTCGCGAACAGATTGTGCAGGGCATGCACCGTGTGGACGTACAAACAATGCGTCCTGCAGCGATCTTCTACGGTACGACCGATATTTAGGCCTGCTCGTCTCCGCAAGCCGGCCCGGGCATAACCGCCTACTGGCCATCTCCCTCGGTAACAGCAGGTCCGGCATCGGAGCTTCGGGCGATCACAAGGATTGACCGTTAGGAGACAGTCCGGGAAGTTCACGTAGAACCTCGGACTCCCAGCGCAAGGAAGGGCCTCCATGAGATTCGCCGCTCGAGCTTACTGCCCGATCTTCGTTGTCGCGACTTTCACGGCATTACCAGCCACCGTCAGCGTTCCCGACGCGGCCGGCCGCGGTGTGACGCCTGGCCATAGCAGCACCGTCGCTGCCGATACGGTCGTGATCACCGAGTGGCTCGTCCCGTACGAGGAGAGCCGGCCGCGTGACCCGTACGTGGCGCCGGATGGGCGGGTTTGGTTCGTTGGGCAGCGGACCCACTACGCCGCGGTTTATGATCCGGCCACCGGTGAGTTCGAGCGCTTCGATCTGCCGGAAGGCACGGGTCCCCACAACCTGATCGTCGACTCCGACGGCGCGGTGTGGTATGCGGGTAACCGCGCAGCCCACATCGGAAAGCTGGATCCGGCGACCGGCGAAATCGAGGAGATGGAGACGCCCGATCCGCCAGCCGGGGATCCCCATACCTTGGTGTTCGGGCCGGGCGGCGTCATCTGGTTCACCGTCCAGGGTGGGAATGTCGTGGGCCGCATGGACATGGCGAGCGGCGAGATGCGCATCATGCCTGTCGAAACCGAGAGAGCACGGCCGTATGGGATCATCGTTGCGCCGGACGGGCGGCCGTGGATCGCGCTCTTCGGGACGAACAAGCTCGCGACCGTCGATCCGGGCTCGAACCAACTCGTCGAGATCGATCTACCCAGGGACGGAGCTCGGCCGCGCCGCCTCGTCGCGACATCCGACGGGGAGATCTGGTACGTGGATTATGCAGAGGGCTTTCTGGGGCGCTACGGTCCGGCGAGCGGGGCGTTCGAGGAGTGGGCACTTCCCAGCGGATCGTCCTCGAGGCCCTACGCGATGGCCGTCGACGACCAGGATCAAATCTGGCTGGTCGAGACGGGCGTCAACCCGAACCGTTTCGTGGGCTTCGACCCGGCCACCGAGGAGTTCTTCGCGGCCACCGAGATCGCGAGCGGCGGGGGCAGCGTTCGCCACATGTATTTCGATCCCGAGACCCGCTCGATCTGGTTCGGCACCGATACGAACTACCTCGGACGCGCCGAGCTTCCGTAGCAGACGCATGCGAATGTCGAGAAGGCTCGCATCCGGCGGATGTGCTGGACTCTGTTGGCTCTTCCTGGGAGTGTCGGCGCTTGCCGCGCAGACTACGGACGTTGCCGGATTCGCCGAGGTGGTCGGCCACGAATTTGGCGAGCGCATCACGGTCCATCATCAGATGGAAAGCTATCTGCGCTACCTGGCGGCGCATTCGCCCAGAGTCGAGATCGTTGAGCAGGGCAGGTCGTGGGAGGGCCGCCGCCTCTTGGTGGCGATCGTCACCTCACCGTCCAATCATGGCCGCCTCGACGACATCCAGGCCACGGCCCAAAGACTCGGCGATCCCCGGAGGCTTACCCCCGCCGAGGCCCGAACCCTCATAGCGGACCAGCCTGCAGTCGTGTTCATGGGCGGGTCGATCCACGGCTTTGAGCTCTCGGGCGCAGAGGGTGTCCTCAAGCTCCTCGAGCGCTTGACGACTCGGGACGATGCCGAGACGCGCTCGCTGCTCGACAACACCGTCCTTCTGCTCGATCCGATGATCAATCCCGACGGTCGGGACGCCTTCGCCCACCACAACCATCGCGAGATAGGCCGCGAGCCCCGGTCGGAGCGCGACGACTGGTCCAACGACTACAACGGCTGGGAGGCGGTCGGCTTCCGTACCGGCCACTACTTCTTCGACACCAACCGAGATTGGTGGGCGCACACCCAGCGCGAGACACAGGCTCGCGCTCCGACGATCCGGGCTTGGCGACCCCAGGTGGTGGTCGATCTGCACGAGATGGGTCCCGACGTCGAGTTCTACTTCGACCCTCCGGACGAGCCCTACGGTCCCTTCTTCCCCGACTTCGCCAGGCACTGGTTCGGCATCTTCGGCGAAGCCTACGCCGAGGCCTTCGACGACGCCGGCTTCGAGTACATGACCCGGGAGCGCTACAACTTCTTCTACCCCGGCTACACCACTTCCTGGGGGAGCTATCAGGGCGCCGTCGGCATGCTGTACGAGCAGGGGTCGACCCGAGGCCTCGCAATCGAGCGCGCCGATGAGTCGGTCCGGTTGCTCTCGGACGCTCTCGAGCAGCAATACACGACCGCGCTGACCGCGGTGCGGACGGCGGCAGGCCGCCGCGAGGAGCTTTTGACGGACTACGTCGACGGTCTGCGCAGCGCGGTGAGCGACGGCCGAAGCGGTAGGGTCCGGTATCTCATCGAGCCACAGGGCAACGCCCAGCTGGCTGCCGAGCTCGTGGCGATGCTGCGGCGAAACGGCATCGAGGTCGGCCGACTAACAGCCGATGCCAGACTCACCGGCCTGCTCGATCGGGACGGTACCGCACAACCCGACCGGGAATTCGCCGCCGGAACCTATGTGGTCGAGGCGGCCCAGCCGCTCAACCGGCTGGTTCGCGCGTTGCTCGAGCCCGATCTGCCGATCTCGGAGGAGTTCCTCGCTAGGGCCCGGGCGCGGGAGGACCGAGGTCAGAATCCGCGCTTCTACGACATCACCGCCTGGTCACTACCTCTTCTGTTCGATCTCTCCGCCTACAGCTCGTCGGACGCGCGCGCTCTCTCCGTCGAGCGAGTCGCGACGGCGGAGGCCGAGGCGAGCCTGCCGACCGAACCAGCCGGATACGCCTACTTGATCGATGGTAGCCAGGCGGCGTCGATCGCGGCTCTGGTCGATTTGAGGCAGCGCGGCTATCGGGCGGCGGTGACCCTGAAGCCCACCAGCATTGGCGGCGAAGAAGTATCCTCCGGTACCGTTGTCTTGCGCGTTGGCCAGAACGACGACGGCCTCGACCAGGCCGTTAGGAACGTCGCGACGCGCTTCGCCTTAGGCCTGCGTGCCGTCGACACGGGTCTCTCGGATCCTGGCTACCCGGCCCTGGGCTCGGCCGACGTGTTGCCGGTCAGGACGCCCGAGATCGCCCTCCTCTCCGGCCATCCCGTGCACGGGTATTCGTTTGGTTGGGCCTGGTACACGCTCGACCAGCACTACCGGGTACCGATCACGGTGCGTCGGGTGAGCACCGTCGCCTCGACGCCGCTGCACCGTTTCGACGTGCTCGTGATTCCGCACCTGTTCTCATCGCAGGGCCTGGCGCAGCGCCTTGGAGAGGGTGGGCTGGAGCGCATCCGGCGTTGGGTCGAGGACGGCGGCAGCCTGGTGGCGATAGGCTCGGCCGTTGACAGGCCTGCGCTCCTGGTACGACGTGCAAACCGGGCGGGACAAGCCTGGCGGAGACGAGAAACCGGTCGACCCGGCGAAGGAACCGACTCCGTTCGACGTCCCGGGCGCCATCCTCAGGGGCCAGCTGGATCTCGAGACCTGGCTGTCGGCCGGTTACGATGACGAGCTGCCCGTGCTGGTCACTTCGCGCCGCATCTACCTGGCGCCCGAAGGTCCGCCGGATCCCCGCAGGAGAGTCGTCGGGCGCTACGCGGAGGCCGAGAGTCTCCGGATGGCGGGCCATCTATGGCCCGAGAGCGCCGAGCGACTACCCGAGACCGTCTTCCTGTACGAGGAGCGCCTCGGTCGGGGAAGGGTGATCCTCTTCGCCGAGGACCCCAACTTCCGCGCCTACTGGCGCGGAGCGAATCGCCTGTTCCTTAACGCCGTGGTGCTTTCGCCGAGCGCGCCCTGAGTCACTGCTAGTCGTTCGGATCGAGGATCTTTTCGATGCGCTCCAGTACGTCCCTAAGGTGCAATCTCGTCTCACGGTCGGCGCCCCGGGCGAGGACCTGTCGGGCCTGTCGCGCGATCGCCTCGAGCTCACCCCTGATTTGCGGCCGGATATCGGACTGGGACACGATCACCGGCGTGAAGAAGGCGCGCCCCTGGCGAGAGTCGGGTGGCGGCTGAGTGCCCTCGTCCGTCATGAGCCCCTCGGCGAGCGCCAGGTAGCCTCGCTGCAGATTCCGCCGGTAAAGACCGATTCTCCCGCCTGCCATCAGTTCGCCCCACACGGCCCGCCGCAGGTCGGACAGCATGTCGCCGAGACCGTACGCACTCGAGCCGACGCGGGCTTTGGTCTCGATCAGGCGCTGCAGTCGTCCGGCCTGAAGGACCATACCGAGAGCGCTCATCTGCAACGTCCTGAGGCGCTCGACCGCACCGACGTTTTCGATGCGCGTCAGGATCGGCTCTGGCACGAGCCAGATCGGAGGCTCGAGGGCCTGGTCGGTCAGGAAGCGCATCGCCCCACGCTGTGTTTCACTGGGGACGAACTCGTAGACGGGCCCGGCCTGATCGTAGGTCTTTCGGGTCTCGATTGCGCCGCCGATGTTGGCCGCCACGTGTCCGATGTAACGCTTCCACTGTTCGAGCACCTCGCCGTAGAGCTCTTCTAGCTCGGCGTATTCCTCGCCCTCCTCGTAGGTCCACTCCAGGAGCCCGTCCATGACCCGCTTCAGGTTGGCGATACCGTACTCGCTGGCTCGCATCGCATCGTCGCCGATCGCCTCCCACGTAGAAGTCGGATCGACCAGACTTGGATCGCCGAACCGGTAGAGCGGGTCGCCGGCCCGCTCGAGGATCCACGTGTTGAGGGTCGCCTCCTCTTCATCCGGCGTTGCCGCCTCCAGGATGGGGCGATACCCCCACCGTACGGAGTGCTCATCGTACGGCCCGACCTCCGGCACGAAGCAGACGCCCTCGTCCTCGGGCTGAGCCACGTAGTTGAATCGGGCATAGTCCATGATCGAAGGTGCCGTGCCCATCGCGCAGCTGAAGCTGGCCGAGCGGAGGGAATCGACGGGATAGGCGGAGCTCGCCTTCATGTTGTGGGGCAGCCCGAGCGTGTGCCCCACCTCGTGCGCGGCGACCGATCGCATCAGCCGGCCCATCACCTCGTCGTCGAACTCCACACGACGGGCATCCGGGTTCGCGGCGGCGGTCTGCACGAAAAACCAGTTGCGCAGGAGCTTGGCGATGTTGTGATACCATCCGATGTCGGCCTCGAGAATCTCTCCGGTGCGTGGGTCGTGAACGTGCGGGCCAAACGCGTTCTGGTTCCGCGAGGGGAACCAGCGGATCACCGAATAACGGATGTCTTCCGGGCTGAACTCCGGATCTTCCTCCAGGCTCGGGGGGTCCCTGGCCAGAATGGCGTCCCTGAAGCCGGCGGCCTCGAACGCCGGTTGCCAGTCCTCCACGCCCTGCTTCAGGAACGGCCTCCACTTCTCCGGCGTAGCGGGGTCTATGTAGTAGACGATCGGCTGGATCGGCTCCACGAGTTCACCGCGCCGAAACGCCGCGGTGTCCGAGGGCTCGAGACGCCAGCGCGTGATGTAGCGTCGGGCAACGGACTCTTGGTCGCTTAACCCGTAGTCAACCTGGGACACACGAAAGAAGCCGACCCGTTCGTCCCACAGTCTCGGTCGCATGGGGTTCTCGGGCAGCAGAATCATCGAGTGGTTCATCTCGAGCGATATCGTGCCGGTCGAGACATTGGTCGGGGGCTCGCTGGCCGAATAGGTAAGAACGACCCGGACTTCGAGGTTGCGAGGGAAGCTCTTGACCCATTCGACGAAGCTTCGGCTCTCGTCGAGAGAGCCGACCTCGAACCTCTCCCGGAGCGGCTGGCTCAGACCGAGCAGCTTGACGTCACCCGCGTACAGCTTGGTCACGTCGATGACGACCGCCGTGGAGTCCTCGTTCAGCGCCTCGATGTCGAAGGCCTTGATGATCGGCTCGAACGTCGCGTTGATCACCGCCTCGTAGATCGGCAACGAGTCGGCTGCCACCAGCTCGTGCGAGGTGACCCGGAAGAGGACTCGGTCGTCTTGGCGCTGCCAGCGAATGGTCTGCGTGTTGTTCTTCATCCCGCCGAAGCCGAGTCGCTCCGCGGTCTTGGCGCGTCGCGAGACCAGGAGCATCTCCCGGCCGAGCATCGAGTCGGGAATCTCGAACATCACCTTCTCGTCGATCCGATGCACGACAAAGAGGCCCGAGTCCGAGACTGCCTCATCGGTGACGACATCAGCGTACGGCTTGATCCCGTCTTTCTTCTCGTCGGCCTTTACCGAATCCGCTTCGCTCTGAGCCGCCTCCGGCTCGATCGTCCGGGAGCGGGCCGAGCAGGCGGGCAGGAACAGGAGAGCAGCGACCACGGCCACCATCAGCCACTCGTGCTTCCGGTGGTCTGCGCCAGGACGTCTCATAGTGAAACCTGTTCGGCGATCGCCACCGAGCCGCTTCGCCTCGGATCCGCTGCCACGGAAAACGATCCGCCGGGGTCCAAACGGACGGCCGCGACGCCGCCGAAGTACATGGAGCGATCGAACCGCCGCTGACGCACGTCCAGCCGGTCCACCGGAAGTCCCTCCTCGTAGTCGACGAGGATCTCGCCGTTCTCGTGACCCACGTGGAGCCGCGGACTCTCTATCGCCTCCTGTAGGGGAAGCTCGAGTCGTAGGTCGTAAAGGAGCGTGAGCAGCATCGCGGTCGGTATGCGGCTCGCCCCGGGCGAACCGATTGCGAGCACGGCTCCGTCATCCCGCCGCGCCACGGTCGGCGCCATGTTGGAGTGGAGCCGGGTTCCCGGCGGCAGGGCGTGGTAGCCCTCCGGGCTCAGCTCGATCTCTCCCAGACAGTTGTTCATCCAGATGCCGGTGTCGCCCGGTAGAGCGCCCGATCCGTATCCGGCCGAAATGGTGACGGAGCATGCGAGGCCGGAGGAGTCGATCGCCGAGGTGTGGACGGTCGACGGGCTCTCGAGCGCCTCTCTCAGCGGCCCGCGGGCGTCGTTCAGTAGCTGTTGTGCTCTCGCGGCTCGCTCGTCCAAAGGCATGTGCAACTCCGAGCGGTGGCTGCCGTGCAGGATGAGCTCCTGCGCGCGGATCAGCCGCTTTAGCTCCGCCTCGTCCCACTCGCTCTTCGGGTGGCCGTCCATAAGGATCAGCATCGCCGCCAAAGCCGTACCACCGTCGGATGGGGCGGGCGTCGTCGCGACGCTCCACCCATCCAGCGCCACGGACAGCGGTTCACGGGCCACGGCTCGGTAGGCTTCCAGATCTTCGGCCGTGAGGATTCCTCCCTCGGCCGTCAGGCCCTCGGCGATGCGCAGGCCGACGTCGCCCGAATACATCTCGGCCGCACCCCGGTCGGCAATTGCGCGGATGCTCTCCGCGAGACCCTCTACTTGTACCGGATCTCCCTGCTGGAGCAGTTTGCCGGAGGAGTCGTGCAGGGCAGCTCGACTCGGCGGATCCCACCCGAAAATCGGCTCTCCGGAGTGGATCAGGTAGTCGTAAGATGGCTGCGAGAGCGGGAAGCCGTCTCGCGCGTACTCGTAGGCGGGTCCGAAGAGGTCGCGCCACTCGAGCCGCCCGTAGCGCTCCCAGCTCGACTCGAAGGCTGCCAGAAGGCCCGGCGTTCCGACCGAGCCGGGGCCGACCGTGGTCGAGACGCCGCCGCCGTACTCCATCCAGATATCGATTCGGCCCGTCCCGAGTTGATCGGCCTCGAGGCCACGCCCGGGCATCTCCACGTGACCGTCGATTACGAGCGGATCCGCGTCCGGGGGCCAGATCATGACGAAGGCTCCGCCGCCAAGAGAGCACACGCCGGGCTCCGTCACCGCCGAGACGAGCGCCGCCGCAAGCGCCGCGTCGACCGCGTTACCGCCGAGATCACCGACCAGAGCGCCCGCGTTCGCCGCCAAGGCGCAGCTGGAAGCGATGCCGATCATTGGGCCCTCACGCGATCTTCCTCTCCGGTGTCGAGTAGGATGAGCGGGTGACAGGTGTTGTCCGCACGAACACGAACGGGGGTCTTAGTCATAAGCACGGCCGGGAATGGTACATCGCACCACCGGCCCGGGCCAATGTGTGGGCCCGCGGCACCACGGATCGGTCGTGCCGCTCGACCTTTCGAAAAGGGAAGGCGAAACCTACCTTCCTGCGCCTTGAAACCACCAACCCAGTCTCTCGATACTGAATAGATAAGGATGTTTGGAACCGTACGAGCGCGCCTCATCCTGATCGGGGTGCTGCTGCTTCTCTGCATTTGGGCCTTGCTGCCGAAGGAGGGCCCCTCCGGCGAGACCGAGTCGGCTCTCAAGCTCGGCTTGGATCTCCAGGGAGGCATGCATCTGGCCGTCGAGATCGACGACCCAGACGGCACGCTGGCCGCCGACGCCAAAGCCGACGCGATCGAGCGAACGCTGACAACGATCCGCAACCGGATCGACGAGTTCGGTGTTCGGGAGCCGACGATTCAGAAGGTCGGTGCCGAACGGATCGTCGTCGAGCTGGCCGGCATCGATGATCCCGACCGGGCGAAGTCGATTGTCGAGCGCACCGCTTTCCTGGAGTTCAAGATCGTCAGGAGCGGCGAGGAGTTCCGCCGCGCCCTGCCGCGAATCGACCGGGCCATCGTACGGGAGGTCGGAGCGGAGAACCTGCAGGCGGCGCCGATCCTCGAGCCGGAGCCCGAAACGCCCGGCCTTGGGGACATTCTCGGCGCAGCCGACGACGCGGACTCGACCGCAGTCGACTCTCAGGCGGCCGACTCGGTCGTCGTTGAACCAGAGGCAGCCGCCACCGAACAGGTCGCCGACACGACCGCCACGGAACAGGCCGCGGACACGACCGTAGCCGACACGGGCGAGGGCGAGCTGCGTCCGCTGACGGCCCTTCTGTTGGAGAGCGGCCAGGTCGGCCAGTTCTTGGTTCGCGAGACCGATATCCCTACGGCGGAGGGGTACCTGGAGCTCGATGCCGTCAAGAACGCCATCCCACGCGGCGCGGAGCTCAAGTGGGGCGTCGAGCCGATTGCCGGTGGAGGGGAGGCCTATCGCACACTGTTCGTGCTTGAGGATGAGCCTCTGCTGACCGGTGAAGATCTGGCGGACGCCGGGCCGGCGGCGCGCGACCCGACGTTCAACCAGCCCTATGTGCCGTTCGAGACGACACGGCGCGGTGCACGAAAGTTCGAGCGGGGGACGAGTCGGCATGTCGGCGATCTGATGGCGATCGTGCTGGACAACAAAGTCCAGAGCGCACCCGTCATTCGGCAGACGCTGGGCCGGCGAGCACAGATCGAGATGGGCACGGGCTCTAGCCTCCAGGAGGCTCAGGACCTTGCGCTCGTCCTGCGCGCGGGCGCGCTTCCACAGCCGATCCGCATCGTCGAAGAGCGGACGGTCGGTCCCTCTCTCGGCGCGGATTCGGTGCGGCAGGGGAAGATCGCGTTCGTCATCGGGATCATCGGCGTGCTCGTCCTGATGGTCTTCTACTACCGTGCGGCTGGCATACTGGCGGTGTTCGCGCTCGGCGTGTACGTCGTGTTGCTGCTGGGAGGCCTGGCGGGCCTCGGCGCTACGCTGACCTTGCCGGGGATCGCCGGCATCATCCTGTCCATCGGGATGGCGGTGGACGCGAACGTTCTCATCTTCGAGCGAATCCGTGAGGAGTTGGAAGCCGGCAAGACACCTCGCACGGCCGTAGACACAGGGTTCGAGCAAGCTCTTTCGGCGATCGTGGATGCGAACCTCACTACGCTGATCACGGCGATCATCCTCTTCCAGTTCGGCACCGGTCCGGTCCGTGGGTTCGCGGTCACGCTCGTGATCGGCATCATGGCTTCCTTCTTCACGGCGCTATACGTGACGCGGACCCTGTTCATGATTTACCTGGATCGCCGGACGGCCGGCGCGCCGATCAGCATCTGAGTGCGACCATGAGGCTATTCAGCGACGCACACTTTCATTTCATGGCCGGTCGGCGGCGGGCGTACATCGTCTCCGGAGCCTTTATCGCGATCGGTATGGTTTCAATCGCCCTGCACGGCGGCCTGAACTACGGCGTAGACTTCACGGGCGGCACTCTGGTCCAGGTGCAGTTCAACGAACCCGTCGATGCGGCGGAGCTTCGATCCGCCGTGACGGGAGCCGGTTTTTCCGGTTCCGAGATCCAAGGCTTCGGCAGCGAGCAAGAGTACCTGATCCGACTACAGACGTTCGAGGGTGCGGGAGGGAACGGTGCAGAGGGCATGGAGGCCGCTCTCTCCGAGGCGTTCGGCGGCGACTCCTACTCGGTCCAGCGGGTCGAGGCGGTAGGGCCGAAGGTCGGAAGCGAGCTGCAGCGCAAAGCGGTGCTCGCGATCCTCATGTCCTTCGCCCTGACGCTGATCTACCTGGCGTTTCGTTTCGAGTGGCGGTTCGGCGTGGCCGCCGTCGTCGCGACGATGCACGATATCCTGATCACGTTTGGCTTCATCTCGATCATGGGTCTCGAGATCACTCTCGGGACGGTTGCTGCGATCCTCACGATCGTCGGTTACTCGCTGAACGACACGATCGTCGTGTTCGACAGGATCCGCGAGAACCTGAAAAGGAAGCGGAAGGAGCCCTACGAGACGACGCTGAACCGAAGCATCAACGAGACGTTGCCTCGTACGGTGCTCACGAGCGGCACGACCCTCGTGACGCTGCTTGCCCTTTTCATCTTCGGTGGCTCGGTTATCCGACCGTTCGCGATGGTGCTGATCCTCGGCGTGCTGATCGGGACTTACTCCTCGATATTCGTTGCCTCGCCGGTTCTTCTGGAAATCGAGGAGTGGGCGCAGAAGCGGGCTAAGACCCACCGAACGCACACGGCCGGCGCCTGACAGTCGGGCCGGTGGCGGAAGTCCGGCTCTTCGATTCCCACCTTCATCTTTCGGACCATGCGTTCGAGACGGACCGCGAAGCGATGCTCCGTCGCGCGCGGGACGCGGGGGTCAGCGAGTTCGTCACGGTCGCCAGCAATCCGCGGGACGCGCGGCGAGCCATAGACCTGGCGGGGCAGATCGATGGCGTCTGGGCTACCGCCGGCCTCCACCCTCACGAAGCCTCTTCATTCAGCCGACCGGTCATCGAAGAGCTGGCAGATCTTGCCGAAGATCCACAGGTGGTCGCGATCGGTGAGACCGGCCTCGATTTCCATTACGACAACTCTCCGAGAGAGGAGCAGCGGGAGAGCTTTCGAGCCCAGCTGGAGCTGGCGGAGCGAACCGGCCTTCCCGTTATCGTTCACTCGCGGGAGGCCGATCAGGACACCGCCCTCCTGATCTCGGAGTTCGCCGGCCGGGTGAAGGGCGTACTCCACTGCTTCACGGGCGGTGACTCTCTGTTGGAGGCAGGACTCGAGGCGGACTGGTTCGTGTCGTTCTCGGGGATCGTTACCTTCAAGCGTTTCAATGACGAGGCTCAGGTCAGACGAGTCCCACCTGAGCGATTGCTCATCGAAACTGACAGTCCGTACCTCTCTCCCGTGCCGATGCGCGGACGGAGGAACGAGCCGGCGCACCTGGCACACACGTGCCGGAAGGTGGCGGAGCTCAGAGGATCCACGCATCAGGTGATAGCTGAGACCACACGCCGTAACGCCTTTACGTTTTACCGCTTAGATATGTAGCCCGTGAGCCCGAGAATCCAAATCCTACCGGATCATGTCGCGAACCTGATCGCGGCGGGAGAAGTCGTCGAGCGCCCTGCCTCCGTCGTGAAGGAGCTCGTAGAGAATGCCCTGGACGCCGGGGCGGCACAGGTCGATGTGATCTTGCGAAACGGCGGCAAGACCGAGATTCAGGTGGCCGACGACGGAACCGGCATGGCCCGAGAGGACGCCATGCTGGCGCTGGATCGTCACGCGACGAGCAAGATCCGGCAGGCGGAAGACCTGACGCGCATCTCGTCGCTTGGGTTCCGCGGAGAGGCGCTTCCCTCGATCGCCGCCGTGAGCCGATTTGCCCTCGAGACCGCCACCGGAGATAGCGGCGGGACCCGCGTGCAGGTCGAGGGGGGCCGCATGCGAGGGGCGGAGGAGATGGCACGACAGCGGGGGACGACCGCGATCGCGCGAGCCCTGTTTGGGAACGTGCCGGCTCGGGCGAAATTCCTTCGAAGCGCGGCGGCCGAGACGCGGGCAGCGAGCGAGGCTCTCGTGCTGCTGGCTCTGGGCAACCTCCAGGTAGGTTTCAGCTTCCGCTCGAACGAACGGGAGCTTCTTGCGCTTCGCCCTGGCAGTCTTCGCGAGCGCGTCGCGGAGATCTGGGGCGAGACGGAAGCTGCTTCGCTGATCGAACTGGAATCGACGGATGGCGATCTGCGCTTGGTCGGCCTGATCCAACGACCCGATGCGGCTCGAACGGGGCGCCGCCGGTTCAGCTTCGTAAACGGGCGACCCTTCGTGGACCGGGAGCTCGGGCGAATCGTCGAAGAGGCATACCGAACCACGATCTCGCCCGGCCTCAAGCCGGACTACTTCGTCTACCTGGCTGTCCCGCCGGACACTGTGGACGTGAATGTCCATCCCGCCAAGACGGAGGTCCGGTTCCGGGACCGAGAGAAGGTCGAAAAAGTCCTGTTCGATGCGGTGCGCGGGCGATTGGCTCGCGTGAGCAGCGCGCCTCCCCTGGGCGTCGACGAACCGGTGGCACCGGCAATCGAAGCTGCCGAGGCCGCGGAAGACCGGAGCGACGGCGGTCCCGGCGTGTCGCTCGTTCGCGAAGCCGGGGCCGGCCAATTCGCCCTCTTCATGACCGAGCTCGAGGGTGCGGGCGATGTGTCGGAGCTGCAGGATGCCGTGCCGCTGTCAGCCCAGGTTCGGCACGATCTGTGGCAGCTACATGATGCCTACATTCTGGCCGAGACGCGCGGAGGCCTGTTGATCATCGATCAGCACTCGGCCCACGAGCGAGTGCTGTACGAGGAAACGATGCGCCGCTTCCGCGAAGCCGGCGCCTTCGCCCAGAGGTTGCTCTTTCCGATGACACTCACTCTGGCGCCTGCCGAATATTCGACGGTAGAAGAGCTCGGCCCGCTTCTCGGGCGAGTGGGCTTCGAGGCCGAGCCGTTCGGCGAGCGAACGGTCATCGTGCGGTCGAGCCCGAACCCGCACGAGCACTTCGATGCCGAGCGCTGCTTTCGCGAGATGGTCCACGAGCTCACGCACGGCTCCCCGCTCGTCGATGCGGCAGGCAACCAGCACGAGCGGATCGCCAAGAGCCTCGCCTGCAAGGGCGCGATCAAGGCGGGCCAATCCCTCTCCGAGGAGGAGATGGCCGACCTCTTCGACCGGCTCTTCGCGACGGAGCTCCCTGGCCACGACGTGCACGGGAGACCGACCATCGTGCGGCTCACCCTCGAGGAGTTGGCGCGCCGGTTCGGGAGGACGTGAGCAAGACCCGACCGGCGGGCGTCGCGATCGTCGGGGCCACGGCGACGGGCAAGAGCTCGCTCGCGATCGCGGTGGCCGAGCTGCTTGATGGCGAGATCATCGGCGTGGACAGCCGACAGGCATACCGAGGCATGAGTCTCGGTACAGCCGCTCCCCGTCCGGCCGAGCTTCGCTCGGTCCCGCATCACGGCGTCGGCTTCCTCGATCCGAGAGAGGAGTACGGGGCGGGAAGGTTCGCGCGGCTGGCGCGGGGATGGATAGTAGAGATCCGCGAGCGCGGCCGCTTGCCGATCCTCTGCGGCGGTACCGGTTTCTTCCTTCGAGCGCTTCTTCAACCCGTGTTTACGGAGCCCGATCTGGATCCGGTGCGCCGGAGATCGCTCCGGAGCTGGCTGGACGATCTTTCGTCCGAGAAGCTACGGGGGTGGGCCGAGCGTCTGGATCCGGAGTGGAGCCGCGGCCTTGATGTGGTCGATCGACAGCGCGCCGGTCGGGCGATCGAGCTCGCGATCCTGACCGGACGTCGACTGAGCTGGTGGCAGGACCGATCGGAGCCGGAAGCCGAGCCCCTCACCTTGCTGTGCTTCGGGCTGAGCCTGCCGCCCGAGGCACACCGGGAACGCATCCGCGTAAGGGTCCTCGAGCAGCTTGAAGCCGGCTGGCCGGCTGAGGTGGAGGCACTACGGGCGGCCGCCGTACCCGCCGACGCGCCCGCGCTGGATGCCGTCGGGTATCCCCAGGTAGCCGCGTATCTCGATGGGGAGCTCAGCCATGAGGGTGCGGCCGAAGCGATCGACCGCCAGACGTGGCAGTACGCGCGGCGGCAGCGAACCTGGTTCAGACATCAAATGTCTGATCTGCGTTGGCTGGACGGTACCGAACCGAGGGAGCACCTTGCGGGGCTGGTTGAAACGGAGTGGAGACGGCGATGAAGATCGGCATTACCTGTTATCCGACCTACGGCGGCTCCGGCGCCGTAGCCACCGAGCTCGGTATCCAGCTGGCCGAGCGAGGTCACGAGGTTCATTTCATATCCTATGCCCAACCGTTTCGCCTCGTTCACTTCCACGAAGGCATCTTCTTCCACGAGGTGAAAGTCAATCGGTACCCGCTCTTCGAGTATCCGCCGTACTCGCTCGCACTGGCTGTCGCCATGCATGAGGTCACAAGGGAACGGGGCTTGGATCTGCTTCACGTCCATTACGCGATTCCGCACGCGACCGATGGTTGGATCGCCAGGGAAATGGTCCGCAGCGAGGGCGGCGACGTAAAGCTGGTCACGACCCTCCACGGAACCGACATCACGCTTGTCGGCCAGGATCCGTCGTTTTGGACGATCACGAAATTCTCGATCGAACGGTCGGATGGGCTCACGGCGGTTTCCGAGTATCTGCAGCGCGAGACGTACGAAGCTTTCCAGTGCCCGGAATGCGCGATACGGGTGATCCCCAACTTTATCGATCCAGCGATCTACGATCGCCGGCGCTACGACTGTCAGCGCAGAGCGCTCGCCCCGGACGATGAGAAGATCGTGATGCACATCTCGAACTTCCGCCGCGTGAAGCGCATCGAGGACGTTGTTCGGATATTCGACAGAATCAATCAGTCCGTACGGGCGCGCCTCGTGCTCGTGGGAGACGGACCTCAGCGGCAGATGGCCGCTGATCTCGCACGGGATCTCGGACGAGCGGATCAGGTGCTCTTCCTAGGAAAGGTGGAGACGGTCGCGGAACTGCTCGCCTGCGCCGATCTCTTTCTGCTCCCGAGTGAGGAGGAGTCCTTCGGACTCGTTGCCCTGGAGGCGATGGCGAGCGGTGTTCCGGTGGTGGGAAGCTCCGGAAGCGGTCTCTCCGAGGTGGTCGTGGATGGGCTGACGGGTCGGCTGCACCCGGTCGGGGATGTCGAGGCGATGGCCGAGAGCTCCGTCGAGATCCTGGCGGATCCCGAGCGCTGGGAGCGGGTGTCGACGGCTGCACGTGAATCCGCCGTGGAGCGGTTTTCGGCCGACAAAATCGTTCCAGCGTACGAGCGCTACTACGAGGAAGTCTTGGCCGCCGGTCCGGCCCAAGGCGGTTCGTGAGCCCGCTCGAAGCCGCGCTCCTCGGGCTGCTGCAAGGTCTGAGCGAGTTTTTCCCGGTGTCGAGCAGCGGCCACCTCGTGCTCGGGCAGGCCTTGCTCGGCCTGAGCCTGCCTGGCGTCGGCTTCGAGGTGGCCGTGCACGTCGCCACGGTGGCGGCGGTAATCGTCGTCTACAGAGCCAGGCTCGTGCGCCTCGGCCGCGGGCTCGCCGTCGGCCAAAAGGAGGCCCTCACCTACGTGGGGATGCTGGTTCTGGCTTCCGTCCCCGCCGCGGCCGCGGGATTGTTGGCGCGGTCATTCCTAGAAGGCTTCTACGAGCGCCCCTCGGCTGCCGCAGCTTTTCTCCTTCTCAGCGGCCTCTTCGCCTGGTCGATCGACCGGTCGTCGCGCACTCAGGCGGGGGGCGACGCGACGTTGGATCATCCCGGTCTCCTCGGTTCTCTCGCGGTGGGTGTGGCTCAGGCACTGGCCATTCTGCCGGGCTTGTCGCGCTCCGGCAGCACGGTCGCGATCGGTGCACGGGCGGGGGTCGGCGTCGTTCAAATGGCCGAGTTTTCCTTTTTGCTGTCCATCCCGGCAATCGGAGGAGCGGCCGTTCTACAGCTCGTCAGCGGCGAGGCGGCGATCGCCTCGACCGGTCTTCCAGCGCTCCTCACCGGCTTTATGGTCGCGATGGTGTCGGGTGTGCTGGCCATTCGCCTGTTCGTTCATCTGCTTGAGACGCGACACTTCCGTTGGTTCGCATACTACTGTTGGCTGGTGGGAAGCTCCTACCTGATCGCTGCCCTCGCGGTAGCCGAGCTGCGCTAGGCGCTCGTGAATGTCGAGGAGGTTGTGATCCGGTTTGCAGAGCGGTCGGAAGACGCGCTGGTGGAGGCAGCCCTTGCCGAGGACATCGGTAACGCGGACTGGACGACCACCTGGACGGTGCCGGAAGAGGCCAGGGGAGAAGCTGTCATCCTGGCGCGGGCGCCGGGAGTGATCGCGGGCACGCGACCGGCGGGCAAGGCCTTCGGGAAGCTTGACCCGGATGTGCGAATCAGCTGGCGGCATTCCGATGGCGACCGTGTGCAGGTGGACGGCAAGGTGTGCGAGCTCTCGGGCCGCCTCGGGGCGATCCTGACCGCCGAGCGAACCGCTCTGAACTTCCTGGGTCACCTCTCCGGCGTGGCCACGCTCGCCTCGAGGTTTGTCGAAGCGGTGCAGGGAACCGGCTGCACGATCGTCGACACGCGTAAGACGACGCCAGGGTGGAGGAGCCTCGAGAAGGAGGCCGTTGTGGCCGGTGGTGCGATGAACCACCGGGCCGGTCTCTACGACATGGTGCTTCTCAAGGAGAACCATCTGCGAGCGGCCGGTGGTGTCGGCCCGGCCCTCGATCTGGTGTTGCCGCTGGCCCGCGCCCGGGAGCTGGAGGTAGAGCTGGAAGTGACCGGGCTCGCCGAGTTGAAGGAGACGCTGGCCCGTCCGCCGAAAGCCCGGCCGGATCGCGTACTGCTCGACAACATGCCCGCCGCGGAGCTCCGAGAAGCCGTGAGAGCGGCGCAGAAGGGCGACCCGCCGCTGCCCTTGCTCGAAGCATCGGGAGGGATCACCCTTGAGTCGGTGCGCCGGATAGCCGAGACGGGCGTCGATCTGATTTCGGTCGGTTCGCTCACCCATTCGGCGTCCGCCCTCGACCTCTCCTTACTTATTGATGGTGCCTGAATGATGAATCGATCCGGAACGGAACGGCTCGAATGAGCGCCAGGCCGGTCGCCAAGTGGGCCGATTCCACGGCTGCCAAGCTGCGGAAGCGTTGGAACCGGGCGGGCGTCCACCTGTTCGGCAAGGTCGGGTCCACGAACGACGAGGCCAAGCGCCTGGCGGAACAGGATGCGCCTGCCGGCACCATCGTGATCGCACGCGAGCAGGCCGCTGGCCGAGGGCGCGGAGGCAAGGCCTGGCAATCTCCGCCGAACGCCGGCGTGTACATGAGCATGGTGTTCCGGCCCACCCGACTGGGAAACCCGCATCTCCTCCCCGTCCTGGCCGGGCTCGGCGTCACGCGAGCCCTGGATGCTGGATTCTCGGGCTTGGCGCCCGGGCTCAAGTGGCCCAACGACATCTATGCGGGGGGCCGGAAGCTCGCTGGGATCCTCGCGGAGGCTACCTGGGCCGATTCCACCTTGCGGCATCTCGTCGTGGGCGTGGGGGTGAACGTGAAGCCGCTGCCGGCTTCCGCTCCCAAACGGGTGCGCGCTAGCGCCACTTCGCTCGAGGAAGAGCTCGGCGAACAGATCGATTTCGTGACCGTGGCCGACGCGGTCATAAGCGGACTCGAAGAGTATCTGGCGGAGCCACCTGCGGCGCTGGACCACCGAGCGCTGGAGCTGGTGGACCACTACGACTGGCTCCGCGATCGGCGGGTTCGTCTGCTGGCGGCTGGCGGTGACGCGCCCCTGCCTGGCATCGTCGTCGGCATCGCACCGGACGGTGCTCTTCTTTTCCGGCCCGATAGGGGAGCTCTGAGGCGCGTGCATGGCGCCGAAGTGCTTCCCGAGTCCTGATCCGGCGAGGCTCGGCACCGTGTTGCTCACGATCGATGTCGGGAATACGGAGACCGTAGTAGGGCTCTTCGACGAAGACGTGGTCGTACGCTGCTGGAGACTCGCGACCGAGCGGCGGCGAACGGCCGATGAGCTCGCCCTTCTGCTTCGCGGCTTTCTGGCCGACGACGGCTTCGAGCGAAGACACCCGGAGCGTGCTCTTGTAGCCTCGGTCGTTCCGGTACTCGACCGGGCCTGGGACGGGGTGTGCGACTCGTTGGGTATCGATGCGCGGTTCTTGACGGCGTCGACGGCAGTGGGCCTGCCGATCCGCGTCGAGGTGGATGAGCCGTCCGAGGTTGGAGCCGACCGCCTGGCGAATACGATGGCGATTGCTGAGCGCGGCCAAAACGCGGTCGTCGTCGACCTTGGCACTGCTACTACCTTTGATTGCATCACGCGCGAAGGGGTGTTCTTGGGTGGCGTGATTGCACCCGGACCACTGGCCGGCATGGAGCGGCTGGCGGAGGCTGCCTCGAAGCTCATGCAGGTCGACCTGGCCCCGCCGGAGAGCGTGATCGGTCGGAACACGATCGCCTGCTTGGGCTCCGGCGTCTTCTACTCGGTGGTCGACTCCATCGACGGCATCGTCGAGAGAATCCTCCGCGAGTGGAATCCCGAGGATCCGCTCGTGATCGGAACCGGTGGCCTGGTAGACCTGATCGCTCCTCACTGCCGCACGATCGAGCAGATCGAGCCCTTTCTCACCCTGCAGGGTCTCGCCATCGCAGACCGGCACCTTACGTGACACCGGTGAGAGCGTGAGCTCGTGAGGGCATCGGCCGTCGGCAGTGTCGTCGGCTGCCTGATCCAGCTGGCTGCTGCTGCGAACCCGGTCGTGGCCGTGGCTCAGGCGTTCGGTCCAATTGGCTTCGCTTCGGAAGCAGCCGCCGCCCAGGCCAGATACGAGTCCCTGCTTCTAGAAGGGATCTCTCAGGACACGCTGGCCCGATGGGCGCGAGCCCTGGGCGCCAGGCCACACGTGGCCGGTACTCCGGGTCAGGAAGCCACGCGTGACTCCGTGCTCACCTGGTTGCGCCGTGCCGGCCTCACGGCACACTCGGACACGTTCATCGTCTACCTGCCGCAGCCGCGACACGTGGCGGTCCTACGGCTCGCTCCCGATCCCGGGCCGATCTCTTTGGTAGAGCCGGAGATCCCCGAAGCGGGCTCGCCTAGTCGCGATCCGTTTCCGGCGTTCAATGCCTACACGGGCTCCGGGCGGGCGGAAGGCGAGATCGTGTTTGCCAATTATGGACTGCCCGAGGACTATCGTGTCCTGGATTCCCTCGGGGTGGACGTCGAGGGCAGGATCGTCATAGCCAGGTACGGACGCTCGTTCCGGGGGATCAAGGCGCGTGAGGCCGAGCAAAGAAAAGCAAAGGGCTTGATCCTCTACTCGGATCCGGCCGATGACGGTTATCGGAGAGGGGAGGCCTACCCCGCAGGCCCCATGCGTCCTCCGTACGCCGTTCAGCGCGGCAGCATTAAAAACGGGCCGGGGGATCCGTCGACGCCGGCCTGGCCCTCGCTGCCGGGAGCACGGCGAGTCGCCGAGACCGAGATGGACGGTATCGCACGCATTCCAGTCGTGCCGCTCTCCTACGGTGCGGCTTCCGATCTGCTCGAGGGGCTAGCGGGGCCTGGAGCTCCCAATGAGTGGCAGGGCGCTCTTCCGTTCTTCTATCGGACCGGCCCGGGCCCGGTGCGGGCCCGGCTCGACGTGGATGTGGAACGGGGAGCGGAGGCCCTACACCCGATCTTCAACACGATCGCCGTACTGAAGGGCTCCGAGTTGCCAGGTGAGTGGGTCATCATCGGGGCGCACCGCGATGCATGGGGGCCGGGAGCACGCGACAACGTGAGTGGGACCACTACGGTGCTCGCCGCCGCCGCTGCATTCGCGCGAGCCGCGCGGGCAGGCATGCGTCCTCGCCGCTCGATCGTGTTCGCCACCTGGGATGCCGAGGAGTGGGGGCTCATCGGCTCGACTGAGTGGGTGGAGGCTCATGCCGAGCAGGTTGAGGAAGCAGCCGTGGCCTACCTCAACCAGGATTCCCCGGTGGGGGGGGCGACCTTTGGCGCCTCGGCCACGCCGGAGCTGAAGATGCTCGTCCGAAACGCTGCCGCTGCTGTGTCGAGTCCCGACGGACCGGGCTCCGTACTCGAGCATTGGATCGAGCGTTCGAGAAAAGAGGAGCTGAACCAACAGCCGCGCGTGGGCGACCTAGGTGGAGGCTCCGATCATGTGCCATTCGTTCAGGGGCTTGGGATCCCGGGCGCTGGATTCGGCTTCAGCGGCAAGTGGGGCGTCTACCACTCCGCGTATGACGCAGCGGATTGGATGGAGCGCTTCGGCGATCCGGGCTATCGACGGCACGCTGCGGCCGCGTCCGTTCTAGCGGTGATGGCCTCCCGCCTCGCCAATGCTGCGATTCTGCCATATGACTTCCCGGGTTTGGCGGCAGATCTTCAGAAGCGGGTTGATGAGATAGGAGCGGAGCTGCGACGGTCTGAAGACGTGCTTGAGGACTTGCCTGGGCTCGAGGGAGAGATCGAGAAACTGACGACAGACATCATGCAGTTAGGTGTCGAGGCGGCTCTGCTCGATTCCGCGTCGGTAGCGGCGCTCGAAGCGGGCGTGGAGCCGGAAGCGCTGAGGACCGCGAACGGCCACCTTCGACGAGCGGCGATGGCCTTTACATCCGGCGAAGGACTTCCAGGGGCGCCCACGCTTCGACAGCTCCTGTACGCTACCGATCCGGACGACGGTTACGCGACCCTGGCCCTTCCGAGCCTCCGCCTTGCCATGCGAGGCAACGATCACGCGGAGCTAGATCGCCGTCTGGCCGAGCTGCGTGGGCGAGTGTTGGCCGCCACCGAGCAGCTCCGAGATTCGCGCACGGCGATGACGGGGCTGGCCGCTGACCGCTAGCTGCTCTTGAAGCGGTCCCGCATCTCCTCCGCCTTCTCCGGTCGGATCAGCCGAAGGATCAGGTATCCGATAAACAGGACGAAAGCGATCTTGATTGCCAGCGCCACTAGGGGCACGATCAGCGCACCAACCAAATTGAGAGCGACGAAGCCACCGACTCCGACCGCCAAGAGTAAGAGAAGCGAGCGAATCATCAGATCCTCCTCCGCTGTATAGCCTCTCCGCCCAGCCCGGTATGATCAGGCTGTACGGTCTCTACTGATTCCTCACCCCCTTACGGGCGGAGCGGGAATGAGGTTTCACCTCGATTCCGGGCTTGCCATCCTGACAGGTGCCCGGCAAGCGTGGCAGCCCGACTCCGTCTCAGGAGCTTCCGAAGCCTCGCAAACAGGCCAAAACGGCGGCTCAAAGACGGCACGACCCCTGCATTGCGGGATGTCTTAGCACTCGCCAGATTGGAGTGCTAATAACCACGCTATAACTTCCTGGTCACCGTGACGCTTCAGCGAGCTCGGACCAAGGTCAGCGGGGAATCTAGAGATAGTCTGTAACAACTGATTATTACTCAATGGTAGGAGGTCACATGACAACTGCATCCAAGGTGAAGGTGCAGCCGCTTGCCGACCGCATCGTGGTTGAGCCCCTCGAGGAGACCGAGGAGATGCGCGGCGGATTGTACATACCTGACACCGCGAAGGAGAAGCCTCAGCAGGGCACGGTAATCGCCGTCGGTCCCGGCCGGGTCTCAGAGGAAGGCGAGCGCATTCCCGTCGAGCTCGAGGAGGGCCAAAGGGTCCTCTATGGGAAGTACTCGGGCACCGAGGTGACGATCGAGGGACACGATCTGCTCATCATCAAGGAGAGCGATGTTCTGGCGGTGATCGACTGACATCGTCTTGGCGCGACTGACATCCGGACCAGTGGTTCAAGGGGCCCGGAAAAACACCAGATCAATCAGATAAAGGGAGCAAACTGAGATGGCGAAGGATCTAGAATTCGATACCGCTGCACGCCAGCGGTTGAAGGCAGGAATCGACAAGCTGTCGAGAGCCGTTAAGGTGACGCTCGGCCCGAAGGGCCGGAACGTCGTTCTCGAGAAGAAGTTCGGCAGCCCGACGGTGACGAAGGATGGAGTGACCGTCGCCAAGGAAGTCGAGCTCGAGGATCCAGTGGAGGATCTCGGCGCCAAGATGGTCAAGGAGGTCGCGACGAAAACTTCCGACGCGGCCGGTGACGGCACCACGACCGCGACCGTGCTGGCGCAGTCGATCTTCACGGAGGGCCTCAAGAGCGTCACCGCCGGCATCAACCCGATGGCGCTCAAGCGGGGCATCGACGCGGCGGTCGAGCAGGTCGTCGACACGCTGAAGGAGATCTCGGTCGAGACCTCCGGTAAGAAGGAGATCGCCCAGGTCGCCACGATCTCGGCGAACGCGGATAGTGAGATCGGCGACCTCATCGCCGACGCCATGGAGAAGGTCGGCAAGGACGGCGTGATCACGGTCGAAGAGGCGAAGGGCCTCGAGACGACCCTGGAGACCGTCGACGGGATGCAGTTCGACCGTGGCTATCTCTCGCCGTACTTCGTCACGGATCCCGAGAAGATGGAGGTCATCCTCGACGAGCCCGTCATTCTCATCCATGACAAGAAGATCTCTTCGATGAAGGATCTGCTCCCGGTGCTCGAGAAGGTCGCGCAGATGGGCAAGCCGATGCTGATCATCGCCGAGGACATCGAGGGCGAGGCCCTCGCGACGCTCGTGGTGAACAAGCTGCGCGGCACGCTCAAAGTGGCGGCCGTGAAGGCGCCCGGATTCGGAGATCGGCGCAAGCAGATGCTCGAGGACGTCGCGATCCTGACCGGCGGTCAGGTGATCAGCGAGGATCTCGGCTTCAAGCTGGAGAACGCCGTCGTGAGCGATCTTGGCGAGGCGAAGCGCATCGTGATCGACAAGGACGACACGACGATCGTCGACGGCGGCGGCGACCCGGAGAAGATCCAGGGCCGCATCAAAGAGATCAAGGTCGCTATCGACAAATCCACGTCGGATTATGATTCGGAGAAGCTGCAGGAGCGGCTCGCGAAGCTGGCCGGCGGCGTCGCGGTGATCAACGTTGGCGCGGCCACCGAGACCGAGATGAAGGAGAAGAAGGCGCGGGTGGAGGACGCTCTCCACGCGACGCGTGCCGCGGTCGAGGAGGGCATCGTTCCGGGAGGCGGCGTGGCGCTTCTCTG
>JBDHGL010000044.1:0-13629 GCA_039589875.1 Gemmatimonadota bacterium
GACGCTGAACCGCGAAGGACTGGCGGCAGCACTGCTCTTCGCACGGGACTGGGACGGCGTGGTGGAGGAGTCGTGGAAGCTGATCGAGATGGAGCCGGGCGACCCAATCGCTTACTACAACGCCGGCTATGGGCACGCGATGAGGGGGGAGCACGAGGAGGCCATAGCGGCGCTGCAGAAGGCGAGGGAGCTGGATCCGGGGGACACCTACAATACCGCTGGACTCGCTTGGGCACATGCGCGCGCGGGAGACCGGGAAGAGGCGCTGGTGCTGCTGACCGAGGTGCCCGAGCAGGGCGCTATGCTCAAGGAGATTGCGATCGTGTACGCGGAACTCGGAGAGCTGGACATGGCGTTTGAGTATCTGGAGCGTGTAGCAGCGGAGGACCCCGGTATGCTTGGCGAGCTGAGGGTCGACCCGACGGCAGACGTGCTTCGGACAGACCCGCGCTACGCGGCCGTGCTCAAGAGGGTTGGGTTGCAGTAGTCCGCTTGCTTCGCTCGGTCGCCGGCTTCGCAACGAATCCGGCCGCCCCGGCTGGTAAGCCCTATCCGGTGTCCGGATAGGGGTTTTTCTTTTGGTTGCTTCTAGCGCGGCCGTGGCAATAAGAGTGCTGCGACGTACACCTGCCCTACTCGCCGCCAGCTTTGCGGTCCGTCGAAGACAAAGCCTGACGCCACGGAGCGGAGAAAAACCCTGACAATGGTTGTCGAGGATTGCCCGATACCGGCGGCTCGCCGTTCAGCCGAGTAATTAGACTGAGTGAGAATGCTTAAGCCGCGTAAGATGCTGGGCTATGGCCGACCAACCTAAGCGCCTGAGTCAAGCCCTCGCTGACCGATATGCCGTCGAGCATGAGGTCGGGCGAGGCGGGATGGCTACGGTCTACCTGGCCCACGATCTCCGACACGACCGTAAGGTGGCCATCAAAGTGCTCCATCGAGGGCTGGCTGCGGCGGTGGGATCCGACCGGTTTCTGTCCGAGATCCGGGTGACCGCCAACCTCCAGCACCCCCACATTCTACCTCTTTTCGACTCCGGCGAGGCCGGCGGGAACGTGTTCTACGTGATGCCCTTCGTGGAGGAGGAGTCCCTGCAGGACAAGCTGGAGCGGGAGCGCCAGCTTCCCGTGGAGGAGGCGATCAGCATCACAGCCGACGTTGCCGACGCTCTGCACTATGCGCACCGCCAAGACGTCATTCACCGGGACATCAAGCCGGGAAATATCCTCCTCCAAGAAGGGCGAGCACTTGTCGCCGATTTCGGCATCGCGCTGGCCGTGAGCGCCGCGGGATCTGCCCGCCTGACGCAGACTGGAGTGCCACTCGGAACGCCCCGGTACATGAGCCCTGAGCAGGCGAAGGGAGAGCGGACTCCGGATGCCCGCAGCGACCTGTACTCGCTGGGCTGCGTGCTGTATGAGATGCTAACCGGGGAAGCCCCACACACGGGCGATAGTGTGGAGGAGGTGCTGCTCAAGAAACTCACGCTGGTTCCGTCGCCCGTGCGGGAGCGGCGGGACACGGTGCCGGCTCACGTGGATGCGGCGTTGGCGAAGGTCCTCGCAAAGCTTCCCGCAGACCGGTTCCGAACCGCCGAGGAATTCAAGGCCGGGCTGACAGACCCCAGCTGGGTGGGGGCGGAGCAGGCGTCGACGGTGCCAGATGCCTCCGGTCTCCTGTGGCGGCGTCGCTTCATCGTAGCTGCAACGGTGGCGACCGCGGCGGTAATCACAGCCGTGGCTGCATACCTGCGGCCATCGAGCTCGGACACCGAAGCAGGAGGCGCCGTCCGCCGTTGGACGGTTCAGCTTCCCGACTCGGCTCCGCTTGCGTTCATAGGGTCCAATCCCCTCGGCATCGGCAGCAGGGCGCTGGACATCTCACCGGACGGCTCCCTGATCGCGTTCATCGGTCAAGAGACCCATACGACGAGGCTTTACGTCCGTCGAGTAGGAGAGCTCGATTCGTCCCCCGTGGTCGGTACCGAGGGCGCATACGACCCTTTCTTCTCCCCCGATGGCAACTGGATCGCGTTCTTCGCTGACGACGAGCTCAAGAAGGTGGCCCTCAGCGGTGCGACTCCGGTGTCGCTGGCGCGCGCCCCCAACCCCACCGGTGGGACATGGACCGACGATGGGTGGATCCTGTTCGGCGTTGAGGAGGGACACCGGCTATTGCAGGTCCCGGAGAATGGCGGCGTGCCAGAGCAGCGCTACTCCGAGAATCAGTTGCTACTCGAATGGGGCAAGCCACGGGTCCTGCCTGGGGGCGCGACCATGGTCTATACGTCTAACGGCAGAGTCCGGGGACTCTTCTTGGATACAGGAGAGCGCAGGGACATCGTGGCCGGTACGGCGCCTCGATACGCGGATTCCGGACACCTCCTTCACGCGGTAGGAGGCCAACTCCTCGCGAGCCCGTTCGATCCTGAAGCATTGCGCACGACCGGACCTCCGGTTCCCGTTCTCAATGACCTCCGCATTGAGGGGAATGGAGCTGCCCACTACGAGGTCACCCGCAACGGGACCCTGGTCTACGCATCGGGAGCCTGGGCGGAGATCGGCCGGCTGGCTTGGGTCGACTCGGCCGGGGCGCTGGAATACCTGCCGTTCGATGCGGCTCGTTATGGGCGCTTCGAGCGTTCGCCCGATGGTCGGCGCCTGGCCATCTCGGTTGGTAGCACGGGCTTGAACATCTGGGTGTTGGATCTTGAAACGGCGCGAGCGACACGCGTCACGGGTGACGATCGGTCCCAAATGCCCCTGTGGAGTCCGGACGGCCAGTCAGTGGCTTTTCAGCACTTTGGAGACACTCGAATCTTCTGGAAGCCAGTCGACAGCGGAGAGCCTGCCGAGCCCCTAGCCGAAGCGGGTGCGAACCCTACACCGACCTCGTGGTCCGCGGACGGGCGTGCGCTCATGATAGACGTGTTCGAAGAGGGGAGTTGGAGTATTCACAGGGTCTACGCCGACAGGGGGTCCTCGCCGGAGCCGCTTGTGAGTACGGGATCCAACGAATGGGGAGCCGTGCTTGATCCGGGCGGAGAATGGGTGGCGTACACGAGCGACGAGCCGGGCCGATACGAGGTATTCGTCGAGCCATACCCTCGAACGGGCCAGCGCTGGCAGGTGTCGACAGACGGCGGTGAGGAACCCTACTGGGCGGCAGACGGTTCGGTGCTGTACTACCGTAGCGGAACGCGGTTGATGTCCGTGCCGATCTTACCCGGCTCTGAATTTCGGGTCGGAGTACCAGAGGTGTTCGTCCAGAAAGAGCGCTGGCTCAACGTCGGCGGGCGTTCCTACCTGGTATCGCCTGACGGTGCTCGAGCGCTCATGATTCTCGGGCCCGAAGAGCGTACAGCAGACCGTCTGCATGTGGTGGAGAACTGGTTTCGGGAACTCCGCCGCCAGGAGTCGATTGGTGGCTGAGACCGTGTGGTCACTTACTCAGCTCGGTTCAATAGTGCCAGCGACAGTGCCAGCGCCCACGCGCGTCTACGGACGCTGACGGGCGCACGGGAAGGGAAGTAGCGCGGATTCGGGCGCCCACCAGCGCTGGTGCGCGCCGGTCATCGGCTTTGGGAGCAGGGGGTCGCCGGTTCGAATCCGGCCGCCCCGACTGATAAGCCTCTATCCAGTAGTCGGATAGGGGCTTTGTGTTAGGTAGGATCTAGGCCCTGTCAACCCGCGCAGTGACACAAGTTTGTCACTGCTTCTGACACTGGCAGGTGGCACACCTGCCTTCTCCACAGGTGAGAAGGGGCCGGGCAGACCGTCCGGGAGGGACCCCAATCCCGCATTCGAACGGCTGCCCTGACGCCCCTTGCGTTCTTGGGGAACGCGCTCGGAAACATCTACGGCTTCTTGGCGACGTCGACCGATTGCGGATCCAGCTCCTGCGAAGCGATCAGGAGCTCGCGGGCCCGCTGCGTGTCACCGCTCCAGCGGGCGACATGCGCGGCCTCCAGGAGGGCTTGGGCGGCCTCCTTACGGTTGCCCCGGTCGCGCTCGATGACGCCGACCCTGGCAATCGCGTTGAAGGCCCTGTCGAACTCACCGGCGTAATAGAAGAAGTAGGCAGCGAGCCGCAGGTCGTCGATTGCCGTCTCCAGGTTCTCGGGGTTGCCGTCGAACCCGTGCTCGGCCGCTCGTTTGTAGAGTACTGCGCCCTCGAGGAACTTCTCCGTCGTGCAGCAGTGGGTTTTGGCCGCTTCGGATCTCAGGAAATCGGCCATGCTGGACGAGGGCAGTAGGGTGATGTCGCTCGCCCTTCGGAGTTGCTCGTTTTCAGACTGCGCCCACAGAGATCCTGTCGCGACTAGAGTGAGCGCGACTCCCAGCGTCAGGCTGTTCGTAAACCGTTTCATGATGCCCTCCTAATTCGGCGCCCTGCGCCCGGCCGACACGCCGGGCCGCTGCTCTTGTCCTTCACTGAGGTACGCGGAAAAAGAGGACAAACCGTCTCACGGGGGCCTTGGGGAACGAACCGAGCGACGTGGACCGTAGTTGTACGAAGGGACGCCGGCCGCTTTATTGGAGCGTTGAGTTGGAGGCCAAACGGACGAGAGTTCGCGCGGATCGGCCCGGTCCCCCAGCCGGCACGTGTAGCGATGGAATCCCAAGCCCGCTCAGATGTCACGGCGCTGCTTCGCAAGGTCGGAGACGGTGAGCGTGACGCCCTCGACAAGCTCGTCCCCCTGCTCTACGAGCATCTTCGCCGGCTAGCGCACGTCCGCCTCATGCGTGAGCGCTCGGACCATACTCTGAACACGACGGCTCTCGTTCACGAAGCCTACCTGGAGCTCGCCGATCTGGATCGCGCCGGCTGGAAGGACCGAGCGCACTTCCTGGCGGCGGCATCGCGCGTGATGCGGCACATCCTGGTCGACTACGCGCGCCAGCGGAACGCCCAGAAGCGAGGGGGCGGACAGGAGAAGGTAGAGCTCGACGACGAGGCGATTCAGCTTTCGGAGGACTACGCGGAGGCAATAGAGGATCTGCACGAAGCGCTCACGCGGTTGGAGGCGATCAGTCCTGTGCAGAGCCAATTGCTCGAGCAGAAGTACTTCGGAGGTCTGAAGCTGGAGGAGTGTGCCGAGGCGCTGGGCGTGTCGCGCTCTACCGTGGCCCGGGAGCTGAAGTTGGCACGGGCGTGGCTGGCCTGCGAGCTCAATCCTGAGTTCGCGCCATGACGGCTGAGCGCTGGGAGCAGGTCCGGCCCTTGTTCTTTGAGCTGGCGGAGCTGGGGCCGGAGGAGCGGGCTGGGCGCCTCGAAGTGCTCTCGCAGGGTGATCCCGAGCTTCGGGCGGAGCTGGACCGCCTCTTGGCTGCGCACGACCGGAGCGAAGAGCTGCTGGGCTCCTTCGAGGATTTGATCTCGAAACCGCCGGTTGACCTGCTCCTGACGCCCGACGACAGGTCGACCACTCCAGATCCCCACGGTCTCATCGGTAGGGCAGTTTCCCACTACGAGGTCCTGAAGGCGCTGGGCGCGGGTGGGATGGGCGTGCTGTACGAGGCAACCGATACCCAGCTCGGCCGCACGGTGGCGCTCAAGTTCCTCCCGCCTCAGTGGGGCTTGGATGCCGACTTCAAGGAGCGCTTCCTGAGGGAAGCGCGAGCCGCTGCGGCGCTGGACCATCCAAACGTGTGTGCGATCTACGAGGCAGGCGAGACGGACGAAGGCCAGCTGTTCATCGCCATGGCTTACTACCACGGTGAGACGGTGAAGGAAATGATCGGCCGAGGTCCCCTGGAGGTGGAGGAGGTATTCGACCTGGCCGAGCAGGCGGCGAGCGGGCTGGCGGCGGCCCACCGCGCGGGGCTCGTGCACCGGGACATCAAGCCCGCGAACCTGATGGTCACCGAAGGGGGAGTGCTGAAGATCCTGGACTTCGGATTGGCCAAGACGGGCGAGGAAGGTCTGACGGATTCGGGGATGGTGCTGGGCACGCCGGCCTACATGTCGCCCGAGCAGACCCGGGGCGAGGAGGTGGACGCGCGGACGGACCTGTGGTCGCTGGGGGTCGTGCTGTACGAGATGCTGACGGGCCAGCGTCCGTTTCGAGGGGGCAGCCACACCGCGGTGATCCACGCGATCCGGCGCGAGGAGCCCCGGCTGCCGAGCAAGCTGCGTGCGGATGTGCCGACCGATCTCGAACAGACGGTGCTGCGACTGCTGAGCAAGGACCCCGAGGAGAGGAGGTCGACCTGGAGCCGGCTTTCGGTCCGCACGAAACTGGCTGCCGGCCTGGCGCTGGGGCTGCTGGCGACACTGGCTGTGATCGGCGCGCTGGACCTGGTCCCGCGATTCTCTTCTCCACCGGCCATCGAGGCGTCGAATCGCGTGGCTGTGCTCCCGTTTACGTATCGCGGCTCCGAGCAGCACCGCTACCTCGCCGAGGGCATGGTCGCCATGCTGAGCGAGACTCTGGATGGGGCCGGAGAGCTCAGCACCGTGGATCCCACCGAAGTGCTCGAGATCGTGGGAGAACCGGCCGGATATTCACGCGAAAACGCGCCTGATCTCGCCGATAGCCTGAACGCGGGCCGCTACGTGGTGGGTGAGATCGTCCAGGCGGGGACGCGACTGCGGGTGAATGCCCGGCTTTACCGGCGGGACGCCGCGGCGGAGCCCGAGATGCAGGCCACGGTGGAGGGATCGCCGGACAGCACCTTCGTGCTGGTCGCCGATCTCACCGCCGCCATGCTGGTGAGCAACGCGTTGGGTCCGGAGCACCGTTTCACTCGGCTGGCCGCCGTGACCACCGACTCCCTGGGGGCGCTCAAGGCGTACCTGGAAGGCGATCGATTGCTGCGCTCTGGCGGCAGCCCGGGAGCAGCGCAGGCTGCGTTCCTCAGGGCCATCGCGATCGACTCTGCGTTCGCTCTGGCCTGGATGGGGTTGTCAACGAGCGTTGACTACCAAGTGCTCAGCATGGCGGCCATCGATGCGGCGGAGATGGCGGTGATCCATAGCCAGGATCTGGACGCTCGCGACCGAGCATACCTGGAGGGCCAGCTCTTCCATTTGCGCGGAGAGATCGAAGAAGCAGAGAGACGGCTCCACTCGATCCTCGAGCGCTACCCTCGTGATTTCCATGCCTGGCAGGCCCTCTGCTTCCTGGAGTTCGTGTATGATCCCATGCGGGGGCGCCCTCTGCCGCCGGCGCACGGCCCGTGCGAACGGGCGCTCCAGTACAACCCGGATGACAGAGAAGTCCTGTGGGTGGACCTCCGCCTCGAGGCCATGTCAGGTCACAGAGACCACGCAGATTCGCTGCTGTTGCGCCTGTCTCCCGATCGACAGCCTGGCAGCTTTATGCACGCGGTCCGCGATTTCGGCGTGGGTGACTCGACGCAGCGAGCGCAGATCCTCAGTGAGCAGCTCCACTCTGCAGACAGCTACATCATCAGCTTTTACGTCGCCGGTCTCTTCCATGAGATTCGCGCTTCACTCGAGTTCGCGCGCTCCGCTTGGCTTAGGGCCGAAGACTCCGATATGCCCCCAAGATGGCACGCCGCGTATGAGTTGCGGATCGCGATGCTCGAGGCCACGCTCGGACGGTGGGAGGCCGCGAAGGCTCAGCTCGCCAACGTGGCGGGGCTCCAGCGCGCCTGGGCGATTGAGTACGGTGGGCTCTGGTCATTGTCGCACGCCCCGCCGCGTGACGAAGCGGATCTTCTCGCTCTGCGGGACTCCTTACTGGCGTGGGATGCGGCCCTCGCGCGGCACATCCCTACGGGTGGCTTCGTGGACAAGTACTACATGGGCGCCCACAACGGCGTACATGAGCACCTTAGGCACTATCTCCTCGGCCGAGTCAGTCAGCGCCTGGGAGAGGAGGAGGCTGCCCTCCGCTACGCCGATGAGCTCGAACGGATGGAGACACCGGCGGTAGCCGGGTCCTTGTCCCGCGATCTCGCGCAGGCGATCCGCGCGTGGGTCCACTGGGGTCGGGGAGACGCTGTCGCCGCCCTCGAGGCACTGGAGTCGGCACCACGCCATGTAGTCAGAGAGCGACTAGCCGGCTCGCCGTTCTTCGCTCAGCCTCAGGAGCGCTACCTGCGCGCTCAGATCCTTGAGTCGCTGCGGCGATACGACGAGGCTCTCGAGTGGTACGATTCCTTTTGGATGCCGTCGATCTATGATGTGATCCACCTTGCGCCCTCCCACTTACGCAGGGCCGAGATCTACAGGCGGCTGGGTGACGCGGAGCAGGCCCGGCAGCACTACGTCCGTTTCATCGAGCTCTGGCAAGATGCCGATCCGGAGTTCCAACCTCAGGTCGCTGCCGCGCGGGAGGCGCTGGAGGCACTGGACAGCGATGCGTGATGCCGGCGGCCGGAGTTTCGCTGGCGAGGCGCCCCGATGAGTGATCGTTGGGACCAGATACGGCTGTTGTTTTTCGAGCTGGCGGATCTGGGGCCGGAGGAGCGGGCCGTCCGGCTACGGGTCCTCGCCGATAGAGATCCCGAGCTGCATGGGCAGGTGAAGCGGTTGCTGGCGGCGACTGATGAGACCGGAGAGCTGCTTGGACGCTCTGAGGACCTGATCTCGCGGGCCGGCTTCGAGGCGCCGTCCACCGCAGCGGAACAGCAGGCTACTCCGGATCCGCATGGTCTGATCGGCCGCACCGTGTCTCACTATGAGGTTCTCGAAGTGTTCGGCGCCGGCGGGATGGGGGTGCTCTACCAGGCGACCGATACCCAGCTCGGCCGCACCGTGGCGCTCAAGTTCCTGCCGCCCCAGTGGGGTCTGGATGCCGGCTTCAAGGAGCGCTTCCTGAGGGAGGCGCGGGCAGCAGCGGCGCTGGACCAGAGGGCGGGTTCACTTACCTGGACGCTCGGCAATACGACCGAATGGGAGATGACCCCGCAGAGCTCCCGCGCGCGGCCCCGAATCACGTCGTCTATCCGCGCTTCCCCTACCCGGCCAACGAGTGCACCGCTCGCGACATGCTGAATGACGTCGGCTGTCAGCCGGTCGTGGGGTTTTGACCGAGAGCCGGGTAAGCTCGAGCAGTGCCAGCGACAGTGCCAGCGCCCATGCGCGCCCACGGACGCTGACGCGCGCAAGGGAGGAGAAGTAGCGCGGATTCCGGCGCCCACCAGCGCTCACGCGCGCCCGTCATCGGCTTTGGGAGCAGGGGGTCGGGTTGGCTCCGCTCGCTTCGCTCGGTCGCCGGCTTCGCACGAATCCGACCGCCCCGACTGATAAGCCTCTATTCGATAGCACCAGAACGACAGTGCCAGCGCCCACGCGCTCGTGTGCCGATAGTGCGCCTCGGGCCAGTGCTCACCTACTGCCGGTCATGTTGGCTGGCTATAGTATGAGGCATGCTGAGCGGTACTTGATTCTTCCGCTCTGGAGGTCGCATGCATGCTTGGCGAGATGGCCGATGGAGCCCGCAATCCTTCCGACAAGACCGCTCGGCACCACCGATCTGGCGATCACGCCGGTGGGCTTCGGCGCCTGGGCCATCGGCGGGGGCGACTGGGCCTTCGGCTGGGGCCCCCAGGACGACCGGGACTCCTTGGCCGCCATGCGTCACGCCCTGGAGCTGGGCATCAACTGGATCGACACAGCCGCCGTGTACGGACTCGGCCACTCGGAGGAGGTCGTGGGACGGCTGCTCCGGGAGCTGCCGGACGGCGAGCGGCCCTATGTTTTCACCAAGTGCGGCCTCGTGTGGGACGAAGAAGACCGCATGAGGGACCCGGAGCAGTCGCTCCGGCCTGAGTCCATCCGCCGGGAGGTGGAGGTTTCGCTCCGCCGGCTGGGCGTGGAGCGCATCGACCTCTACCAGTTCCACTGGCCGGACGCGACCGGCACCCCGGTGGAGGATTCGTGGGGGGAGATGGTGCGCCTCGTGGAAGAGGGGAAGGTGCGGGCCGCCGGAGTGTCCAACTTCGACGTGGAGCTCCTCGAGCGGTGCGAGGCGAGCCGCCACGTGGACTCGCTGCAGCCGCCCTTCTCCCTGATCGCCCGTCAGGTCGCTGGCGCCGAGATCCCCTGGTGCGCGGAGCACGGCACCGGAATTATCGCCTACAGCCCGCTTCAGTCGGGGCTGCTGACGGAGAAATGGACGGCGGACCGGATGGACGAGCTGGATCCGGGCGACTGGCGCCACCTCTCGGAAGAGTTCCAGCAACCCCGGCTTGACTGCAACCTCGAGCTGCGCGACGCCCTCAGGCCCATCGCCCGGCGTCACGACACCACCATCCCCGCCGTGGCCGTGGCTTGGACGCTGGCTTGGCCGGGCGTCACGGGCAGCATCGTGGGCGCCCGCTCACCCGAGCAGGTGGACGGCTGGATTGGGGCCGCGTCCCTTGAGCTGGATGCCGAGGACTTGAACGCCATCGCACGGGCTCTCGAGGCCACCGGCGCGGGTGACGGTCCGAGAAGGCCGTAACGGAGGCCCAACCTCGGAGATCCTGGTCTATTCCCGGACCAGATGGCCTGTAACGATGATAAAGGAGGAATCGTGATCGCTGTGATGGGCGCCACAGGCAACGTTGGCGGAAGCATAAGCGAGCGGCTCATGGCGCAGGGCGAAGAGGTGCGGGTGTTGGGAAGGTCTGAACAGAAGTTGGAGGGTTTGGTCGAGAGAGGAGCGGACGGCACGGTAGGCGAGGCTACCGATCCCGAATACCTGGCCAGTGCCTTCCAGGGAGCGCAGGCCGCATTTGCGCTGATCCCGCCGAACCTGCAGTCGGAAGACTACGGCGCGTTTCAGGATCGGGTAGGTAGGGCGATCGTCAGGGCGATCGAGGACAGCGGCCTCCGCCACCTTGTCTTTCTCAGTAGCGTGGGCGCCGACCAGCCGGCCGGAACGGGACCGATCGCGGGCCTGCACCGAGCGGAGCAGCGCCTTCGAGCGCTGGGGGGGCTCAACGTCCTCGCGCTCCGTCCCGGGTTCTTCTTCGAAAACCACATGAATACGCTCGGCTTGATCAAGCACGAGGGGATCAACGGTGGTGCGACCGCTCCGGATACCGTCCTGCCCATGATCGCCACCGCGGACATCGCGGCCGTTGCCACAGACGCGCTGGTGAGCCGAGACTTCGAGGGGTTCGTCGTGCGTGAGCTTCTCGGTCCTCGTGACCTCACGATGGCCGAAGCGACCCGGATCATCGGAACTGCGATCGGCAAACTGGACCTCGCGTACGTGCAGTTTCCCTACGAGGCTTACGAGGCCTCGCTCACCGAACTGGGGCTCTCGGAGAGCACAGCCGGCATGCTGGCGGAAATGGAGCAGGGATTCAACGAGGGGAAGGTTCGGTCGCTCGAAGGCCGCTCGCCGTCCAGCACGACACCCACATCATTCGAGGAATTCGCCGAGGAGGTGTTGACCAAGGCCTATGAAGAGGCGTGACTGATGGGCCAGGCCCTCCGGAGGTGTAGTGCTCTCCTATTGGCGGGTCTTCTCGCAGGCCCCGGTGCCGTCGCGGCTCAAACGATCGAGACCGGTTTCTTGGACCGTTCGATAGTGGTCGATGGAGTTGAGTACCTCTACCAGGTCTACGTACCTCGCGGCTACGGGCCGTCCGAGGCGTGGCCCGTCATCCTGTTTCTACACGGCGCCGGCGAGCGAGGCGACGATGGACTGCTTCAGACCCAGGTCGGGCTCGGAAGCGCGATCCGAATGAACCCGGAGCGCTGGCCTGCGATCGTGGTCTTTCCCCAGGTGCCCGAGGGTATGACCTGGCAGGGTAGCCCGGGTCGAGTGGCGATGGCCGCGCTCGACGCCACGGTTTCCCCAGGTTCATTCCGGAATCCAGCGCAGACCCGTATTCGGCACTCGCGGCTGGCGTCGCGGATATTCCGGTTTGGATCGTTCACGGTGACGCCGATGATGTCGTGCCCGTGGAGGAATCGCGGAGGATGGCCGCCGCCCTCGAGAAGGCCGTCGCCGATGTGCGGTATGAGGAGTTGCCGGGTGTCGACCACCACTCGTGGGACCCAGCGTATGCGTCCGAGGAGCTGGTCGCCTGGCTGTTTCGACAGCGGCGGCCATAGGCAGACCGTATAGGTTGGCAGAGCTGAGCCGAACGGAAGGAATCCCGAAGTGAGTCTTCTGCTTCAGATAGAGCCGGCGGGCGGACTCTCGCAGGCGCTCTCGGCGAGCCCGCTGCTCGCGCTGGCGACGCTCTTCGGGGCCGGAGTCCTCACCAGCCTCACACCCTGCGTCTACCCGATGATTCCCATCACGGCCTCGGTGATTGCCGGCACGGCCGAGGAAGGACAGACACGATCGCGCACGATCCGCCTCACGCTGACGTACGTCTCCGGGCTCGCTCTCCTCTATGCCTTCCTGGGGATGCTGGCGGGACTGACCGGCACGCTCTTCGGAACGGTGAGTGCGAGCCCCTGGGCCCGCCTGGCGATCGGCAACCTGCTCCTGGTGTTCGCGCTCGTCATGCTGGATGTGTTTCCGGTTCCGGTACCGCGCTCGCTGATGGAGTGGGCGAGCCGCCAGGGAGGCGGCGGCACGTACGGAGCCGTCTTCGTCTTGGGCGCCACGTCGGGAATCGTAGCGGCGCCGTGCGGAGCACCCGCGTTCGCCGTCGTGCTGACCTGGGTGGCGGCAACGCAGGCCGGATTTATGGGTTTTGTCTATCTGTTCGTGTTTTCGATCGGAATGACGGCGCTGCTCGTCGTGGTCGGGCTCTTCTCGGGCGTCCTTCTCCGTCTTCCGCGCTCCGGCGCGTGGCTCGTATGGACCAAGCGGGTAGCGGCTCTGATCATGATCGCCGTTGCCGAGTACTACTTCGTCATGGCGGGCTACAACCTATGAGTCGAGCGCGTCGCTCCCGGTCCGGCGCTTCCGGTGCGCAGCTGATGATGTTGGCGCTGTCGTTGTCGATCGGGCCCCGGGCTTTGCCTGGCCAGGAGGTTTCTGGAGTCGCTCTTCCGCTCGGATCGGAGGCGCCGACGGCCCAAGTCCAGGACCTGGACGGTGAGGCCGTCGATCTGCTCGCCTACGTCGGCGATCGTCCCACCCTGATCGAGTTCTGGGCGGTCTGGTGCGAGAACTGCGAGGCCCTACAGCCTCAGCTCGACCGGATCCACGCCGAATTCGGCGATCGCATCAACGTCGTGGCCGTCGCCGTCGCCGTCGCCCAGTCACGCCGGCGGGTCCGACGCCACGTCGACGAGCACGATCCGGGCTACGCGTACCTGTGGGATGACAGAGGCGCTGCGGTGCGAGCTTTCGAGGTGCCGACCACGTCCGTGGTGGTCCTCGTGGGCGAGGACGGTCGCGTAGCCTATACGGGTGTCGGCCCCGACCAGGACCTGATCGCCGCCGTCGAACGCGTTTTGGCGCCCTAGCTGTCGGCCGGCTGAGGCGTTACTCGATCAACGATCGCCTGAAGCTCGTCGTATGCGGTCGGATCGACCTCCCGGAAGGCCGGAATCACTTCGGTGATCTGTCCGTCCGGATCCACGACGACCACGGACCGGCCGCCCGGTAGACCGCTCTCTCTCGGCACCCCTCCGAAAGCAGCGTAGGCGGCTCCCTCCGGATCGCTAGCGAACAGGAACGGAAAATCGTCGTCCTTTGCCCAGGACCCAAGCTCCTCGGCGGAGTCGGCCGAGATGGCGATCAACACGACGTCA
>JBDHGL010000044.1:13635-36410 GCA_039589875.1 Gemmatimonadota bacterium
CGTCCTCCACGAAACAGGCTTGCGTACTGATCACGGTACGCTTGCATCTGGATCGTTCACCCAGGGGTCCTGGCGCGGTAGAAGAAGGCGAGCACGACCGTCTCTCCGCGAAAGTCGCTCAAGCGAATCGGCTCCGCGAGCACTCCGTAGCGCGTGGCACCCGCGAGCTCGAAGTCGGGGGCGGGCTCACCCGGCTTCAGGAAGGCGTCCGTCTCTTGGGCGGACACACCGGGAGGCGTCGAGAGCAGGATCCCGGCGATCAGCGCCGGCAGCGGAAGAAGTCGCATGGCTAATCTCGCAACGAGTGAAGCTGGACGGTCCGCACAACCTTACTCCGCCGGGCGGCGGACCGCCAGCGACCGGTTCTGCCCAAGCCGCGAACGGCACTGTAAGGCGCTCCTGCTGGGTGCGCAGGGTCAACTCCGTTGAGGGTTTCAGCTTACAGGGCTCATTTGCGGTCATTTCGGTGACAGAGAGCCGCTTACTGTCGGTTCGTACTGTCGATTGGTAGCCTGTCAAATAACCGTCCGACGTCTCAGAGCCCTGCGCGTCATCGACCCGCCCAACGGGCACGCGCGCGGCACCCCGTGGGTAACGTGCGTCCCCCCGATGAGCCGATGCGCGCGTGGTCTACGCCTATCTGAATGGAGGGCTGAAGAGGCCGCATCTAAACAGCGAGGGGTCTGGACTTCGCGTCATGCTAGCTCGCCAGGTTCAATCGGACACCTTATTCCTAGGCTACGCTCGGGGTGGCCTCGGTGCCCGACTGTGGGAGGTATTGACGCGACCCCGGGGCTCCCCTGCCATGACCTGGGCCGTTCGTGCCACCGGCGTGATCGGCCTGATCGGGCTCGCGCTTGTCCTCATCCTTCCCAGCACGGCGCCCCTTGTCGGCCTTGGAATCGTGTCGCTGTGGCTGAACGGACCTTTTTCGATGTTCTTTCCGACGACGCTCGAGCCGATCGTGATGCTCTTCGGGCGCGTCTATTCGCCGGTTCTGGTGGCAGTCGCCGCCACCGCGGGAAACATGTACATAGAGTTCGTCAACTACCACCTGTACCGGAAGGTGCTCTCCCTCGATCGGCTGCGATCGGTGCGCCAGAGCCGGGTTGTGCGGACTGCCGTGCGGCTCTTCCGGCGTGCGCCGTTCTTCACGATCTGGCTGTGCGCCTGGTCGGTGCTTCCTTATTGGGCCATACGCTTCGTGGCGCCACAGACGGACTATCCGCTCAGCCGCTACCTGACAGCCACCCTGCTCGGCCGCTTCCCAAAGATGTTGCTGTTTGCAGCGCTCGGCGTATGGCTGGGCTTGAGTGCGGATTTCCTCCTCCTCCTGGCCGGGGCTGTGATCCTCATCAGCCTGTCGGTCGCACTCTGGCGCTATTGGCGTCGAGGAAGGCCGGCCGGAGCCCAGGCAGCTCTTGCCAAACGACCCGCCGCCCCAGCAACCGTCGGACCGACGGAGACGTACCGTGGGAACGACGGCACTGCCGGAAAGATCGAGTTCCTGGTAGACGCTCCCGAGTTCGTCGAGCGCCTCACGCCCGATCTTGCCACTGCCGGCAAGCGTGCCTGGCTGCAAGCCTCAACGTTCGAGGGAGATGCATCCGGACGCTCCATTGCCAACGCATTGCTAGCCTGTCCGGCGCCGGACCGGAGGGTGATCGTCGACCACTACACACGCCATTTCCTGTCGGACCGCTTCCTGTACACGCCACGGAATATGCTGGATGCCGATCTGCGCGCCGAGAGACGGTCCACCACCGAGATGTTCGAGGAGCTGAAGCGCGCGGGCGTCGGTGTTCGCTTCGTCAACCCGGCAGGTCTTTTCTTCCTGCGGATGCCGGCTCGCCAGCACAAGAAGATCATCGTCATCGACGATGACATCGCGTACATGGGGGGAATCAACTTCAGCGATCACAACTTCGCTTGGCACGACATGATGCTGCGAATCGAGCACCGTGGAATAGCGGCGTTCCTCCAGGCCGATGTCAACGCAACCTGGCTCGGAGTCGAAGCGGCCTCCAACGCGAGGTTCGAGGGCGTCGACCTTTATTCCCTCGACGGCGCCAACAATGAGGCTACGCTGGAACCGATCCTGGCGCTGATTCGCCGGGCCCGTCACTCAGTGATCGTGCACAGCGCCTACATCACGTTCCCTTTCTGCGAGGCTCTTCGCGACGCGCAGCAGCGCGGTGCCCGGGTCACGGTGCTGACCCCCGAGGCCAACAATCGCGGCCTGCTCCGCAGCTACATCCTGCGCGAGAGGGAGCGGTGCGGCTTCGAGCTTCGCATGTTCGAAGAAAGAATGAGCCATTTGAAGGCGATTCTGGTCGACGACGAGCACCTGATCACCGGCTCCGCCAACTTCGACTGGCTTGCCTACCGATACCACGCAGAGGTTCTTGCGGTAATCAGCCATCCGGAGGTCATTGCCGAATTCCGCTCGCGGGTGCTCAAGCCCGACCTGGCGGCCTCAGTTCCGGTGGCAGGTCTCGAAAACCAGCAGCAGGGAAGGGATGCTGAACGGCTCCTCCACCTCATGTCGCACGCATCGCGTGTGCTCTGCCGGCGCTCTCCACGTCCCCAGCCGGGATAGCAGCCGATCACTCCATGCCGAACAAGGTGCTTCACGTGGCGAGGTCGCCCAGATAGTGTTAGGAGGGAAGCAGCCCTCCAATTCCAGGTGCTCTGGTGAGCACAACACGCTGGGACAGGATCGGATCCGCGTTCGCCCGGTTGGTCGATCTCCCAACCGAGGAGCGGAAGGAGCGCCTAGCTTCGCTTGCCGAATCGGAACCAGATATCCACGAGGAGGTGGAGGCTCTTGTAACCGCTGACCGGCGAGCCGACGCGCTTCTGGCCCGCTACAAAGCAGCAGCGGATGCGACGGCCTGGGATGGCTTGTCAGCTGAGCCCACCCCAGCGAAGCCCAGGCAACCTCAGATCTTTAACACCGTAACCTCGGCACCGCGAGAGGGCCCATCGAGGTTGCGATCGCTGGCCGCCCACCAGATACCCCCCGATCTCCTTCACCGCGCGGCCGGTCGGCTCCAGATGGCCTCTGCGATCATCGCGATCGCCCTGACCGTCTACATCGTCATCTCCAGCTTCGCTTCGCTTGGCATCGCTCCGGCGCGCGATCAAACGACCGGCACCCGCATCGTGTTCGTCGCGATGTTGATCGTCTCGATCGGTGTTCATTTCCTAGGGCGATCTCGCTGGTTGCGACCGGAACGTATGCTGGACGTAGGCCTGGTGTACGAGGTGATTCTGGCGTTCGGCGGTGGGGTCGCCGTCCAGTACTTTGCCGCCGAGCTCCGGCTGCCGATCTGGGGTGTTTCGGAGGTGGCGGTGGTGATCCTGGTGTTTGCCATCCTCGTCCCCAACAAGCCCGGTCGAGTGCTCCTGGCAGCACTCGTCGCCGCCACGATGGACCCCGTCGGCGACCTGGTTTACGGGCTCCGCGGAGGGCCTACTCCCTCGTTTTCCGAGATGGTGGGCGCCTACTACGCGAACTACTTGGCGGCCGGGGTTGCGCTGGTTACGGCGCATGTGCTCACCAGACTGGCGCGGGAAGTAGGTGAGGCGCGAGAGCTGGGCAGCTACCGATTGGTGGAACTGCTCGGGAAGGGGGGAATGGGTCAGGTCTGGCGGGCGGAGCACAGACTGCTCGCGCGCCCGGCGGCGATCAAGCTGATTCGGCCCGATGTGCTGTTGGATGTAGGCGAGGATCGAGAGACACTGGTCCGCAGGTTCGAGCGGGAGGCCCAAACGACGGCGCTGCTCAGATCCCCGCATACGATCGAGCTATACGACTTTGGGGTCACACCCGAGGGCGCGTTCTACTACGTCATGGAACTGCTTGACGGCCTGGAGATGCAGCAGCTTGTCGAGCGATTCGGACCCGTCCCGCCGGGCCGCGCCGTCCACTTGCTGAAGCAGGTCTGTGACTCGCTCGTCGAGGCGCACGCAAGCGGACTCGTGCATCGAGACATCAAGCCGGCCAACGTATACGTGTGCCTCTATGGGATGGAGGCGGACTTCGTGAAGGTTCTCGATTTCGGCCTGGTCGGCAGGCGATCCGGGATGGTCGGAGATGCGAGGCTGACATTGGAGCGTTCGCCCGGTGGAACACCCGCCTTCATGGCTCCCGAACAGATCCAGGGGGATCATCCGATCGACGGTCGGACGGACATTTATGCTGTCGGCTGCCTGGCTTTCTGGCTCCTGACAGGCCGCCGCGTGTTCGAAGGCGCTACCCCTTTGAATGCGCTCGTCAAGCACATCAGGGAAAAACCCGACCCACCATCCTCCTGGTCCGACATTCCTATCCCCACCGACCTCGACGAATTGGTTCTCGCCTGCTTGGAGAAGGATCCCGATAGGCGGCCCACGAGCGCTCGAGCGCTCCGAAGCCATCTCCGCGGCTGTTCCCGGGACGTCTGGACCAGCGAAGAGGCCGAGCGCTGGTGGAAGCTCAACCAACCCCGGGTCGCACGAAGAACGGCGCACACCCGCCGGTGGGCCCGGACACGAAATGACTGACCGGTCGGAAGTAACCTTGCTGCTCCGTCAGGCGCGCGCCGGGGACAAAGATGCCCTGGACACTTTACTTCCGCTCATCTACGAGGAGCTACGGGCCATCGCTCACGACCGGATGAGGGCGGAGCGCTCCGGCCACACGCTCAACACCACGGCCCTCGTTCACGAGGCCTATTTGCGACTGATCGAAATCAAGCTGGTCGAGTGGAGAGATCGGGCGCACTTCATGGCCGTTGCATCGCGAGTCATGCGCCGCGTTCTCGTCGACTACGCGCGGAAGCGAGCGAGTCTGCGGCGGGGCGGGGGCTGGACCAGGGTGGAGCTCGATAGCGCGGACGCGCTCGCCGACGAGGGTGCTGCGATCCTCGAGCTGGACGAGGCGCTGGAGCGTCTGGAGGCCTTGAGCGAGCGGCAGAGCAAGTTACTCGAGCAACGCTATTTCGGCGGACTCAAGCTCGAAGAATGCGCCGAGGCGCTTGGCGTCTCGTTGGCGACGGTGAAGCGGGAACTGCGTCTCGCCAGAGCCTGGTTGGCTCGCGAGCTGGACGCGCCGCCGGCATGAGCCTTCGGCGGTTGCCCGAACCGATCTCCGGCCGCCCCGACTGGTTAAACCTCTTTCCGGTAATCGGATAGGGGCTTCTGTTAGGCTGCTTCTAGATCAGCGGTGTCATTCGCAGTGACAACAGCTGGCACGGCTAGCCGCAATTCCGCGGTGCTAGAGCAGTAGCGACCCTGTCTTTCGCACAGAGGTGTCTCCCGCTCCATACGGGGGCGAATAAAGGATTTCCCGACAGCGACGGCGGTGATTCTCCTCTTAGCTGCCATTGCTCTCCTTCTTATGATGATTTGTTATCGATGAGCTAGGCCCGAGAGCATATCCGGGACCGGGCATAGGGGTGTGCTGGTCAAGACGGTTTTCTCGCACGGGACGGGACGTGCGAGGCTAAGCGGCGAGCGACCTATCGTCATGCTCTACTCCTTCCGGCCGGGAAGAGCAATCTTCGGTTCGTATGCACGAGCTCATAGGACGGCGACATAACCGTTGCTGCACCCTGGTCTGGCCCCAGAGCAAGATCTGATGAGCCGGATGAACCGCATGGGCAGAAACCGTGGAGCCGGCATGACATCTGAGCGCAGGTCCGCGGCCGGGGCTTCCTTGATCGAGCTCATCTCGCTGCCACCGCAGGAGCGGACTCGGCGCCTTGCGGTTCTTGAGGAGTCGGATCCGCGGCTTCATGCAGAAGTCGAGTCGCTAATAGCCGCCTACGGGAGCGCCGATGGCGAGCCGAACCGCCAAGAGGGCGCTGCCGTGAGGAGGGCGTCGAAGAGCAAGGGGCGGAAGCGGCTGCGCAGCGGGGCAGCTCTCCCCGCTGCCGAGCTGGAGACCATCGGCCCCACGCCACGCACCGAGCGCCCCAAGGCCGGGTTATGGAAGCACCAGGTCCCTCCAGACCTGCTTCGCCGGGCGGCCAATCGACTCGAGACGGTCGCGGCGATAATCGCGGTCGCACTCACGGGCTATTTGATCATCAATGCCGTGATGCCCGCGTCCTTCGGCCCGGAGCTTACGCCACTGCCGGGGGCTACGAACCTGCTGCTCCTGGGCATGCTCCTGCTGTCGATCGGTGTCTACTTCCTCGGTCGGTCCCGGTTGTTGCCACCGGAGCGGATGCTGGATGTGGGCCTCGTCTACGAGGTGGCTCTCGCGTTCATCGGTGCGGTCGCCATCCAGTTCTTTGCCGATGAGCTTCTCATGCCATCCCTGGGCGTGTCGGAAGTCGCCGTCCTAATCCTCGTGTTTGCCGTACTGGTTCCGAACACGCCCGGCAGAGTGCTGGCGGCTGCGCTCGTGGCTGCCAGCATGGACCCAATCGGCGACCTCCTCTATGGGTTGCGTGGAGGTCAGACTCCGACGTTTGGTCAGATGTCGCTGGCGTACTACGCGAACTACCTGGCCGCCGGTATCGCGCTCCTGACCGCACACCAGCTCACTCGACTGGCACGTGAGATTGGTGAGGCACGAGAATTGGGCAGCTATCGGCTCACGAAGAGGTTGGGTCGTGGAGGCATGGGCGAGGTCTGGAAGGCTGAGCATCAGATGCTGGCACGTCCAGCTGCCATCAAGCTGATCCGGCCGGACAGGCTTATGAACCTGGGTGAGGATCGACACATGCTGCTTCGCCGATTCGAGAGGGAGGCGCAGACCACGGCCCTGCTCAAGTCGCCACACACCATCGAGCTGTACGACTTCGGCGTCACGCCCGAAGGATCCTTCTACTATGTGATGGAGCTGCTGGACGGCGTAGACATGCAGACGCTCGTGGACCGATATGGCCCCGTAGAACCTGCGCGGGCAATGCACCTTCTGCAGCAGGTTTGCGACTCGCTCGCCGAGGCGCACGAGAGCGGGCTCGTGCACCGAGATATCAAACCGGCCAACGCATACGTCTGTTGCTACGGAAGAACCACGGACTTTGTGAAGGTTCTGGATTTCGGGCTCGTGGGCCCGCGCGCTGGCCTTGACTCGCAGACACTCATCGACGCTCAGACGGCGCTCACCTTGGACGTCACTCCTGGCGGAACGCCAGCTTTCATGGCTCCCGAGCAGATACTGGGTAATCAGGCCATCGGCGCACGAACTGACCTCTATGCCGTGGGATGCCTGGCTTACTGGCTGCTGACGGGAGAGCGGGTGTTCGAAGGAACCACGCTCATGGAAGCGCTAGTCAAACACGCCAGAGAAGAGCCGGAGCCACCGTCGGCACGCTCTGAGGTTGCGTTTCCGTCTGAGCTCGACTCCGTGATCTTGGAGTGTCTGGAGAAGGACCCAGAACGTAGACCGGAGAACGCAGAGGTCCTCGGCGCGCGCTTCGCCAACTGCGTTTCCGACGGCTCGTGGACGGCCGACGACGCCCGAGAATGGTGGAGTCTGCACCAGCCGACGGGCTCGCCTAGCAACGGCTCCGAGGCGTAGCCCGGTGAGCCCTGCGGCGGCCCGACCGGTGACCGGACGTGTTCTTTGCGGCACCCTCGCTCTTTCCCTTTCGACCGCCTTCCTGCCACCGGGGGCTGCCGCGCAGCCAGCCGGACCGGACGCGCCGCAGCGAGCCAGCCGAGTGGCCATCGTGGCGGCGATGCAGAAAGAGGTCGACCAGGGCTACAACCTTCTCGCGACGACCCACGCAACTCGATTCGAGACCTCGATCATCCTGCGCCTCGTTCGCGGCACGTTGGATGGACCTTCTGGGGCCACGATGCTGCTCCTGGATCACACCGACTGGTACGAGGCGTACAGGCAGGTTACCGGCCTGGAGCCGGAACAGGTGCCCGAGTTCATCGCCCTGGCTCACGAGTACGGCCAGGACCGTGTGGTGGACTTCGATCCGGCACGTAACCAGATAGAGCGCAAGGAGGGCATTTTCGAGCCCGAGCTCATCGTTCGCGTGTCCGTTGGCTGGCCGGAGGAGCCAGGAGCGGCCGATCGTTACACTTTCGTGGACACCACGACGAGCCCGAATCTTCGCGTGACAAACCGCCGACGCATCAGCTACTGGCTGGTCGATCTCGGTAAGATCGTTCTGCAAGACGAGATCGAGGGGGTCCAGGCACGACCGCTCGGCGGCGCGCTGGGGACGCTGTTCTCTATCGTGGGGGACGGAAGCGCCGTTCAGAACAGGCTGGCGATCGCCGAGGATGGCCTGGTGGTGACATACGCCACGGCCAAGAAGGGTCCCTTCAAGGTCCGGCCACTGACCCTCACCTACCCGGACGGGACAGTCGACACGGAGTTCCCGCCGGAACGTCTCGACCTGCTTCAGATCAAGTACGAGATCAAAATGCCACTGAAGTTCGAGTACCCAGATCGCGACTAGACCCCTGGGCGGCGTCGCCGTGGCCTTCGCCAACCATCGCCTAGTCGTACTGTCCGCAATCGATTTCCAGTACGGTCTGTTCGCGGCCCTAGTACCAGGGGCAGTTCCTTTCGGGGCCGCCTTTCGGGGCGCCCTCTCTAGTCCACCTCAAGCATAGGTGAGATCAGATGAAGCCAATCGCCGCCATATCAGTTGTCCTCTTCGCCCTCATGGCTTTCGGTCACCTGCTACGGGCTCTGGCTGGCTGGGAGCTTGTTATAGGCGCGACCGTGATTCCGATGTGGCCCAGCGTGCTAGTCTTCCTGGTATTTGGCGGAGTGGCCATCATGCTTTGGCGGGAAGCAAAGCGGGGAATGGTGCAAGACATTCTTGAGGCGGTTGAACGACTCAAGGCTAACAAGAGGTAACCTCGCCTTCAGCGGATACAGTCTAGCTCACGCCCCTCCACGCTCCTGATCTCGTCCTCGTAGAGCCGTATCCATACGGGGGTGAATAGAGGTTTTCCTGACTTGCCGCGACCGGACGTTTCTCAAGGTTGCGCAGAACGAGGCCCCCCAGTGGGCCTCCAAGCTGCTCGGTGGTCTACGGACTGCGCCGAGCAGACGCCGTGAGAACGACGCCTGCCTGACCGCACCACCCCGACCTGCGAAGCGCATCGGCCTCCAAAAGACACGAAGGGAAGCCAGGCATCACTTGACTCATTCTTGACCACGCGTTGCGACTCTTGTCCGAACGTAACAACGGAACGAGTCAAGCAATCCTGCTCGACTGAGAGGTAGTCATGAAGGTCTCACGCAGTGTGTCTCGCCTGGCAGCGTCAATGAAACGACTCATACTCCTTCTTTTGGCAGCGACCTGAGGGATCGCAGAGACGACTTTCACGGACGACGCGGGCCGGTACGCCCTCACAGTTCGCGCCCGGTGCAGGCTCGGCACGGGCCCCATCTTCGGGGACTACCTAGAGGTGGTCGCCTTCACGTCGGCCATCGCAAGGCCGGTGTGCACGACGGGCACGCAGACGATCGATTTCGCGCTGGAGTGAAGCAAACCTCGCTTGCCCGTCGCGTGACCTTCATGAGCGACCGTTGCTGCAACACGGGAGCGTAATCATGCGACGATTGTCGATAAGGACCGCGTGGTCCATGGCCCTCCTTCTCGCGTGCGCCAGCGTCTCATCTGCACAGGACACGACCTTCGTGCATCAGGGCGCTCGGGTGAAGGTTTTTCCAGCCATATCGGGAGCCAAGGCGGTCACCGGTCAAGTAGCCCAGCTGTTCTATGACACGCTTGTGATTGCGCCGAAGGGTAACGGGTCGGCTCAGACCTTCTATCGCGGTGATCTACGAAAGATCGAGATGGTTCAGGGGAAGAAATCGAACTGGGCGAAAGGAACGCTAATCGGTTTCGGCGCAGGCGCAGTCGGTGGTTCCGTCTTATGGCTCTCCGTGCGGGAGGCAGATGACGACGACGTCGGAACCGTCTTCTTTGCCGCTGGTGTCGTGGGGTTGGGCGGCGCGGCTCTGGGTGCGTTGACGGGTGCGCTCATTAAGTCTGATCGCTGGGTGGATGCACACCTACCCTCCACACCGCCCGTGAGCCTTAACATTGGAAAGGAAGGCTCAGTGCGGCTGGCGTTTTCGTTACGGCTATGAGTACCCGGCTCGTACGGGGAGGGAAGTAGCGCGGATTCGGGCCCCCACCAGCGCTGGCGCGCGCCCGGCCGCCCCGACTTGTAAGCCTATATCCGAAAATCTGACAGGTCGATCGGCAGCTCCCGAATACGCTTGCCGGTCGCCGCGAAAACGGCATTGACGACGGCCGGCGCCACGGGTGGCACGCCTGGCTCTCCGACGCCGGTCGGATGCTCGTCGCTCTCCACCATATGGACGTGGATCTCCGGGAGCTCGTCGATTCGGAGGATTGGGTAGTCGTGGAAGTTGCTCTGCTCCACGCGGCCCTCCTTCATCGTGATGTCGCCGTACAGCGCGAGGCTGAGACCGAACACGACCGCTCCCTCTAGCTGCGCGCGGACCCGGTCCCGGTTGACGATCAACCCACAGTCCACCGCGGTATCGATCCGGTGAATGGCGAGCGTGTCGTTGCTCACGGAGACGTGCGCGGCAGTGCCGACGTAGGTCACGAAGCAGTAGTGAGCTGCTATCCCGAGCCCGTGCCCAGGCGATAGCTGGCGACCCCAACCTGCCGCGCTTGCCGCCACATCGACCACCCTCCTGAGGCGACCCGTGTCGTACGGCAGGGCGCTCTTGTCGGCTCCGTAGGCGTTCTCGTCCCCTTCCCAGATGTCGATGATCCTGCCGGGTCCGATGAGCTCGAGCAGGTAGTCTTTCGGATCACGACCGGCCAGGGCAGCCAGCTCATCGGCAAAGGCTCCGATGGCAAAACTGTGGTGGATGTTCGAGACCGAACGCAACCAGCCGATGCGCGCATGCGCAGGTGCCGGGCAGGCCTCGCAGCGCAGGTTGGGAACGTCGAAGGGAACGGTCGTGCACCCGAGGCTCAACTCCCCATCCGTCGGACCGTCGATGTCAGCCTCGAACGTGGCGGAAATGCTGGGGAACGCCGCTCGATGCAGCCAGCCGGTCGTGCATCCCGAGCCGTCGAGAGCCGCCTCGATCCGCTGAACGCTCATGGGATGGTAGAAGTCGTGGCGAAGGTCGTCTGCGCGGGTCCAGGTCAGCTTTACCGGGCGCCCCGTCTGTTGAGAGATCGACACCGCCTCAAGCACGAAATCGGGCTTCGACTTTCGTCCGAAAGCGCCACCGAGGAGGGTGACGTGGAGGTCCACCGATTCCCGCGGCCGCTGCAGCAGCTCCGCGGCGAGATTCCGTGCCAGTTGCGGATCCTGTACCGGCGCCCAGATGTCGCATCCCTCCTCCGTCACGGAGGCCACGCAGGCGGGGGGCTCCATAGAGGCATGGGATAGGTACGGCACGTAGTATTCCGCGGAGTGCGTATGAGCCGCCGTCCCCAGTGCGGCGTCCACGTCGCCCTCGGAACGGGCCGCGCGGCCAGGAGCTCGAACAGCCTCCCGAAGAGCCTCTCGATACGAGGCGGATTCGTGCGTCGCGTTGGGCCCGTAGTCCCAATCCACCCTCAGCGCATCCCGACCCTCGAAAGCCGCCCATGTGTTCTCCGCCACTACGGCGACGCCTCCGAGTGCGGCGAATCCGGGAGGGGTCGGGCCGGCCGAAAGCTCGACGACCTGAAGAACTCCGGCCAGGGCCAGCGCCTCCTCGGCCCGATAGGAGCGAGCGCTTCCACCTACGACCGGGCAGCGGGCGACGGCCGCGTAGACCATGCCCGGCAGGCGGACGTCGGCCCCGTAGACGGCGGCACCGGTCGTGATGTCGAAGTTGTCCACTCCGTCGAGCGGACGGCCGATGTAGCGGAACTCATCCGGCGTCTTGAGCGTGACATCCTCCGGCACTGCGAGCTTGCCGGCCGCCTCGGCCAGATCGCCATAGCCGAGCGTTCGGCCGGTCGGCCCGTGCCTCACTTCGTGGCCCCGCCCGAGGCACTCGGCCTCCCGCACGTCCCACTCGCCGGCGGCCGCCTGCTCGAGCATCCGGCGCGCAACCGCCCCGGCCTCCCGCAACCGCTGGAAGTGGTTGCGTACGCTTTGTGAGCCACCGGTGTTCTGGTCTCCGAACGCAGGGTCTCCCGGGGCCTGTACGACACGGACGCGCGCCAGGTCGGCCTCCATCTCGTCGGCCACGACGGCCGAGAGAGCGGTGCGCACCCCCTGGCCCATCTCCGACCGGGCCACGACGATCTCCACGTCACCCGATGTATGGAGATGCACGAAGACGTTCGGCGAGAAGCTGGCTTCCGTTACCATCCGGGAGGCACTCGCGAAAGCCGGGCCGATGCCGCCTCGATCGCCAATGGGCGTCGAAACGCCCAGCACGAGGCCGCTACCGGCGGAAGCCGCCGTGCGGATGAACGCGCGGCGAGTGACCCCGTTGGCGCCGATACTGTCAGGAGACGGCTGTTCCGAAGCGCGGGTCATGATCCACCTCCCGAGCTCGGGGCCGCGCTCTCCGCAGCCATCCTTATCGCCTCGCGAATGCGCCGATATGTGCCGCAGCGGCACAGGTTTCTCCGCTGAGCCTCGTCGATCTCCGCGTCGGTGGGCCTTGGATTGCGGGCCAGCAGCGCGGCCGCGTTCATGATCTGGCCGGGCTTGCAGTAGCCGCACTGCGGAACGTTGAGCTCCCGCCACGCCAACTGCAGTGGATGGCTCCCGTCTCCGGACAGTCCCTCGATCGTCACGATCGCCTTGCCGGCGGCTGAAGAGATTGGCTCGACGCACGTCCTGACCGCCTCGCCGTCCATGAGGACGGTGCATGACCCGCAAAGGGCCCTGCCACAACCAAACTTGGCACCTGTCAACCCGAGGACATCGCGGAGCACCCAGAGGATCGGCATCTCGGGGGGGACATCGACGTTTCGCCGCTCGCCGTTGACGGTGACAGTGAGCTTGGCCATTAGCTCCTCCTTCGCGTCGCGAAAACCGCTGGACCCGGCTCTATCGCACAGCTTCCGAGACGGCGCTTGAAACCGCAAGAGCCGACCGGGACGATTGTCCTGCACACGCGCTCGCGGCTCATAACTGACCCGTGCGCTACTCCACTCGCACCACAGCTATCACACGATACCAGAGCAGACCATACGCCGCAGAATAGAGGTTCTCCCGACTTGCAGAGGGCGATCCCTGATGTAGTTGTTCACGCAGGGTTGTGAAGCGAAGCGAGACAAGCTGCAAGAAGCGAAACACAGCCTATCCCGGCTCGGCGATCTGGAGTCTGCCGCCGAGTTGAGCCCCTCGATAGGACGCCTGCCCGAAACACGAGTTGAGCCGATGAGAACCGAACGACGCGGCGACACGTTCTTGGCCGCCGCCGTGCTCCTCACGGGCACGATCGGCTGCGGCGGGAGCGTTGACGCGGAGGAGTCGTGGCGGGAGAGTGTCATGAAAGAGATGATCACGCCACAGGAGCTTGTCCTACCGGAACCTCGACCAACAGGCGAGCTGTCGGTCGAGGAAGCGCTGGCGCGGCGACGATCGGTGCGCGCCTTCGCCAGCATCCCGCTCACGGCGGCCGAGATCGGCCAACTAGCCTGGGCGGCACAGGGTGTGACCGATCGCGCGGGCTACCGCACTGCGCCCTCGGCCGGGGCGCTCTATCCGCTCGAGGTATACGTCGGCACCTCCAACGGCACTTTCCACTACGAGCCTGCCCGTCACGACCTGACCCTCCACAGGGAGGGCGATCCTCGATCCGCCATTCAGGCGGCCGCCCTTCACCAGGAGGCGATCGGCGATGCGCCTGCCGTCTTCGTCATTGCCGCGGTGTATGAGAGAACCGCGGTCAAGTACGGTGAGCGAGCGCCCCGATACGTCCACATGGAAGCCGGCCATGCGGGACAGAACATCCTTCTCGAGGCCGTCGCCCTTGGCCTGGCCGCCGTCCCAATCGGGGCCTTCCACGACGCCCAACTGCAGGCGGCGCTGTCGCTACCCGATGATCAACGGCCACTTTACCTGATTCCGGTCGGACATCCCGGGTAGGGTTGCCCTCCACGCTCCTGATCTCGTCCTCCTGGAGCTGCGTCCGTACATTTGCGGCGGGCTGGTGTGTCCGGTACTGATATCCACTGAATCTCGACATTCGACGCCAGTGCACGATGAACTTGCCGTTCCCCGTTATCGGCGAACCACAGCATGACCTGTCTCACCGACATGGCTCTCACCGCACGAGCCGCCGCTTTCCCGGCGGAGTGCAAGGATCGCGCGGAGCTCCACGCTTGACGATCACCCGACGGAAGGCGCTGACCCGGCTGGCGGTGCTGGTGGCCGGCGCTCCAGTGATCGGATCACTGCCTCACGAAGCGGCGTCCGCCGTGAAAGAAACGGGTCGGACTATGCTCCCCGGCCCGCTCGGCGCCCAACTCTATACCCTCCGCACGGAGATGGCGGGCGACGTGGCGGCCACGCTGGCACGGGTGGCGGAGATCGGCTACGAGGAGGTGGAGTTTGCGGGCTATTTCGGCCATTCGCCTTCGGAGATCCGGAGGTTCCTCGCCGACGCGGGCCTTCGCGCCCCTTCCGCACACGTGGCTCTTAGCCTGGTGGACGAGGCGTGGCCCGCGACGCTCGAGGCCGCCGCCGTCGCCGGCCATGAGTACGTCGTCGTCCCATCGATTCCCGAGTCCATGCGTACCTCCCTGGACGATTGGCGGCGGACGGCAGAACGCCTGACCCGGGCAGCCGCAGAGGCCCGTGAGACGGGCCTCCAATTCGCCTATCACAACCACGATTTCGAGTTCCTAGAGATGGAGGGTCGGACTGCGCTGGACGTCTTCCTCGAGACGGCCGATCCGGATCTGGTTCAGATCGAGCTCGATCTCTTCTGGATCGTCCACGCGGGCGCCGACCCGATCGCCTTCATCGACCGCTGGCCGGGCCGGATCCCGATGGTTCATGTGAAGGACCGGACCGGCGACGGCCGGATGACCGAGGTGGGGAACGGCGTCATTGACTGGGCCGAGATCCTCCAGCACCGGGAGCGAGCCGGGATCCGCCACTACTTCGTCGAGCACGATCGGCCCGAAGAGCCCTTTCGGTCCCTGGAATCGAGCTTCCGCTATCTTAGCCGACTCGAGATTTCACCTGGAGACCCCACGACATGAGATCCACGCGCAGGGAACGCGATCCCGCGACGATGGCGGCGCTGCTCGAGATGGGGTTCGAGCCTGCCAGGCCGGGACCGGAGCGCATCGAAGACTCGATCCTACCGTCCGGCGACCATAAGCTCGTGCTTGATAGGCAGGCCATGAGCACCCGCGTGTCGGTCGCCGCCATACACCACTCCCGGTACCTGCTCGAGGAAGCGGCCGGCCGCGCGTTCGAGGAGATGGAGCGCCTGATCGGCCTCCTCAGTCGGTTCGACTCCGGCTCCGCCGTGGGCGTTCTCAACGCGGAGGGAAGCCTGGCGGGCCCGCCGCCGGAGCTGACGCTGCTCTTCGATCGATCGGCCGCCGTCCATGAGGCCAGCGGCGGCGCCTTCGACATCACCGTTCAGCCGCTTGTAGACCTCCTGAGGCAGGCCGCCGGCTCGCCGGATCCCGTCACGTGGCGAGATGCCCTCGAGACAGTCGGCGCGGAAGCCCTGCGTGTCTCCACCGCACGGATCGCCTTCGAGCGGGACGGGATGGGCATCACGCTCGACGGGATCGCCAAGGGCTACATCGTGGATGTAATGGCCGCGGTGCTCGAAGCGAACGGAATCGATCGCTTCCTGATCGACGCGGGAGGAGACATCCGTGCCTCCGGCCTTCGGGAGGACGACCTCCCATGGGTAGTCGCCGTGCGCGATCCGCGCCACGGGGGGATTCTCCCCTCGCCTCTGCGGGTGATGAGTGGAGCCGTTGCGACGTCGGGCGGCTACGAGGCCCGGTTCGACCCGGACGGATCGTGGCACCACATCGTGAGCTCCCGCACCGGGCGTTCACCGGACGACGTCCTGAGCGTGACGGTCGCGGGTCCCACCGCTCTCGCCTCCGACGCGCTGGCCACGGCCGTGCTGCTGATGTCCCCACGGGAAGGAGTGCTCTTCATCGACTCCGTGCCCGGTTTCGAGTGCATGGTGATCGACGCCAACGGCCTCCCGACGCTCTCCGCCGGGCTGCACTGGCTGACAGCAGTTTCTCAGCAGGAGGATGTGAGATGAGATCGGATTACTCGGGCGTCCAACTGACCGCCATGGTGGCGCTCCGTTTCGCCGTCGGGTGGCACTTCTTCTATGAGGGTGTTTCCAAGTTCGTCGACCCGTATTGGACGTCCGCCGGCTATCTGGAGGAGTCGCAGGGCTTCATGTCGGAGCTCTTTCTGGATCTGGCAGCCAACCCTGGCACGCTGGCTTTCGTCGATCAGCTGAACGTGTGGGGCCTGATCCTCGTCGGACTCGGGTTGATGCTGGGTGGTCTCACCCGGACGGCGACCGTCTTCGGGGCCATCATGCTCCTCCTCTACTACCTCGCCGCGCCGCCATGGCCCGGGCTCGAGTACACGATTCCGGCCGAGGGTGCCTACCTGATCATCAACAAGACGCTGATCGAGCTGTGTGCGCTGCTGGTGACCCTGTTCTTCCCGACAGGGCACATCGTCGGACTGGATCGGCTCGTACGATTGGCGCGCGCCCGAGGCTCTGTCGAGGAATCCTACGCATGACGCCCACACACAACCCGGTGAAGGACGAACGATGAGCGATGACATTCGAAACGGCGACGAAGAGATCTTGAACAAGCCGCCTCCGGCGGAACCTCCTGCCGAGCCTCCCTCCGCGGGTAAGCAGTCGGGCTCGGGCGGAATGGGACGCCGGGATGTCCTGAAGGCCCTGGCCACGGTCCCGGTGTTCGGAGCGCTGGGATACACCGCACTGCATCGGAGGGGGCTGGACGCCGACGAGCGGCGACGTTTGCTTGACCAACTGGGGATCGACGACGAGGACGCGGCCTTGTTTTCGGAGCTCGAGACCCGAACGCATCCGGACAAGATCCGTGTCGGCATCATCGGATACGGCCTCGAGGGCGAGTCGCTCGTGCGGAGCCTTGGCTTCGCGCATCCGGATTGGCTCGAAGAGCGTCGCGAGGCCAAGCTGGAGGACCCACGCGACACGGAGTTGGAGGAGTGGCTCGATCAGGAGGACCTGAACGTCGAGCTCACGGCCGTGTGCGACCTGTTCGACGTGCGGGCCGAGAGGGCGATCGTGGCTTCCACCCAGCCGCTCCGACCCGGTGGAGACACCCGGCAGCTCGAGCCGGCGAAGCGGTATCGCCATTACGAGGAGCTCCTGGCGGCACCCGACGTGGACGCGATCATCATCGCCACGCCGGATCACTGGCACTCTCGCATCACCGTGGCCGCGGCCGAGATGGGCAAGCACGTGTACTGCGAGAAGTGCATGACCCGCACCGAAGATGAAGTGTGGCCGATGGCGGAAGCGGTCAGAAACTCGGGAATCGTGTTCCAGCTCGGGCACCAGAACCGCCAGATGGAGAGCCACGAGAAGGCCCGGCAGGTCATCGAGAAGGGCATCCTCGGACCGGTTACCCTCGTCGAGACGACCACCAACCGAAACGACCCTTGGGGCGCCTGGGTCTGGGAGATTCACGAGGAGGGAAGCCCGCGCACGATCGACTGGGAGCTGTTTCAGGAGGCCGCCGCGGACAAGGTCCCGTTCAGCCTCGAGCGTTTCTTCCGGTGGCGCTGCTGGTACGACTACGGAACCGGCCTGTCGGGGGATCTCCTGTCACACGAGTATGATGCGGTCAACCAGATTCTCGACCTAGGTATCCCGCACTCGGCGACGGCGTCGGGCGGAATCTACTTCTTCAAGGACGGGCGCGACGTGCCGGATGTGTGGCAGGCCGTGCTCGAATATCCGGGCCGAGATCTGACGCTCGTGTACAGCGCCACCCTGGCCAACGGATACCAGCGGGGGATCCGGATGATGGGTCACGACGCGAGCATGGACGTAGGCGAGCGTCTGAAGGTCACGGCGGACGGCTCGTCCACCCGCTACAAGGAGATGCTGGAAGAGGGTCTCCTGGGGACGGATCGGCCGATGCTCACGTATCAGAGCGGCTTCAAGGGCGTGGACGCCGTGACGACACCCACACAGGAGTACTTTGCGAGCCGGGGTCTCCTGTTCACGTACCGGGGAGGCCGGCGCGTGAGTACCTACTACCTCCATCTCCGGGAGTGGCTCAACTGCATCCGGTACGGTGGGACGCCGAGTTGCAACATCGACCGCGGCATCGAGGAGGCGATCACCTGCCACATGGCCACGAAGTCGTACCTGGAGGGCCGCCGCGTGTACTGGGACCCGATCCAGCGCAGGATCGTCTGAGGATGCGCCTTTGAGCGACAGACAGGGCCGGGGCTCGAGCCGGAAGATCCAGCTCGGGGCCATGATGTTCCTGCAGTACGCCATCTGGGGAGCGTGGGCCCCCGTCCTGTCCTCCTACTTGCTGAACGATCTCGGCTTCAGCGGCGGCCAGGTCGGCTGGATCTATGCGCTTCTTCCCCTGGCAACGATCGTCGCTCCCATGATCGGCGGCCAGGTGGCGGATCGGTATTTCCCCACCGAGAGGGTGATCGGCTTCCTGGCGGTTACGGGCGGCATCCTCCTCATGGTGGTTGCGCGCATGACGGACTTCCGCGCGATGCTCATCCTCATGCTCGTGTATTGCATGCTGTACGCCCCCACCCTGGCTCTCACCAACTCGATCGCGATGATCAACCTGAAGGACTCCGAGAAGGAATTCGGGGCAATCCGCGTCTGGGGGACGCTCGGGTGGATCGCCGCCGGGTGGACGCTGACCGGCTGGCGGTGGCTCGGGGAAGGCGACCTCCTTCGCGCCATGCCGGGCGACATGCTGCTGCTGGCCGGGGTGCTGTCGATCGTCATGGGCATTCAGTCGTTCGCACTCCCGAACACGCCGCCGCAGAAGGAAGGCGTGAGCCCATGGGCGTTTCTCGAGTCGATCAAGATGCTGCGGGTGAAGGACTTCATGATCTTTGTGGGGATCACGTTCGTCGTCGCCACCGAGCTGGAGTTCTACTACATCCTGACGGCTCCCTTCCTCGAGTCCGAGGCGATCGGGATCTCGAGCCGGAATGTTCCGGCGGTGATGACCATCGCGCAGCTCGCCGAGATCTTCGTGATGGCCTTCCTGTTGTCGTGGTCACTGGGGAAATACGGCATGCGAAAGACCCTGGCGATCGGAGTGATGGCCTGGCCCATCCGCTACATCGTCTTCGCAATCGGAAGCCCGGCTTGGCTCGTCATCGCGTCGCTCACGTTACACGGGTTCTGCTACGTTTTCTTCTTCGTCGCCGCTTTCATCTACGTGGACAAGGTGGCGCCACCCGACATCCGCGCCTCCGCCCAGAGCCTGATCGCGATCATCGCGCTCGGGATGGGGCGGTTTCTCGGAAGCCTGTTCGCCGGACAGGTGCGGGATTTCTTCACCACCGAGGCAGGCACCAACTGGACGAACGTGTTCCTGGTGCCATGCGCGCTGACGCTCATCTGCGCCGTGGCGTTCCTCCTGTTCTTCCGAGAGGAGTCCAAGCCGGCCCCGGCCGCTGCCGAGTGACGATGGGCAATAGCGATCGACTGGGCGTCGGTTTCGTAGGGGGCGGGTTCGTGGCCCGCTTCCACATCCGTTCCTGGGTTGGAGTGCGTGACGCCGACGTGCTTGGCGTGGTTAGCCGGACCCGCGCGACGGCCGAGGAGGCGGCGGCGCTGGCCCGGGAGCTAGGCGTGGGAGAGGCAAAAGCGTATGACAGCCTTACTGGCATGGTGGCCGATCCCGCGATCCACGCCCTCTGGATTTGCGCTCCCAACTTCACGCGGCTGGAAGTCATGGAGGAAGTCGTCGAGGCGATCGAGAGCGGCGCAGGGGAGCTGGTGGGCGTGGCCTGCGAGAAGCCCTTGGGGAGGAACGCCGCCGAAGCCCGCCGTATGCTGGAGCTGGCAGAGCGCGCGAACCTGCTCGACGGCTATCTCGAGAACCAGCTGTTCACCCCCAGCGTGGTCCGGGGGAAGGAGATCGTCTGGGCGCGCGGGGCGGCGCTCACCGGCCCGCCGTACCTGGCCCGGTCGGCCGAGGAGCACAGCGGCCCCCACAAGCCTTGGTTCTGGGAGGGAGAGCTGCAGGGGGGCGGCGTCCTGAACGACATGCTGTGCCACTCGGTGGAGGTGGCCCGCTTTCTACTCACCCGACCCGGCGCTCCGCGCGAGGAACTGATGCCGCACAAGGTCACGGCTCACGCGGATTGTCTGAAATGGCAGATTCCGAAGTACGCGGCGCAGTTGGCCGAGATGAGCGGCGGCAAACTGGACTACCTCAACCGGCCGGCCGAGGACTTCGCCCGGGCGCTCGTCGAGTACCGGGCGCCGGACGGCGAGCGCCGGATCGTGGAGGCGACGACCTCATGGTGCTACGTGGGCGCCGGGCTTCGCCTCGGCATGGAGCTGCTGGGGCCCGAGTACTCCATGCAGATCAGCTCGCTCGACGCGGGTCCGAAGGTGTTCTTCAGCCGGCGGGTAGTAGGCGAGACCGGCGAAGACCTGGTCGAGAAACAGAACGCCGAGACCGGTATGATGCCCGTCGTGGCGGACGAGCAGGCCGAGTACGGCTACACCGGCGAGAACCGGCACATGGTGGAGTCGTTCCGCGCGGGACGTCGGCCGAACGAGAACTTTTCCGACGGGCCCGCCGTAACGGAGCTCCTGATGACCGCCTACATGAGTGCCGAGAGGGGACAGACGATTTCCTTCCCGCCGCCCGACCTCGAAATGTTCGTACCGGCCGTCGCGCGCGGCGAGTGGAACCCCGGGAGGAAGGCATGAGCACACGGAAGATCCTGATCGCGGCCGTCGTTCTCGGCGTCGTGCTCGTCGGCATGCTGAGATGGGGAGATAACTGGGCAGGCGGTCCGACCGCAGCGCCCGCACAGGAGCGAGTGGAGGCGCAAGTAGCGATGGGACCGGTGGCCCAGATCACGCAGGAGGAGCTCGCGGACGAATTCGTTCCGCTCATCGCCGAGCGGGAGGACGGCAGCTTCGACGAACGTGGTTGGAACCACTACGGCCCCGGCCACTTCACGCTGGACCACGAGACGGGTGTTCTGACTTCCCAAGGTGGCATGGGACTCCTGTGGTACGCGGCCGAGATGTTCGGGGACTTCACGCTGCGACTCGAGTTCATGACATCGGTACGGGAGGCGAACTCGGGGATATTCCTGCGTGTGCCCGAAATCCCGGTCAGCGACGACTACATTTACCATAGCTTCGAGATACAAATCGATGCTGCTGCAGCCGAGCCCATCCATCGCACCGGGGCCGTGTACGACGCCGAGGCCCCGAGCGAAGACCGCGCGAAGCCTCCCGGTGACTGGTCGGAGATGGAGATTTCGTTCGTGGGCGACCGAATCACGGTCGAGCTGAACGGAGCGCAGGTTGTCGATTGGGTGGCCGAGCCGCGCGGCAAGATCGAGGACTTCGCGACCCGCGGCTACATCGGTCTACAGAACCACGACTCGGAAACCAGCGTATACTATCGAAACATCCGGGTGAAGAACTTAGACTGATTTGCCGGACTGCCGGACCGGGGCTGGGCAAGCCTTTGCGTGCCGCTGCGCCCGCGCCAGGCGTCGCGCTCAACGGGCGGGATTCGGGCAGTGCCAGCGACAGTGTCAGCACCCACGCGCGTCCACCGGCGCTGACGCGCGCACGTCATCGGCGTTGGGAGCAGGGGGTCGCCGGTTGGCTCCGCTCGCTACGCTCGGTCGCCGGCTTCGCACGCATCCGGCTGCCCCGAACAGGCCGGCAGTGGAGCACGGATTCGAGGGTCAGACCCGAACCGCCCGGGGCATCGGAGACATCTCGGGCAGCGTCCATGCGTCCTAGTCGCTTCTTAATTCCGATGATCCTCATGGCGTCCAGGGCGCCGTTGATGGGGCAGGAGCCGGCGACTGGCCTCGACACCGGTAGCCGCGTCCGCCTGACATTCTCTTGCGAGCTCGCGTCGCCGTCGCTTCCGGAATCCGCCGGCCGGACCTGCCGCTCCGATGGGCGCCTGGCGCTCATCATCGGGGACACCATCATGATTGCGGCGGGGGATTCGACGTTGGTCTATGACCTGAATGCGGTGAGCCGCGTCGAAGTGAGCAGAGGGAGGAAGTCCCATTGGCTGGCGGGAGCCGGCATCGGGTTCGTGGTCGGAACGGCGACGGCATACGTGGCGCTGAGCAGCGGCGGATCGACAAGCACGTGCGATCAGTCGGCGAATCAAGATGCCGTCTCGTTCGGCGAGTGCATCGCCCTTGCCGCTCTGGTCGGAGGCGTACCGGGCGCAGGGTTGGGTGCCGTTGCCGGGTTGTTCATTCGCAGCGAGCGCTGGCAGGACACTCCGGTCGATCGGCTGCGGGTGAGCGTCGGGCCGGAACCGGGAAGCTGGTTTCAACTGGCGATCTCCATCACGCACTGACGGCTGGCGGCGAGCAGTCCGAGTGGGCTAAGTGCCGGTGATGGAAGCCTACGACACCCGTGGCCATTCAGTGAGTTACTGGATGGCCGTTTTCTTGATTCAACTTGGTTTGATGTTCTGGTTCAGGCGAAACAGGTTGGTGGGATCATATTTGTTCTTGAGGGCCACGAGTCGCTCGTATTTCTCGGAACCGTACGCGGCTTTGACCCTTTCCTCGCCTTCGTCGACTTGTTGACCAAGGTAGTTGACGTACACTCCTTCGGCGGCGTAGGG
>JBDHGL010000045.1:0-33316 GCA_039589875.1 Gemmatimonadota bacterium
GTGGGCCACTCGGAGGCGTTCTACGACCGGCTCGAGGACGAGCTTGCCTACCGGGTCACCGACGACAAGGGAGTGGGTCTCCTGGATGTCCCTATCGCCGAAGAGGGGATCGGCATCGAAGCAGCGCTTCAGATCGTTGCCGAGCATGTCGACCGCCCTGGCCTGAACCCGGCTTCCGGCGGCCACATGGCCTACGTGCCCGGCGGCGGTGTCTTCGCGTCCTCGTTGGGAGACTATCTCGCGGACGTCGGCAATCACTACTCCGGCGTCTTCTACGCCACGCCGGGCGCGGCCCGTCTGGAAAACCTCCTCGTTCGCTGGATGGCCGACATGATCGGTTACCCCGAGACCGCGCTCGGAACGCTCGCCTCAGGCGGTTCGATCGCCAACCTGACGGGCATCGTCGCAGCCCGGGACGCGATGGGAATCGGCCCCTCGGAGGTGAGTCGCGCGCCGATCTACGTCACCCGCCAGGTGCACCACTGCGTGACCAAGGCGCTGCGGCTCGCGGGCCTCGGCGAGGCGCCCATCCGTCCCGTCCCCCTGGACGAGCGGTTCCGGATGAGGGCGAACGAGCTGGAGCGCCTCGTCGAGGCGGACCGGGAGGCGGGTCTGCGGCCTTGGCTGGTCGTGGCCTCGTCGGGTACGACGGATACGGGCGCGATCGACCCGGTTCCGGCGATCGCGGATGTCGCCGAGGCAATGGAACTGTGGCTGCATGTGGACGCGGCCTACGGCGGCTTTTTCCTGCTTTGCGAGACGGGTCGTGAGTTGATTCAGGGCCTGGAGCGTTCGGATTCCATCGTGATGGACCCGCATAAGGGTCTCTTCCTCCCGTATGGAACGGGGGCGCTGATCGTGAAGAACGGCGAGCTCCTGGCCCGCTCGCAGCACTACGAGGCGAACTACCTGCAGGACGCTCTCAGCTCCACGGAAGAGATCTCGCCGGCCGATCTGTCGCCCGAGCTCACGCGACATTTCCGCGGCCTGCGAATGTGGATGCCCCTAATCCTCCACGGCCTGGCGCCGTTTCGAGCTGCGCTCGAGGAGAAGATCCAGCTCTGCCGCTACTTCTACGAGGAGCTCGGGAAGATCCCCGGGATGGAGCGGGGTCCCTATCCAGAGCTCTCCGTGGCCCTTTACCGCTATCTGCCCAAGGATGGGCAGCCCAACGACTTCAACGCCCGGCTGCTGCGAGCGGTCCAAAACGATGGCCGTGTTTTCCTGTCCTCGACCACGATAGATGGCGTCTACTACCTGAGGCTCGCCGTACTCTGTTTCCGTACCCACCGGAGACACGTCGATCTGGCTTTGCAGATCCTTCGCGAGAAAATTGCTGAGCTGGAGGCCTGAACGATGTCTATCCACCGCGATTCGCTTCCGCAATTGAGCGGAGGTCTGTTCTTGGCCGACGGCGGGCTCGAGACGACGCTCATCTTTCACGATGGGTTCGAGCTGCCCGAGTTCGCGTCGTTCACCCTGCTGGACGACGAAGCCGGCGACGCCGCGCTGGAGCACTATTTCGAGCCTTACCTGGATGTGGCCCGGCAGCACGGCGTGGGGGTGGTGTTCGAGACCGCGACCTGGCGCGCCAGTCCAGACTGGCTGGAAAAACTCGGCTACCCGCCAGAGGATCTCGAGCGTCTGAACCGGCTGGCGATCGATCAACTGGCGAAGCTCCGGTCGCGGCACGAGGATGCTCGGCCCTTCGTAATCAGCGGAAACGTCGGACCGCGCGGAGACGGTTACGATCCCGACGTGCTCCTCGGCGTAGAGGAGGCGCAGCGCTACCACTCGGCCCAGATCGACACTTTTCGTGACACTGAAGCGGATATGGTCACGGCGCTGACGATGACGCACGATGAGGAGGCGATCGGAGTGGCCCATGCAGCCCGCGATGCCGGCCTGCCCGTGGTGATCTCCTTCACGGTAGAGACGGACGGCCGGCTACCCACCGGACAGGAGCTGGGGGACGCGATCGATGCGGTCGATGGAGCGACCGGATCCTTCCCTTCCTACTACATGATCAACTGCGCCCACCCTTCACACTTCGCGCACGTTCTGGAGCCCGGCGTGCCCTGGCTGGCGCGCATCAGAGGGTTGAGAGCCAATGCGTCGACGCTCAGCCACGCCGAGCTCGATGAAGCGACCGAGCTCGATGAGGGCGACCCGGAGAAGTTGGCCGACCACTACCGCCGGCTGCGGAGCGTGCTGAAGGAGCTCAACGTGATGGGTGGCTGCTGTGGCACGGATCACCGTCACATCGCCGCCATCGTGCGGGCCTGTTTGAAGGGCTGACACTGTGGCCCGGACTGAGGGCTCGCCCTCGTACTCGCAGGCTAAGAACCATACGGTGGCGTAGGTAGAATCCGCTCGCCACGCTCCATATCCTACCTGCCACTATGAGCGCCGCGTCGCGGCTCCGGTCTGACGGCGCTGGCAGCGGGGCTCTCCTGCCAGATCGCAGGACCGATTATTCCTTCCGGCGCGTGACCACGAGCTGATCGCCCTCGATCAGCTTCTTCCGGTACCCGAACAGATGGAAGATCTCGAGAGCGTAGAAGCGCGCGACGTGTCGATCGATTCGAAGCGTGCCGGGTCGAGCGCGATCGCGGTGGACTCCGGGCAGGATGGGCAGGATGGCATCCAGCCGCAGCCGGCGGAGAACCGCGGAGAGGCTGAGCCAGAAGGGGCTGAACTTGCTGATCACGAAGAAACCGTCGTCACCCTGACGTTGGTAGAGCGGCATGAGTATCCCGCCGCGCTCGGGCGAACGGAGCTCTCCTCCCTCGTCTCGCCCCAGCAACGCCCCTTCGCCGATCGTCTGGAAGCTCACGAAGCCCGGGAGCATCTCGAAGCCATCGCCGGGCCGTAGCCCATGCCGGTATCGCACCTCTACCACTCGGGGGAGATGTCGGGTGGCCTCGATCAAGCGGGCGCGCGCTCCGTGAACGGCAGCCTCGCGTTGCGGATCGGCCAGGACGCCGGTCTCGGCGAGGGCGATCCATATCGCGGCCTCACAGTAGTCGATAGAGAGGGGATCCTCGTGTTGCCCTCCCTCGAAGCCGAGCGTGATATGCCCCTCGCCGTCCAGGTGGTCGAGCAGGGTGTGGTCGAGGTGCTCTTCGAGGCCGAGCACGTGGGGCACGGGAAAGCGAAGCGCGAAGCGCCTGTTGCGGAGCGTATCCATCGCCGTGGCGAACGGCGGGCTCTGGCCCGACGTCGTATGCAGGTCGAAGCAGTAGACCGGTCCGCGGGCGCGGCCGACGGCCGAGTCGATCTCGCTTAGCAGCTCCGCCGCCTCATGGTCTTCGGCGTCCTCGAACGCGTCCGCGCTCCGCGCCCGCAATGCGGCCACCTTGGCGGGAGACCAATGCCGGTTGAGGTCGGATTCCACGAACCTCGTGCGCCTCGAGATGGCGGTGAGGTTGCCGATCAGACCGATCACCTCGCCTCGCAGACGAGGGCCTCGCGCCCGTAAGACGTGGAACACGCGCTCCAGAGCCCGGGCGCCCGCCGGCTCGTTTCCGTGCAGCGACGCCGTGCAAAGAAGGGTCGGTCCGGGTTCCTCGCCGGCCAACTGGCCAACGACCCTGTCGATGCCAGAGGCGACCGGCAGATCCCTGCTCACGCCGATAGACATTCGATCACGGGTAGAGCCGCGTCAGAGTCCAGTCGGTCCCCGAGCGCTTGAAGTGGAGTCGGTCGTGCAGGCGGTTCGCTCGGCCCTGCCAGAACTCGATGGCCTCGGGCTCGAGACGGTAGCCGCCCCAGAACGGTGGAAGCGGCACGTCGTCACCGGGGAACTTCCTGTCGTGCTCCCGGAACCGTTGCTCCAGCTCATCACGGTTATCTAGCGGGGAGCTCTGCGCAGATGCCCAGGCGCCGATTCGGCTGCCGCGCGGCCGGGTCTTGAAATAGGCGCGGCTGTCCTCCTCACTGAGCCGTTGCACGGTGCCCTCGACCCTGATCTGACGCTGCAGAACGTTCCAGTAGAGCAGAAACGCGGCTCGCTCGTTGGCTGCCAGCTCGGCTCCCTTCCGGCTCTCGTGATTCGTATAAAAAACGAACCCCCTCTCGTCGTATGCCTTCAACAGCATCATCCGGACCGAAGGCTCGCCGGCCGGCGTGGACGTCGCCAGGGCGATCGCTTCGGGGAGGAACACCCCGGCACGCTCGGCCGCCGAATGCCACTCCCTGAAGAGGGCGATCGGATCAACCCCCGCCGCTCTCTCGGAGAGGCCGCCTATCGTCCCCTTTCCGAGAGTGACGAGGGATCGCAGGATTCTGAAAAGAGACATTTGCGCAACGCTCGCGAGGCCGTGCGGACATGTCAAGCGGTCGAGCCCAGCGGTTCAAGGAGGGCTGATGAGGCGATCGATGTCGGCCGAGTGCAAAACACTGCTATGACTGCGGAAGGCGGAGCCGCTCCGCCGGGCTTTCGACTGGAGGTTCCCGAACGCTTCAACTTCAGTCGGGACGTGGTCGACCGCTGGGCGAGGGACCCCGAGCGCCGGGCGCTCTGGTGGATCGACGACGAGGGGGGCGAGCAGCAGTGGACGTTTGCTCAGCTCGCCGAGGAGAGTCGCCGTGTGGCCAACGCCCTGGCCGGGGCCGGTGTCCGGCGCGGAGACGTCGTCTTGCTCATACTTCCCCGGATCGTCGAATGGTGGATGATCAACCTCGCCTGCCATCGGATCGGAGCGGTCGTCAGCCCCGGTACCATCCAGCTCTCCGCCAAGGACTTGGCGTATCGAATCGAGGCTGCCGAGGCGACGTGCATCATCACCAGCGCCGGGGTCGCGGCGCGGGTGGACGAGGCGCTGGAAAGCCTGACGGCCTCGGAGAGGCCGGTTCGCATCATCGCTGGAGCGGAACGGTCCGGCTGGCTCAGTCTGTCGGAACTGCAGGCGACCGCCTCCACCGACTTCGAGACCGCGAACACGCGCAGCGATGAGGCCGCGATCCTCTATTTCACCTCCGGGACGACCGGAGGCCCGAAAATGACGCTGCACACGCACGCGTCCTACCCTTTGGGAAATCTGATCACGGGAAGGTTCTGGCTGAACCTGAGCGAGCATGACGTCCACTGGAACATCAGCGATCTGGGATGGGCCAAGGCCGGCTGGAGCTCGCTGTACGGCCCGTGGCACATGGGCGCCACCGTCTTCGTCCATCAAACGGACCGGTTCGAGCCAAAACGAGCGCTGGATATCTTGAGTCGCTACCCGGTAACCTCGGTCTGTGCCGCGCCGACCATCTTGCGGCTGTTGGTGCTCGAGGACCTGTCCCGGTACGAGTTTCCCTCCCTCAGGTCCTGCGTGACCGCGGGCGAACCCTTGAACCCGGAAACCTTCCACAGCTGGAGAAACGCCACCGGCGTAACGATCAGGGAAGGCTACGGTCAAACCGAGACAGTGATTCTCGTCGGGACCTTCGCGGATGTCGCGCCGAGCCCAGGCTCGATGGGTGTCGTGTCTCCGGGTTTTGATGTGCGGGTCGTCGACGAAGGAGGGCAGATCCTCCCGCCCTTCCAAGAAGGAGATCTGGCCGTTCGCGTTCGGCCCGAGCGGCCGGTGGGCCTCTTCAAGGAGTATTGGAAGGAGCCGGAGCGGACCGCCAGGTACTTCAAGGGTGACTGGTATCTGACCGGTGACCGGGCCGTCGAAGACGAAGATGGCTATCTCTACTTCGTCGGCCGGGCCGACGACGTGATCCTGTCAGCCGCCTATCGGATCGGGCCCTTCGAGGTCGAGAGCGCACTTCTGGAGCATGAGGCGGTGGCGGAGTCGGCGGTCGTAGCCAGCCCCGACGAGATCAGGGGATCCGTGGTCAAGGCGTTCATCGTTCTGGCGCCCGGCTTCGAGCCGAGCGAAGAGCTGGCTCGCCGGCTGCAGGAGCACGTGAAGCGGCTGACCGCCCCCTACAAGTACCCGAGGAAGGTCGAGTTCGTGAACGACCTCCCGAAGACGGTGAGCGGCAAGATCCGACGCGCCGAGCTACGCGAGAGGGAGCTGAAAGCGTAGACTACTCCGCGGACGGCTTCGCCTCGGAGGCGAACCTCTGCCAGGCCGCGTACACCTCGTCCGCCAGCTCACGGCTGATCCGCTCGATCTCGCCCGGGTAGTTGTTCAGCTGCGAGAGCGTCTGCTGGCGGAGGATCTCGTCGAAGGGGGCTGCCGCCTGATTCGGGTGGCCGAGGCCGAGTTGTACGCCGGCGTCGTAGGCGATCTCGGCCAGATCCGCGGGAGACCTGAAGGTCTCATCGACATCCATCTCCGCGTAGTTCTGCACCCATCCGTGCGTCCAGAAGTTGTGCTCTCCGATCCGCACGTAATGCAGCCATTTGAACGGCTCGTAGGCGATCCGGGCCTGGCTGAGTAGGATGCGCAGCGGGTCATCCTCGTTCGTCTGGATGCAATCGATTCCCGTAAGGTCGCGGACTTGCTTGATCTCGATCACATCGTCGTCGAGCGGATTGTCCGACGGACCTCGTACCCGCACGAGAAACTTGGTGTCGAGGGCGCTTCCGACCCCGAGACTGAAGTATCCGAAGCTCACCGGGTCGAAGTAGAGGCGGTCGACCTCCGCGTGTTGCTGTACCATGTCGTCGGCGAAGCCGGCCAGCGCCTCCAGGAGGTTCGTTTCCACCTCCGGCGAGACGGGCCCCATCAGCGAATCCACCCACGTCAGATAGTCGCCGCGCTCTTCGCTGAACGTGGACCGCAGCCGGGAGACGACCGTCGGCTCGGGAGCCTCGAGGCTGGGATCGCCAAGAGCGGCGCGGTAGCCGCGCAGGAAGATGCGGACGTGTCCCTCCTCGGTGAGCTCGTCCCATCCGTTGACCCGGCTCGCGAGCCGCAGGGAGACCGAGAACCGCATGAGATCCAGAAACGGCGGGCCCTGCGAGGAGTCATCGAAATCCGTCAACCCGCGGCCGAGGTCCGTAATGGCGTACTGCTCGACATGCGCGTCGCCGTGAAGGTTCAGCCGGAAGGCCCGCGTCTGTTCGGACGAGGCCTCGGCGATGCGCTCCGCGAACAGATCGCAGACTCTCTGGCTGAAGGGGATGTTGATGAAGCGGAAGTAGCCGTGCGGATCGGCGACGATCCGGTCAACGAGCTCGGGGTTGGCCGAGAAATCGATGTCGGCCGGGTCCAAGTAGAGGCCGCTGCCTCGTGCCGAGCCGCTTGCCGACGAGCCCCCGTCGCCGCTCGGACCGCAGGCCGCGCTGACCGCCAGGACCAAGCCAGCGGCGAGTTTTCCGGCGTGAGGCCGATTATTGGATGGCCAACTCACGTGAACGACGGACAAACCTCCAGCAAATCGTGATACAGCACGTTCGCCAATACGCGCTCCCGATACTCGGCCGTTGAGCGAATGTCGTCAATCGGGGCGACGTCCGCTCGGATGGAAGGCATGAGATCGTCGGGCGAAGCGACCGGCACCCCGTCCTCGAGCAGCTTCTCCAACGAGGCACAGCGGCAGACGACCGGCGCCACGCTGTTTGCCACGACCCGCCAAGCGCCGCCGGAGTTCGTCACGGCCACACCGACCTTCGTGATTGCTTGTGCTTTCCGGGACCCGACCTTCTCGAAGAACTGGATTTCGTACTCGCGGAGCGGGATTCGGATTTCGGTAAGGAGCTCATCCCGCTCCCGGCGCATCTCCTTGTAACCCGTGTAGAACTCCGACAGCGGCACCTCGACGCGACCGCGTCGCGACTCGAGAACGACGACGGCGTCGTAGGCCATCAGCACCGGCACTCCGTCGGCCGCGGGTGAGCCGTTGACGATGTTGCCGGCCCACGTGCCACGGGTCTGAATCTGGATCGCACCCACCTGCCGCGCCGCATCGATCAGAAGAGGCAGCTCCTGCCGTGTGCGTGAGTCCTCGATCAGATCCCAATACGTCGTGAGACCGCCCAGAACCAACTCATCCGTGGTCCATCGAAACGGGCGGAGCTCATCCAGGCCGGAGAGGTCGAGATAGGTCTGACCGTGAGACTCCGGGTGGTCCGGCCAGTGCACCAGCAGGTCCGTGCCGCCCGCCATCGGGATGGCCGTCGGATCCGCAGCGAGCGCCTCCAGGGCCTCGGCCAGGGACCGCGGGAGAAGCACGCTCATCGCCGCTCTCGGTCCTCCAACGCTCCCTCCACTCCCTCGATGATCCCGTCGTAGCCCGTGCAGCGGCAGAGGTTGCCGGCCATGAGCTCACGAATTGTGTGTCGCTCGAGCGCGTTCGCGTGCTCGACGACCCAGTTCGCCGTCATCACGACGCCCGGAGTGCATGCGCCGCACTGCGTAGTGCCTCTTGCGTGGTAGTGCGGCATGCCCGACGGATCCAGCCCCTCGATCGTCTGCACTCGTCTTCCCCTGACCTGATAGGCCGGCACGAGACAGGAGTCGACAGGCAGTCCATCCATGTACACGGTGCATGCGCCGCACTCGCCCTCGGCGCAGCCCTCCTTGGTTCCGGTCAGGCGCAGACGGTAGCGCAGCAGGTCCAGCAACCGCTCGGACGATTCGACCTCCACCGAGGTCGGCTCGCCGTTGAGCATGAAGGCTATCTCTACGGTTCGCGCGCTATCGTCGCTCATACGCGGTCCTCGGACTGCACCGAACCGGTTGCATCGCCGTTCGAGAGAAGGGCCATGAGGCGCTCAGGCGTCAGTGGAATCTCGGTAGGTTGGCGGCCTACGGCGGCGGCTACGGCGTTCAGCACCGCCGGCGCGGCTCCGACGAGAGGAAGCTCTCCGATTCCCTTCGCGCCCTGGGCTCCATGCGCGTAGGGCACCTCGAGGAACTCCACCCGGATCGGCGGAAGATCTCCGCTGGTCGGGATGATGTAGTTGGTCAGCTGTCCGTTCTGCAGGGCCCCATCCCGATACACACAGTCTTCGAGGAGTGCCCAACTGATTCCCTGGGCCACGCCACCCTGGATCTGACCTCGGGCCAGAGTCTCGTTCAGAACCTTGCCTACCTCCTGGACCGAAACGAAGTCCACCACGCTCACCTCGAACGTCCGAAGGTCGACTTCGACCTCGGCGACCTGACTACCCCATCCGTACGTGCCGTAGGCGTCGCCACGGTAGTTCTCCTCGTCCCAGTGGATATCGGCTGGCGGCTCGTAGCGCGACTTGCCGAGCAGCCGCTCATCCGGATGCTCGTCGTGCCAGGCCACGATCGCGTCGCGCACCCGGTTTCCCATAGAGTTTTCGTCGAGGCCCAGCCGGCGCCGCAGATCGTCGCAAGCCTTCTCGACCAGAAGGCCCACCACCATGGCTGTACGCGACCCGACGGTTGGTCCACTGTCGGGAACGCGGTGGGTATCGGGCTGGGCGATCGAGATGTTCGCCGGAGGATATCCGAGCCGATCTGCCGCGAGCTGTACGAAGACGGTGATCTGGCCTTGCCCCATCTCCGTGTTGGCGCAAAGGATTTCCACGCTTCCGTCGGCGTGGCCCTCGAGGTGAAGCCGCGAATCCAGCATGACCTCCCCGCTACCCGTGAACCCGGCTCCGTGGTAAAAGGCGGCCACCCCGATTCCGCGACGTATGTAGCGATGCTCCGAGTTTTTCAACCAATGCTCTCTACGCCGGCGCTCGAAATCGGAGAGGGCCAACGCCCGGTTCAGCACCTCGACCTGCTCGACGCCATCTCGGATGATCTGGCCGGTCGCGGTGGTCTGGCCGTCGCGAATCAGGTTGATTCGCCGGAGCTCCACCGGATCCATCCGAAGCGTGTGCGCAACGACGTCCATATGCCGTTCCACGGCGAAATGGGCCTGCGGGTTGCCGAATCCCCGAAAGGCGCCGTACGGAACCGAGTTCGTGAACATGGCCCGGCCCCGAATACGTACGTTCTCGCAGTGATAGGAGCCGGCGGCGTGAATGATCGCACGGCTCAAGACCACGGGGGTGAGCGTCACGTAGGCGCCTCCGTCCAGAACGAGCTCGATGTCCTGAGCGAGCAGGCGGCCGTTCGAATCCACGCCGGTACGATGTCTCACGAGCGACGGATGGCGCTTTGTCGTCGCCACCATGTCTTCCGTCCGATCGTAGATGATCTTCACCGGCTTGCGCGCCTTGAGAGCCAGCAGGCCGGCATGGAGCGCCACCATCGAGGGAAACTCTTCCTTGCCGCCGAACCCACCGCCGGTAGGCGTCTGGACCACGCGGACCTGCTCTTCGGCCAAGCCGAGCGCCGGACAGAGTGCCTTCACGACGTAATAGGGACATTGCATCGAACCCTTGATGACCAGGACATCGCCCTCCAGGTACGCCAGCATCCCCTGGGTTTCCAGATAGACGTGCTCCTGAGCGCCGGTCTCGTAGCTGCCCTCGACGACCAGCGGTGCCGCGGCGAGAGCTTGCTCCACGTCGCCCTTATCGATCTCGAAGTCCTTGAGGACGTTGTCGTTCCCGTACTGGACGAGCTCTGGCCTCGGCTCGACGCGGAAGTCGAGCGCCGGCGGCTCGGGGAGGACAACGATGTCGATTCGGCGGACCGCACGGCGGAGCTTGGCGCGAGACCGATGGGCGATCAGAAGGACGGGCTCGTGAACGTGCCGCACGTATCCGGGCGCCAACGCCGGCTGGTCGTACTCCATGAGGTAGACCGCATTGAGGCCCGGAATGTCGGTGTGGTCGACAACGACGAACTCCGACCAATCGACCCCCTCCCCAAAACGGATGTCAGCGATTCGGCCTCGGGGAGCCGGGCTGCGGACGGTCGCTCCCCACAGGAAGTCATCAAGCTGAAGATCATCGACATACCGCTCGGCGCCCGTCAGTTTGGAGAGGCCCTCGCGACGCAGCATCGAGGTGCCCTCCGCCGCTACATCGGCGAGCCGTCGGGGCTGCGGCTTCGTGGCTGGTCGAGAGCTCATGGCAGCTGATTGTGGGGCTCCGTCCTTTGGCGAGCAACGCTTCGCGGGACCCCGAGCGATTGAAGGTGATTCGATGGGAGCAGAGACCGCCCGGCTGATGCGAGAGGTAGTTCGCATGGCCGTCGAGAGCGCGGGCTCCGGAAACGGGGGACCGTTCGCGGCCCTGGTCGTCAAAGACGGTGAGATCATGGGCCGCGGCCGAAACGAGGTAACGGGCAACCACGATCCCACCGCACACGCCGAGGTGCAGGCGATCCGAGAGGCGTGCCGAACCCTCGGCACGTTCCGGCTGGATGGCTGCGAGATTCTGTGCAGCAGCGAGCCCTGTCCGATGTGCCTCGGCGCTATCTACTGGGCTCGCCTCGAGCGCGTGAGCTACGCGAACGAGAGGGCAGTGGCGGCGCAGGCCGGGTTTGATGACGCCTTCATCTATGATGAAATCGCGCGACCGATCGGGAAGCGGGTGCTACCGACTCGGCATGTCGGTGTCGAGGGCTCCGACGAGCCGTTCCGCGTCTGGACGGAGCTGGAAGGCCGGGTCGAGTACTGACCCGACGCGGGCAACGCCTACCGCTTTTGCTTCCTCTTCTTCAACAGCTTGCGCGGGTCAGGGCCGGTCACGCACTCCGATCCGTGCGGGTTCACCGGCTCGGGTGGGCCCGGGCGACGAGGCGTGCAAGGGGGCTTTGGGAAGCCGTATGGTCGCTTCCTGTCCCGCGGAGCGCGCGTTCTGTTGCTCTTGGCCATCTGGCCCTTTCTCCATGTAGTGGTGGCGGCCTCGTCCATGAAACATAGCCATCCTTCATTACGGAAACGACGGTAGGGTTGTGTCGATCGCTGGCATCCGGTTCGGATCGACCCGAGTTTGGCTCGGCAGCGAGGCGACTTGCTGACACCTTTGACGTGAGGCGGCGGAGCGTTGAAGCTGAGGGTCCTGTCATCCGAAGACGTCCGAAAAACCGTCGATATGCAGGCGGCGATCCGAGTCATGCGAAGCGCGTTCTCTGAGCTCTCGGCGGGAAGCGCCATCGTGCCTATGCGTGGCTGGCTGGCCAGCTCGAGCGGAACGACGCTGCTGATGCCCGCATTTCTCGAAGAGAGCGCTGCGCTGGGAGCGAAGATCGTCTCCGGCTTCGAGGGGAACGCCGCGCGTGGTCTACCCACCATCCACGGCCTCGTGGTCGTTCTGGAGGCCGAGACAGGAAGGCCGCGCGCGGTGATCGACGGCACCTACCTGACGCTGCTCAGAACGGCCGCCGGGTCCGGCCTCGCGACCGAGCTCCTGGCGCCGCCCGAGGCATCGGTGTTGACCATCTATGGCGCGGGGGCCCAGGCGAGAGCGCACCTGGAGGCGATGCGAGCCGTGAGGCCCGTACGCCAGGTTCGGGTCGTCTCGCGGACGCGGGAATCGGCGGAGCGCATGACGGCGGAGCTGGACGGCGTAGACGGGATCGATGTGACGGCCTGCGAGGACCGGGCGGCCGCGCTCCGCGGTGCAGAGTTGGTCGTCACGGCCACGACGAGTCGCGAGCCGGTCTTCCCGAGCACCGGCCTCGGCGAAGGGGTCCACATCAACGCGGTGGGCACGTTCGCTCGTGACGGCCGGGAGCTCGAGGGCGAAGTCGTCCGCCGCGCCCGTCTGGTCGTCGATTCACGCGAGGCCGCGCTCGCGGAGGCCGGTGACATCAGCATTCCGATAGAGGAAGGCCTCATCGGGCGCGAGCACATCGATGCCGAGCTGGGCGAGATCGTCAACGGTGTGAAGCCGCCCGGGCGAGCCGGGCACGACCTTACCCTGTTCAAATCGGTCGGCAACGCGGCGCAGGACGTCGCCATCGCCGCCGAGATCCTGCGGGCGGCCGAGCGCGGCGGGCTCGGCACGACGGTGGACATATGAGCACTCAGGCACGCGGTCCGGACGGCGTGCGGATCGCGATGTGGTCCGGGCCGCGAAACATCTCTACGGCCCTCATGCGCTCCTGGGGGAGCCGGCCCGATACCTTCGTCTGTGACGAGCCGCTGTATGCCCACTATTTGATGGCGTCGGACCGAGACCATCCCGGCCGATCCGAGATCCTCCAGGAGCACGATACGGACGCGGGCCGGGTGATCGCCTGGCTCACCGGCGATGTGCCGGAGGGAAGGGCGGTCTTTTACCAGAAGCAGATGGCTCACCATCTCCTTCCCGGCATGGACCGGACTTGGCTGCGCGCCCTACGCAACGCGTTCCTGATTCGCGAGCCGCGCGAGATGCTCTCTTCGCTCATCAAGGTGACGCCTGAGCCGAGTCTCGAGGACACGGGTCTGCCGCAGCAGTGGGAGATCTTCGAGCGGACGCGCGGGCGTACCGGCACACCTCCGCCGGTGATCGTGGCGAGCGACGTACTCAAGGATCCGGCAGGCCTGCTGGAGGCGCTTTGTGACGCGCTGGATGTGCCGTATCTGGCGGCGATGCTCTCGTGGGAGCCGGGCCCCCGTGAAACCGATGGGGTGTGGGCAAAGCACTGGTACAGCGCAGTCGAGGCCTCCACGAGCTTCCACCCGTATGCGCCGAAGTCGGATTCGCTGCCTGCCGAGCTCGACGACCTGTACGAGAGCTGCCGGGCCATTTACGATCGGCTGTACGATCACCGCCTGACCGGCTGAGGCGCCCGCCATGTTGCAGACGTTCGACGAGCGAAATCGCGACCTGATCGTGAACGTGAATGGGAGGCTCGTGCCTCGCGACGAGGCCGGAGTCAGTCCGTTCGACAGCGCGGTGCAGGGAGGTGACGCCGTCTGGGAAGGCCTGCGATTGTACGACGGCCGAATCTTCAAGCTCGAGGAGCACCTCGACCGGCTACGCTCCTCAGCCCTCGCCCTCGCCTTCGAAGAGGTGCCTGAGCAGAAGGAGATCATCCAAGAGATTCGGCGAACTCTGGATGCGAACTCGATGCGGGACGGGGTTCACATCCGGCTCACGCTGTCGCGGGGCCTGAAGATCACGTCGGGGATGGATCCGCGGTTGAACCAGGCCGGGCCGACTCTGATCGTGCTGGCCGAGCACAAGCCTCCGGTCTACGGTCGAGACGGCATTCGCCTCATCACCAGCTCGATACGTCGACCGTCGCCCGACGTGCTCGACCCGAAAATCCATCACGCCAACCTGATCTCATCGATCCTCGCGAAGATCGAGGCCAATCTGGCTGGAGCCGACGATGCGCTGATGCTGGACACACGCGGGTTCATTGCAGAGACCAACGCGACGCACGTCTTTCTCGTCCGGGAAGGAGGCGTGCTGACGGGCACCACGAGCGCTTGTCCGGAGGGAATCACCCGGGCGACCGTGTTGGAGTTGTGCGAGAAGCACGGCATCCCGTTCACGGTGCGAGACCTGTCGACCACGGAAGCTTACAGGGCGGACGAAATGTTCTGCAGCGGCACTATGGGCGAGCTGGTGTCCGTCGCGGCGCTCGACGGAAGGTCGATCGGGGTTGACGACGTCGGACCGGTTACACGCCGGCTGAGCCAGCTCTATGCGGCGGAGACGGCCGCGGGGGGATATCCGATCCTCGAAGGCTAGCGAGGCTCCGAGCGCCGCCGTTCGTCGGCGTTCGTCGGCGAAACGGCAGAGTCGGGCTGCGCGGCTGCCGAATCCGCCGTACTCGCCGTGGAATCGGCCTGGGTCCGGGCTACTTCGAGTATTTGCCGCGCCGCCGATGCCGGCACACCGAGATTCGAGCCGTCGAATTCACGCATCACGGCCACGTTCAGCGCCTGCACTCGGCCATCCGCTCCCATTACAGGCCCTCCGCTGCTTCCCCGGGTCGTCTCGGCATCGTACACGACTGCGGCCGGGCTCGACTGACCGACTATCCCCCTCGTGGCCAACGGCGCGATGCGTCCCGCTTCCGAAAGCCGGCGGGCCACCGACCAGAAATCGCGTCCAGAATCTCCCATGATCGAATCGACGAACGCCGCGTCGGTGCGTGCGAGAAGAGCTTGGATTCCGGTGGGGTAGCTGAGGACAACGACGTCGTCTCCGGGCAACGGAAGAGAGTCGCTCAGCTCGAGAGGCGCCATCCCCTGCACGACGGGGCTGCAGCACAGAACGGCTAGATCCACCGCCTGGGAGCTCACGAGTAGCTGTAGCTCGAAGGGCTCGGCAACCCCGGGGAGATAGCCCAAAAAGCGCCGCATTCCGGGCTCCCAGCCTTCGGCGAGCAGGAGGCGAGAGCTCCGATCGAAATCCCACGGCTGTGCGAGGTGGCGGTTCGTGAGAAGGAAACCGCCCTCCGTCGCGAGAAAGGCCGTGCCGGTGAACTGGCGCTCATACTCCGGGCCGTCCCCCTCGACGCCGAGCAGTGAGCCGCTCCCGATACGTCCCGCCGGGAGTTCCCCCGGGCTGGCCGTCAGCCGCAGCGGCCGTCCCGTGGAGGCCTCGAAGAAGCCGTATGCGCCCTGCAGCAGGACCACCGAGCGAGAAGCGTCCGAGATCACTCGCCTCGCATCCAGGCTGCGCTCCTCGAGCGCCTCGAGCCGTTCGGCGAGCTGCGCTTCCAGGTCCGACCGGATGCGCTCGAGCTCCTCCTCGGTGAGCGAGTTCGCCTCGGTCTGCTCCAGAAGGGCTCCTATGTCGCGCCGCATCGAGCTCTCGGCCTCCAGTTGGCGCCGGAGCGACCAGCTCTCGAGTCCGAGCAGGATTACGGCGACCATCAGTGCGAGCATGGAAAGGCCTGCCAGAGCACGAAACGTAGGTCCCGTCTGTGTCAGCAGTTCCCGAGGCAGGCCGGCCAGGAGTAGCACGAGCCGGCCAATCCGACCCGCTCCGCTCCGTCGTGCGCCGTCCCTGCAATCCGCCAGCGCTTCTGATAGCGTCTTGTAGGGTCGATCTGGGCCCCGGTGGATGCGGAACCGGAGAACCGGGCCAGCCTCGCCGATCTCCAGCACATCGGCGGCAGCGAGCCTGGCCTGATCCACCCGCTCGCCGTTCACCCGCACGATCTCACCGGGGGCGGTGACGATCGTGTATGAGGAATCCTCGAGCCGGAGCTCGGCGTGGTGTTCGGCGACCGACGGAGCCCGATCAGCCGGGAAGTGGATCTCCGATATCGCTCCGGTGCCGATGCGAAGCCGTCTCCCGCTGAGCACCTGCGTCGTGCCTCTGAGCGGACCGGTAAGATGGATGATGATCGGCCTTATCGGGTCCGGTGTCCCCTCTCCGCGGCCCGAAGGACCGCTTTGCGGGGGGAGATCCGTCATGGGCGTCTCCGTCGATGGTGGCGTGGGTGCAAGTTGGCCACCGACGGTTGAAGAGGGAAGGAGAGGCGGGATGCCGGCCCTTTAGCGAGCCACCTTCATGACCCGGCCGGCGGGGTCGACCCTGAATTCGGGTGCGTGCAAGAGTTCCGCTCCGAGTCTGACGATCCGTTGCGGCCCGACCATCAGCGAGAGGCTCAACGAGAAGCCGTCCGCTGCGGAGAGATCGACGGCGTAGCCCACGTCTCCGAACGAGGCGATCGATACCGAGGACAGGGGGTTCGATCCCACGGTGAGCCAACCCGTCATCAGCTCCGAGTCGAACTCGGAGTCACGCCAGTGCCCATCCCGCGTACCGGAGCCGCCGGTGTTCTCGACGGGGACCGCATTCCCCGAGTAGGAGGCACCGCCGATGTCGTTGAATGCGCTGATGGCCTGGGCGCCCGTGAAGTACGGATCGTTGGTGCCGCCTCCGGTAAGGAGACTCCGGATCTCCCAGAGCGTGCCGAACCCGAGTACGTGCCCCATCTCGTGGAGGATGAGGTCATCGAGGATTCCGAGTCCATCGGCATCGTCGAGGTCGTCTTCATCCAGGGTCATCTGACCGGTGATTGGCAGGTCGCTTCCGCCGCGAATGTAGCATGGGCCGGCCTGCCCGAGCGTTCCTCCGGGACCATCGATCGGGGACACCTCAACGAAGATCACGAGATCATCGACCGTCTCCTGCATCGCACCGTGACAGCTGCCGGACGAGACGTCCATCGGCACGTCGGGTAGGTCTCCCGTGATAATCTCTTCCCACCGCGCTGCCGCCGCTGCGAAAAACGAAGCGTGGACGGGCGTCCCGCCGACATAGCGAAGCTCGACGTCGAACCCCGGCGAAGGCGGTGGAGGAGGTGGAGGTGGAGGAGGTGGAGGTGGAGGTGGAGGTGTTGATGCAATCACGGTGACGTCGGTCCTGACCGAGGCACTCGCTCCCTCGGAGTCCGTCGCCCGCAAGGTCACCGTGTGCTCGCCTACCGAGAGATCGCTTCTCGAGAATGACGTCCCGGTCCCGAGCGTCCCGTCCAGGTCCGATGACCACCGAAGAGCCGTACCGGACAGGTTGCCATCTTCGGCATCCGTCGCGCTCCCCTGAAAACTGATATTTGCCCCCGCCTGAAAGTCCGAGCCCGACTGAGGTGCCGCTATAGATGGGCTCGGCGCTTCGTTCGGCGATGGAGGTGGAGGTGGAGGTGGAGGTGTGGGCGGCTGCGTGCCGCCGCTCGGCGGCGATCCGCCTGTTGGCTGCGTAGGTCCGCTCTCGCAGCCCGCGATCGCGCCCGCCAGGACGGCGAATAGGCACAGCGACACCAAGGCTCGCGAGGCTCTCCGGCCTTCGAGCTCTTGTGTGCGAGCGGCGATGGGAATGTCCAGCGTGACCTCCGCAGTGTCCATGGGAAGGTGCCGCCGGTCCGGCGCACCTTACAGTGGGTCCCAGTGCAAATGGGCTGCCGCCACTTGGAGCTCGCGACCTCTACCTGCAGGAAGCAGATAAGAAGCTAAGTGGCAATGGATTACGGAGATGACACGGTGAGAGATGTTAGGACGACACCTCGTGTTCGAAGGCGGGGGCCTATGCAGAAATGTCAGGATTCCTGGCGATCGACCACATACAGGTTGCGCTGGGCCGTCGGAAGGAGAACGAGATCGAAGACGTTCACGTGTTCAGGCGCGTTGATCACGTAGTGGATCGCGTCTGCGACATCGTCCGCGGCGAGCGGCTGGAACCCTTCATAGATGGAATCAGCCCGCTCCCGGTCGCCACCGAAGCGGACTAGCGAGAACTCGGTATTCACGAACCCGGGATCGACGCTCGAGACGCGCAGCGGAGTTCCCGAGAGATCCAGGTTCATGCCCTCCGTGAGTGCGCGCACGGCGAATTTCGTTGCGTTGTAGACGTTGCCCCGTTGATAGACCGCGTGGCCGGCGATGCTACCCACATTCACGACGTGACCGCGCCCCAGCCGAATCATCTCGGGCAGAAACGCGCGGCTCACGTGAAGCAGGCCCTTCACGTTCGTGTCGATCATGCGATCCCAGTCCGCCGAATCACCCTCCTGGAGGAGATCCATGCCGCTCGCCAGGCCGGCGTTGTTGATCAGGACATGGGGAGTCACGCCGGCCTCGACCACTGACCTAGCCTCGGCCTGCACGGCGTCTCGGTCACGCAGGTCGACCGCTCCTGTCCGGATCCGAGCACCGGTTGCGCTGAGTTCTTCGGCGAGCGCCTGCAGCCGATCGCCGCGTCTCGCCCAGAGGATCAGGTGTGCGCCTTCCCTCGCGCATCGCCGAGCGCAGGCTTCGCCGATTCCGGCGGATGCACCAGTAATGAGGATCTGCTTCTCTCTGATTCTGTTCATTCAAACGCCCCGCGGCCCGTGGCCGCCATGATGGATTTGGAAGCTGCGCCGGCATACTATTGGAGACGCGCGCCGCGGGCGACCGCCGCCGACGTTCCGAGAAGGGAGGCACGCCATTCCGATCGTCCACGACTTCGATCCTTTCCTCTGGCGCATATCCGGGGACATCGGAATCAGATGGTATGCACTGCCCTATATCATCGGGTTCATCCTCGCGTATCTGTTCTTGAGGCGTGTCGCGCGAAGGGATGAGGTCACCAACCTGACGGAAGAAGCGCTCGACACGTACATCGTGTACCTGTTCATCGGCGTGATTCTGGGCGCTCGCTTCTTCCACGTATTCGTGTTCGAGTTTTCCAACTACGGCTTCGATCCGCTCCGGTGGATCGCCGTTTGGCGTGGAGGCCTTTCCTTCCATGGGGGTCTGGCAGGAGGGATGGTAGGCACCTACCTGTTTTCTCGCCGCTACGAGGTCTCCTTCTACGCGCTCGTCGACCGCGTCATCATCGTGGCCGCCTTTGCGCTCGGGCTCGGCCGGATAGGGAACTTCATCAATGGGGAGATGCCCGGGACGCCCTACGACGGGCCGTTCTGCGTTGACTACTCCCAAAACCCACACTTGCATAACCCGCCGCAGGAGTGTCGCCACCCGACCCAGCTGTACGAGATGCTCAAGAACTGGTTCATCATGGGCGTGCTGTATCTGGAGTATCGCTACTTGAAGCCGCGGCCGGGCGTCATCTTTTGGACTTTCGTGACGCTGTACGGTGCGATTCGTTTTCTGTTGATGTTCGTACGTGACGAGACCCGAGTCTTCGCCGGGCTTACCCTCTCTCAGGTCTTCTCCGCGTTGATGGCAGTGGTGGGCGCCGCCGTGCTGTTCCGGCTTGTACGCTCGGGCGGTCCGGAAGCCGAGCGCGCCTGAACGCGCCCTAGCTTCGTGCCCCGCGCTCAGCCGGTCTAGGAAGGCTAACTGGCTCTCCTTCCATATGTTACGGTCTAATCCCCGGCATCCCGTGCTGCGCTGGCAGTTTGCTTGGTTCGTCCCCGCGGAGGTTGGGACCTTGAGTACCGGGTCGAGAGGGGAGTTCCGGAGGGAGAGAACGGGAACGGGCGGAGGACGATGCGCACACCGCGAAACAGATGGCCGATCGTGTGCCGCTGGCTTTTCGGGCCGGCGGGATGGATCAGTTTCGGCCTCGCGGCGGGCTTGCTTCTGATACCATCGGTTCTCTCCAGCTGGGAACCGGGCTGGCGTCGCCTCGAGCTCTCAGCTCCGAGCACGACCGCTCCGCCCACCCAGCTCATCATCGCGCCTCCGTTGCTTGCCAAGCTGCGAACGCTGGCCGCCGGCTTGCACACCGAGATCGCCCTTTGCCTATACGGCTCCGTCGAAGGCGATACGGCCCGGCTCGACGACTTCTTCATGCCCGAACCGACCGTGTCCACGGCAAGCAAGTCGCTCGTCCGTCCATGTCCTGCCGAGACGCTGGCCGTGTGGCACAACCATCCGCTCGAGGGAACCGCAGCCTACGCCGTACGCGGAACCTGGAGGTCGAGCCGCGCGCGAAACGCACGCCATTTGTGCGTGCTTTCCAAGACGGACATCCAAACATCGATGCGCTTCAAGCATCCGTTCGTGATCGTCGGCGTGGACGGAGACACATGGTGCTGGTGGACGCACGGGGAAGTCCTCCGGCTGGCGGAGCAAGGGAGCTGGCCAGGGCTGCCGGCCGCAGAGAAGCTGGTCACCCGGGACGAAGCATCAGTTCTGGGTGAGCCGTTGGCCGACACCGGCGAGCGAGGAGCGACGCCGCACCCGCTAGGGGCGCCTCACTAGCCTGCGATTCGCCGGAGGTCGCTGAGCCTAGCGATCAGCGGCAAGCGGTCACACCTCCAGTTCTCTTGCTATCTTCCGGCCACTCGGCGAGCCTGGGTCCGTGCGCAAACCGATCATTGCCGCGAACTGGAAGATGAACCTCGGACGAGAGCGCGAGGCCCTGGACCTCGTCCGGCGGATCCGGCATCCGCTAAGCCGAGTCGTCGATGTCGAGGTGGTGCTGTGTCCGCCGTTCACGGTGCTCTCGGAGTTGAGCGACGTGCTCAGGCCCTCTTCCATCGGGGTCGGCGCCCAGAACATGCACTGGGAAGCTGGGGGAGCCCACACGGGCGAGATCTCTCCATCGATGCTGACCGGACTCTGCCAATTCGTGATACTCGGCCACTCGGAGCGCAGGGCGACGGGCAGCGCGACCGAGGATGATCGGGCGATCAACCGGAAGACTCACGCTGCGCTGTCCGCGGATCTCGTGCCGATCATCTGCGTCGGAGAAAGCGCCGAGCAGAAGGAGGCCGGTCGAACCGAAGCTTTCGTGATCGGCCAGGTATCAGCGGCGCTGGCAGATCTTGAGCGGGATCAGGTGCGGCGCTGCGTGATCGCCTATGAGCCGATCTGGGCGATCGGAAGCGGCGCGGCCGCGACACCGATCGATGCCAACCGGACGATCGCGCTCACCGCCCGGCATGCGATCGCCGATGGGTTCGGCGAGCAGACGGCGGATGCGGTGAGAGTGCTGTACGGAGGAAGCGTCATCGCCGACAATATCGCCTCCTTCATGGCCATGCCGGAGATTGACGGTGCGTTGGTCGGTGGGGCCAGCCTGCAACCGGACTTCGTGGAACTCGTGCTTCAGGCGACGGCAGCGAGCTAGCCGTCGAAGCGCACCGGCTGCCGCCGGGCGCTCAGCTGCCGTACCGCACCGTGAGCTCATCGACCACCCCGACGATGACCGCACGAACGGCACCTGGATCGATACCGAGAATCTGCCGGGCCCCGTTACCTTCGTCGATCACTAGCACGGTATCGCCTGGACCGGCCTGCGCCACATCAACCGCGATGTCGTAACCGCCCGTTTCGGCTCCGCCCTCGTCGAGCTCATCGACGAGAAGGAGGCGGCGACCGTGCAGATGAGGGATCTTGATCGTCGAGACGACGGATCCGACTACCCGTCCGAGGTACACCTCAGTCCCCTGCCGTGGATTCGCGATGCCAGGTGGCCGTGTCTCCCTCGCGGGCGTCCACCGCTACCTGATCCACGAGGCCCGTGATGGCCAGGTCAACCGGCACGAAAACCTCCGGAAGTGCCTGCGCCGCCTCGCGGCTGGCGACCATGAACACGAGTTGCCCGGGTCCCGCCTGCGCCGTGGCGTCCGCGGCCACGACCGGCTTGCCGGTGGGCTTCCGCTCGCGGTCGAGGGGCTGAACTACGAGGAACTTGATCCCCTTCAGCCCGCGATACTTCTGGGTCGCCACCACCGTTCCGATCACCCGCGCGAATTTCACGAGTCTTCCTGGCGGTCGGTCGGCGCGGCCGTCATAGACGTTCCAGCACGCGGGCCGAGAAGCGCGTCGCATCGGAGACGTTCTCCCACATCTCGGCGTGCAGCTGCGGGATCACCACCTGACGTACCAGAAGGTCACGGCGCTCGAGCACATCCACGCCCAACTGCACGGCCACTTCGACGTCGGCGACTATGCCTGAATAGAGGACGATGCCCTTGCCACCGAGGCCATCCGCCAGACGGACCTCGACCAGCCGGACATCGGCTCCCTTGATCCCCGCGTCAGCTGCATGAATCGCGGAGGCGACCGTCGAGGTTTCGACAACGCCCAGCGCGTCGTTCGCATCCGGGACGCGGCCGCCAGCGATACCAGCCACCACATCGGGGTGTACGTGCGGCAGGAAGACATCGTCGAGAACGGCATCCGCTCCGACCTCACGTCCCGCCGCGAGCGACTCCTGGACCTCGGCGACGGATCCGCCGATCAACACGAGGTAGCGTCCAGGTTGGACGGTGCCTGCCCTGATCAGGTCGAGCTCGGCCCGTTTTACCATCGCATCGGCCGCCTGAATCCCGACCGCGATGCTGCTGAAATCGACGAGAGCGAGGGCGGGCTCGATCATACGATCCGGAAGGAATCTTTCAGCACGCAGCGCCGAATGCGGCTGAAGCTGATCGGATTGGTCAACCCTTCTCCGGTAGGGCTCGCGATCGTAAAGGAGCAGAAGCCCTCGCCCCCGTAGCCGAGTCCGTCGAACGAGGCACCGTTCTTCACGAAGATGCTGCAGTCCATCTGACGGGCCATCCGGCTCAGATTGTCCAGGTTCTTCGAGTGCATGACCGCGGTGTGCCGGAAGCCGTGTTCGGCCTGCTTTGCGAGGTCGATTGCCTCATCGGCCTCCCGTACGCGCACGAGTGGAAGGATCGGCATCATCTGTTCCGAGAAGACGAGTGGATCATCCCTCTCCACGTCGACCACCACCAGGCGCACCTCATCGCCCGCTTTGATGCCGATCTCGTTCAGCAGCACGCTCGCATTCCGGCCGATGAACTTCGTGTTCATCGCGCCGTGCCGTCCCCGTGCGGGCGTGTCCTTGAAAATCGAGCTCCGGAGACGGTCCAGCTGTCGACCGTCGATCTCGACCGCTCCGTGGGCGCACATGGCGGCCTTCAGCTCGCGGGCCACCGATTCGACAGCGAACACCTCCTTCTCATCTGTGCAAATGATGTTGTTGTCGAGCGAAGCTCCGCGGACGATGTCCCTGCCGGCTTGAGCCAGGTCGGCCGTCTCGTCGACGACTACCGGCGGGTTGCCGGGACCGGCGCAGATGGCGCGTTTGCCGCTCTGCATGGCGGCCCGCACGACGCCGATGCCGCCGGTGACGACCAGGAGGTTGACCTCGCGGTGCGCCATGATCTGCCCGGCTGACTCGAGGGTGGGCTGGGCGATGGCGGAGACGAGGTTGGCGGGCCCGCCCGCTTCGACGATCGCGTCGTTCACCAGCTGCACCGTGAGATTGGAGGATCTCCGGGCTCCGGGATGCGAGTTGAACAGGACGGCGTTGCCCGCCGCCACCATGCTCACGGCATTGCAGACGACCGTCGAGATCGGGTTGGTGCTCGGTATGATCGAGCCGATCAGGCCGTATGGCGCGAACTCCACGACGGTAAGGCCACCGTCTCCGCTCCAAGCGCTGGTGTCGAGGATCTCCGTACCGGGCGCCTTGTTCGCGTTCAGCAGCACCTTGGCGATCTTGTCCTCGTAGCGGCCCATGCCGGTCTCGGTCCAGGCCTCGTAGGCGAGCCGCTGCGCGTTCTCCCGCATCGCGCGACGGACGTGCGAGATCATCTCTTCACGCACCGACAGAGGCAGATCCTGCAGCGCCTCGTACGCTGCGCGCCCGGCCGACACAGCCGAGTCCACGTCCTCGAACAGGTTGTCGGCGTGCCGCGGAGTTTTCCCGGCTGGAGGTGGCTCCACCGCCGGCTTCGGTTCCGGCGTGGGCCCGTGGCGCACCCTTTCGCCTTGCCGCAGCTCGGACATCACGCTTTCGATGACCGTGTTGATCTGCGCTCCATCCATCGTCAGCCGTCCCTCGCCTTGTCGTACGTCACATCGCCGTTCACCTCGAGAGTATCCACGATCGCCATGATCACCCCGTCGCACGGACGACCCTCGGTCATCTCCGTCTGCCTGGCCGCGCTACCCGTCGCGAACAAGACGACCTCTCCCATACCGGCCCCGATGGCGTCCGCTGCCACGCGGTAGCCGGACGTCGCCTTGCCGTCGATGTCGAGCTGCTTGAGGACCAGGAACTTGAGGCCCTCGAGCGAAGGCTCCTTACGGGTCGCCACTAGCGTTCCGACAACTCTGCCCAGAAGCATCGTGATCTACTTCTTGGCTTTGGAACCCTGCTCCTGCCGGCCAAGCGGGAGCGCGTGATCCACGTTGGCGTGCGGACGCGGGATTACGTGGATAGCGACCAGCTCGCCGACCTTCTCGGCGCCGCGGGCGCCGGCTTCCACGGCCGCCTTGACCGCCGCGACGTCCCCTCGCACGACAGCCGTGACGTAGCCGCCACCGATCTTCTCGTAGGCGACGAGATCGACCTTGGCCGCCTTCACCATCGCGTCCGCCGCTTCGACCATGGCGGGATAGCTTCGTGTCTCGATCATCCCCAGCGCTTCGACGGCACCATACTCGTCAGCCATTCGTTCCTCCCGAAGTGGGTTGGTTGCGTATCACCACATTTCCCTCAAGTCCGGCGCTTTGTCTCCACCTCACGCCCCGTCACGCCCTCGATCGCCGCTACCGCGGCGCCATAGCCTGCCATGATGTCGCGCTCTTCGCCGCCCAGATACACACGCCCGAAGCTGCCGAACGCACGTACGTCCAGGATGTTGATGTTCGCGGCCTTTTCCGCCTCGTTTGCCGCCAGTGCCGCATAGCCTGCCGGCTCGACCTCGAGCACGTAGAGGGTCTGGCCAGCTAGAAGCATGTGACCGAACCGCATGCGGTTGACGAGCTGTACCTGGTGAGCATCGATGTGGCGGATGATCTGACTGGATACGACCCTCGGCTTGATCCTGTCCATCTCTTCGGCCTCCAGGGCGGCCAGGATCGCCGCACCGGCGGCCCGGACCTCCGCCTGCACCTCGTGGTGCACCTCGAGCATTCCAAAAAGGCGCTCGACGATCTGCATCCCGGGCCTAACCCGCGTCGCCTTGAGGGCAATGTCCGTGATGCGGTTGATCTCGATGCCGGGCGAAATCTCTACCCAAAGCGATGTATCGCCGGGGAGCGGAAGGAAGCCGCGCGCCACGGTCCCGAGATAGGCCGCGTGCTGCGGCTGAAGGCTATCGAGGAAGACGTAGGTACGGAGATCAACTGACATAGGCGCTCCTCACGAGTCTGCTTCTTCTACGATCTTCACGCTGGCGCTGGCACCAATTCTTGTGGCGCCGGCTGCCACCATCTTCTGGACGTCGGCGGCTGTTCGGATACCGCCGGACGCCTTCACACCGATCTTTGGGCCTACCACCCGTCTCATCAGGGCCACGTCCTCCACGGCGGCGCCGCCAGGCCCGAATCCAGTGGAAGTCTTCACGAAGTCCGCGCCGGCCACTTTGGCGAGCTGACTGGCCGCCACCTTCTCCTCGTCCGTGAGCAAGGCCGTCTCGATGATCACCTTGAGGATCGCGCCGTCCGCCTGAACCGCTCGCGCGACGGAAGCAATATCGCGCTCCACCAGCTCGTAATCGCGTGACTTCAGCGCTCCCACGTTGATCACCATGTCCACCTCTTTCGCCCCGTCCCGCACGGCTTTTTGGGCCTCGAAGACCTTCGCTTCAGTGGAAGTCGCCCCCAGCGGGAAACCAACCACGGTGCACGTCAGGACGTCGCTCCCCTTCAGAAGGTCGGCGCACAGCTTCACGTAGGACGGGTTGACGCACACTGACGCGAATTCATACTTGCGCGCTTCGTAGCAAAGCTGCGCGATCTCGTCCTGCGTCGCGTCCGGCTTGAGGAGGGTGTGGTCGATCATGTGCTTGAAGCTGCCGTCGGTCGGGGCGATCCCGAGAGTGCTGGCAATTCGGTCCGCGCCGGCCTTGACCACCGGCTGCACACGGTCGACGTAGTTTCTACGCGAGAGGGCCGTGGCCCTCTCGCTCTTCCGTCCGGCCAGGCCACCGTTCTCCTCGACGAGGACCAGCACCTCATGTGTGATCTGCTCGATTATCCTCTCCAGCATTGACTCATCGAGCTTCATCGGGACCTCGCGTACCTTTTTTCGATTGCCATGATCTTGTCTACGCGCCGAGCGTGACGGCCGCCACCGGAAGCGGTCTCCAGCCACGTACGATCTGGCGGCCGAGTTGCGGGCCGATCAGACCGGCACCCAACGTGAGCACGTTCGCGTCGTTGTGTTCCCGGCTGTTGACCGCCGTCGCCTCATCGTAACACAGGGCGGCCCTCACGCCGGGGACCTTATTGGCCGCCATGCACGAGCCGATTCCTGCGCCGTCGACGAGAACACCTCGCCAAGCGCCACCTTCGGCCACGAGACGGGCCACCGCGAGCGCGAAATCGGGATAGTCGACAGCCTCTTTGCCGTCGGTTCCGCAATCGACTACGGAGTACCCAAGGTCCTGTAGCTGCCGCTTGAGCAGCTCCTTGAGCTCGAAGCCCCCATGGTCCGCGCCGAGGGCCACAGCCCTGGCGGGATCGTCCCGTCCGGCTGCGTGGACGGCGCCCGATCCGGCAGCGGCCTCGGATTCACCGCTCCTCACGAGCTTGATCTTTCGTTCAAGTGCAGCCTGCCTGGCGAGCGGGGTGACGAGGGCCCCTTCGGATATCGTGATTTCGTCGCCCGGTGTCGCCGACTCGACATCCGACTGCGTCAACAGAGAGCTCTGGCCGGGTGCACCGGACGGTGCCGCGCCGACGGTTCGGTAGACGACCCGTCTGACCATCTCACGGATTGTACGCTCGTCGGTCATCGAGTCACCACGCGCGCCACCCGGAGGCGTCCATCGGTTCTTCCGATCCGGCCGGTGCCCAGGACGGCTGCTCACCCTCCGTCTCGACCCCGCCCTCGACATCGGCGCCGGTCGCCTGATCGAGGTCGAGTGGGGAGCCGCGGCGAACGTATGCCTGGTCCTGCAGCCTGTCGAAGAGCAGACGGAGCTGGCTCACGGTCGCATCGAACGGCTCCACGGAGCCGGCGCCGCGCGCCTGCATAACACCGCCTTCCATGACGCTCAGCACAAGGCGCGAGAGCGCGGAGCGGTCGATATCGGACGGCAGCCGATCGCCGGCCGACACGAGCCAATCATGGACTCGGTCGGTCCAGGCGGCGAAGTAGCGTTCGATAAGCGTCCGGGCAGCCGGCTTACCGTCTCCGACCTCCAGTGCGAGGTTGCCGACCGGGCAGCCGCGCGTGCAGCCGCTCACCAGGAGCGCCCGCCTATACATGTCGAGCAGAGCGAACACCCTCTCGATCGGGTCTTTCGAGAGAGTCTCGGCTGGCGCGAGTATCGTCCGCTCCAGCAGCCCTAGATGGCGCTCGAGGACACCGATGAGCACCGCCTCTTTGCTCGAGAAGAAATGGTACAGGCTTCCACTGTTGACGCCGGCCTGACGCAGGATCGTGGCTACGCCGGTGGCGGCGAAGCCCTGTTCGTGAAAAAGTCTCGCCGCTTCCTCGAGAATCCGGGTTCGCGTCTCGCGACCCGACCCCAGTTTGGATTGAGCGTTCAACTCAGAAAATGGCCTCAAAAGTGGCCTGGACACCGACCGTCGAAGGGGACGAAGAGCGTGGTCACGATGCTCCTGAAAAGTGACTCGGTCGCCCCTAATATTGATTGATCAATCAATCATAATATGGGCGAAAAGTCAACCCTAAAGGCTCGCAGGGGAAGGCTCGCAGGGTCGGTGAGGCTAGGTTTCGTCGAGTGCGCGGCGGGCCGACAGAGCCTCGGTGAACCAGAGTAGCTCGTCGATGAACCTCGTCGCGCGCTTCTCATAGGCGGGGTCGATGGGCGTGCCGTCCTCCTCAAAGCTGGACCGGACCTGAGTCACCGGGAGCTTGGCTGGTAGCGGAACGGCCCCGAGCGAGAGAACCACCTGACGGAGCTGAGCTAGACAGCTCGTGCCACCCAGGCTCCCGGCGGAGACCGTCACGATACCGACTGGCTTGCGCCGATACTCTGGGAGCAAGTAGTCGAGAGCGTTCTTCAGGACACCTGGATACCCGCTATTGTATTCGGGGCTGACGATGATCAGGCCGTCCGCCTCCGAGATATGCTTGCTGAAGTCGGTCAAGCCGCGCGGAGGATCGTCACGCTGCCGGAGACGCTCCTCCATCATGGGGAAATCGTACTCCAAGAGGTCCAGAAGCTCCGAGTCCACGCCGTCTCGATCACTCAAGCACCGATGAACGTAGCGGGCTGCTTTCGGCGTCTGGCGCTCACGCCTGGTGCTTCCGACGATCACCGGAATGCTGAAGCGCCCCATCGCACCGCCTTTCAGTAGTAGATGTTCGCCGTTCTGACGGCGGGCCGGATTCTGCGTGGCTGAAGGTGAGGGTGGCAAGCGGAGCCGCGGTAGGAAGAGCGCCTACCGCGGGTGGGGTCGCTGGCTACGGAGGGTGAGGCTAGTGGACTCGGTGCGCTGCCGTCGGCGAAGATCTCGCGGACTCGAGGCCTACCGTGTCGTCCACGGCCTCGAGCCCAACGTCGGGAAGGAAACCTATCGACACCGCGTATTCGCCGAGCTCCGACTGCACCATTCGCCGCGCCCGAAACAACCGCGATTTCACCGTTCCGACCGGTACTCCGGTCTCTTCTGCGATCTCGATGTAGCTGAGACCCATCAGATCGCTCAGCACCAGCGCTTCACGGTAGACCAGGGGTAAACCGTCGATCGCCCGGCGGATTTCGCCGCCCACGGGGCCGTCGACGATCCGAGCTTCGGAGTCCGGCTCCCCGAACGGGTTCACCGAGCGGAGGTTCAGAAGAACCTCGGGCTCCATGTCCTGGACGAAGCGTCCGCATCTGCGGCACTCGTCTAGAAACAGGTTGCGGAGGATCCGCATGAGCCATGCACGGCAATTCGAACCCTGCTTGAAGGTGTGCCACGCACGGTAGGCGTGAAGACAGGCGTCCTGGACGAGATCTTCGGCGCGCGGAACGTCGCCCGCCGCAAGGCGAAGAGCGACCGAGTAAAGACTGTCGAGGTGAATCAGGGCCTCCGCCTCGAACTCTCTCTGTTTCGTCACAGAGCCTACCTCCTCCCATCCACCGCATCCCAGAGGCGATCCCGATATGCTAAAAAGTTAGCATACTGCTAGAAACGTAGCAACTGTTCCGTTGTCGAGCAAGACGGCGGTGAAACAAGAGCCCGTTTCGCCGGTCGTCTCATGGAAGACGCGCTACGCGTAGTTTTAGAAGACCCCAACTGAAAACGAGCGGACCCGTCCGGACATGACAAGTCAGCGCCCTCCGATCTTCGTCGCGGCCAGCGGAGCGATCATCACGTTGCTGGTCGCGGTCGTGCCCGGAGCGCCGCTCGTCGCGGGTCGCGAAGCGCCGCTCGTGCGGGTACCTGGCGCCGACGCCAGCGGTGCGAGCACGCTCTCCAAGCATGCGGCCGGCCTGCCCGGCGATACTCAACGGGTGGGGGCTGCCGACGCTCGTAAGGCGGCCAAGAGCGCACAGGGCGGCTTCGAACGGATGCGTCGGAGGCACCTTCCGTTCTGGAACGGGCCCTCCGGCCGCTGCGACGAGATCGTCGGCCGCTTCTGTCTGTGGCACGATTCGGAATCACCGTTCGACCCTGGTCCCGAGAAGGAGCGAGTGCGGGCGGCGCGCGAAGAGCTGATCGCGGCCCTGCGGGCAGCGTCGCGGGCGGCGCCCGGGGATTGGTGGATCGTCGGTCAATGGGTCCGGTATCTCGTCGAGGCGGGTCGCCTTTCGGATGCGAGAGCGGCGGCGGCCACCTGCCGCGCGGAAGCATGGTGGTGCGGCGCCCTGGCGGGCTACGCCCACCATGCCGAGGGCGATTTTTCGGCGGCGGAGGCGGCTTACGAGTTGGCGCTGCGCGACATGTCCGTCGAGGAAAGCCGTCGCTGGCGTGACCTGTCTTACCTGCTCGACGGCGACGCTTTGGATGCCTACGAGGACCTGGAGCCCGCTGACCGCGTCGAGTTCGAGTCGAGGATCTGGTGGCTCGCGGACCCGCTCGTCATGGTTCCAGGCAACGAACGGCGAACCGAGCACTTCTCTCGACACGTGCTCGGGAGGCTTCAGCCGGGTGCCGAGTCCCCCTACGGAGTCGTCTGGGGCCGCGACCTGGAAGAGCTCCTCGTGCGCTATGGCTGGCCTAGCGGTTGGTCTCGCCGTCGCCAGCCGATCTACTCCGCCGCAGCGCAGCGGCCTCCGATCACGGGCCATGATCCCGCTCGGAGCTTCCGCTTCGTGCCGCCCGAGGAGCTGGTCGATGACTACACGTCTCTCGAGGCGGTCGAGTGGGACCTTCAACCGCGCCATCCGCGCGAAGAGTACCTGCCGTCCTACTCGAGAGCCTTCGACGGGAGAGGCGACGGGTTCGACCATCAGCTGGCCGTCTTTCGGCGCGGAGGTGCCGCACTTCTGGTGGGCGCCTACGAGTGGATGAGTGACTCCCTGCCGCCACGAACCCCCTTGCGGGTAGGCCTCGTGTACGCCACGGAACGAGGCGAGAGCGACGCGGCTATCTCTGAAGGCGCCCCCCGTCGGGGCGTTCTCACGGCACGAGCGCCCATGCGCGCCGGCATGTTGGGCATCGAAGCATTGGCCGATTCGGCGGGCCGCGCCGCCCGGGCGCGAATCGGTCGGCGCCTCGCGCCCGCAGCGGGACCGTCGCTGTCCGACATCCTTCTGCTCGACCCACCCGCGACCGTTGCCCCCAGCAGCCTGGAAGAAGCACTGCAGCACGTTCGATCCTCGACCACCGTCACTGCGGGAGACCGCGTTGGGCTGCTGTGGGAGGTGTACGGGGTTCCCGAGGGGGCACGGCTGCAGGTACAGGTCTCTCTCACGAAGCCCGGAAAGGGCCTCTTCCGGAGGGCCGCTGAATGGCTGGGGCTGGCCAGGGACCGGGATCCGACCGTGAGTCTGGAGTGGCGAGAGAAAAGCGGCGATGGCCAGACCCCCGCCCGCTACGTCGAATTGCAGGTCCCCGAGCTTTCGGAAGGGCGGTATGTCTTGAGCGCGTCCATCCGATTGGCCGAGGGGACGGAGACGGCGTCGGGGCGCGTCCTCCGCGTCGTGCGGCGCTAGCGTCGAGTGGCGACCGACATGTGCAAGAGGAGCGGGCGAAAACGTCCTTGTGGTCGAAAGGCAACTTCGATCGCTCTCTCATGGAGAGTGACGCATCACGTGCGAAAGGCGGAGCCGAGGTAGGCATGCCGACGAACTGGGCGGCTCTGTATGAATCGATGTACGCCGATCTCGTGCGTTTCCTGTACCGGAAAGTGTGGGACGCGCAGCGAGCGGAGGACCTCGCCCAGGAGACGTTCGTGAGAGCCCTCGAACACGATCCGGACAGGCCACGCGCCTGGCTGTTCACCGTAGCCTCGAACCTGGCCAAGGACGAGGCCCGCACGGCGATTCGGCGCCGGCATCACCTGAAGCTGATTCGGGCCGAGATGGAGCTGGATCCTCCCAGCACTCCGCCGCCCTCGGACGCCGTCGAGGAGCAGGAGCGGTCCGAGGGGGTGCGCCGGGCTCTCGAGGCGCTGAGCGAGCGAGACCGGGACGTTCTTCTGCTGTGGGACGGAGGGTTGAGTTACGGCGAGATCGCCGAGAATACCGGGCTGTCGCCGGGCGCGATCGGGACCACGCTGTCCCGGGCCCGGAGCCGGCTCGTGTCCGCCTATAAGGAGTTGGAGCACCGAAATGTCGCATCTGAGTGACGGACAGCTGCACGCCTATCTGGACACTGGCCTCGGGGCGGTCGAGGACAGCGTGGCGGAGGAGTTGCGGTCCCATCTCGAAGCCTGTCCGGACTGTCAGGCCAGACTCGCGGATGCCCGTGAGGTACGTGACGAAGCGGCCGAGCTCCTGAGCGTGACGGGCCCGGCCTCGATGGCTCCGCCTCCGTTCGAGGAGCTCGAGCGCCGCGCGTCGGCCGGCGTGCCGGCACGCTCGGTGAGCGCAGCTTCCACGCGCCGGCGAGCGGGGCCGCAGTCGTTGGCATGGGCGGCTTCTCTGGCGATCGCCCTGACCGCCGGTTGGCTCGCCCGCGGCACCGTTGGAAGCGGAGTGCCGGGGCGAATCGCCGGCCCGAGCTTGGATGAGGCGGTCGGGTATCGCGAGACGACGGAAGTCGCCAGTCCGCTCGAGTCGAGGAAGTCGGAAGTGAGCCTGGATCGCCCGACCGACCTGAACGAGTCCGTGCCTGGGAGCGCCAGCAATGTGGCGGAGCAGCGGACACTTGGAGACGACCTCCCGCCGGCCGAGCCACAGACTAGTGAGCGCGGGCCCTTGGATCAGGTTGCGGGTCGGGATTCCGTGGCAGGCGAGGTGCGGGCCGATCTGAAATCGGCCGAGATGGACCGGGCCGATCTCGACCGGCCAGAGGAGCCGGCCGACGAGTTCTTCGCGACAGGCGAGGCGCAGGGAGAGACCGAGGGCGAGGAGATGCCGGAAGTTGCGGCTGACCCGGTGGCTGCCGAACGTCGGATGGCGAAGGCTGCCGCTCCCGTCGGGGTGATCGCCGGGACCGGGGCGACGACCTCCGCCGGCTGGACGCCGGTGGATCGGAGCGCCGCGGAGGAGCTTCTCGGAGGGAAGCTGCGAACACTCGAGACCCTTCCGGTGATCTCCGTCCGTGCTCGGTCGGCGGAGGGCTCGCCCGAGGTCTGGACCTCGCAGCAGCTGGCGTCCGGTCACACGTTGGACCTCGTACAGGCTCCCGAGAACGTGGGTTCGGCCGGCTCCGAGGGCGGCTACGAAACCTCGCAACAGCTCCGCTGGGTCGAGCGGATCCGTATCGATGGGTTCCTGATCGAGGCCAGAGCGCCTCTTCCTCCTGACTCGCTACGCGCGCTGCTGAGCGAGCTGAGGAACTGAGCTCGAGCGGCGCCTTCCAAGGAACTGGCGCTGCGACTTTCCGGTTCTTCCTACCGGGATTCCCGCAGCCGCCCGCGTCGCGGGCCGAGGCGCGGCGAAGCCCCGAGGCTCGGAGGTCTGGCGAGCCGGACCGTCACTCCCATAGCGTGGTGTCAGGCTCGACGCTCACCCCAGAATCACAGAGGAGGGCCAGATGAGCGACGATCAAGCACGCTTGGCGGGATACGCGAACCCGGACAAGCTCGTGACGACTGCCTGGGTCGCAAAGAATCTCGAACGGGACGACGTCCGAGTCGTCGAGTCCGACGAGGACGTTCTCCTGTACGACA
>JBDHGL010000046.1:0-19538 GCA_039589875.1 Gemmatimonadota bacterium
CCGACGGGCGAGCCCGACACGTGGCAGCGTAACGACGCCCTGAAGATCGAGGACGCCGACGAACAGCCCTACGACTGGAAACAGCCCTGGGGCCTACAGGACCAAGGATCTCAACCGTAAACCACGCACGCGAGCGAGCGAGCGGTCCGGTCCGCGGCCCGTGGTCGGGTCGCTCGCTTCTCGAGCTGGAGCCGAAGGCAGTAGGGGGAATGCAGAAAGGAAGCACTGAGATGTCGACGTCCGTGCGGCGGATGATAAAGCGACTTCGAGGCGAGATTGGGGCCATCAGCGCGCATGGCTCCGTGGTCAAGGTGTTGCGCCTCGTCGAGTGACGGGCGCGGCTAACTGGAACAAGAACCCACAGCGAGGGCAATCGTGGCAGGTAAAAGCTCGAACGGATCAGCCGTAACCGGCGCCCTGATCTCGCGGGATACGCAGTTTCGCGAATCCCTCGACGAGATCCTCAAGGCGCGGCCCGACTTCGTCTCGCTGGATGTCGAGATCTCCGTGCCGTTCATGGAGATCTCAGACAAGGAGCTCAGCGATCTCAAGGTCATGAACCCCGAGATCGTCTTCCTCGATCTGGAGGATGATCCGCACATCGCACTCAAGTTCGCCCAGTACCTGAGCGAGTCAGGAGAGCTGCGTACGCTCGTCGGCGTCGGCCCCGAGCTCTCGAACGAGCTGCTGTTGCAGGCGATGCAGTCGGGCATCTCGGAGTATCTGCCGAAGCCGATCAACGCCGAGGCACTGAACGGGGCGATCGAGCGCGTGATGCGCCGCAGCGGCCGGAAGGCAGCGGTGGAAGAGCGGGCTCCCGGGCAGATGATCGCGGTATTCAGCCCGAAGGGCGGCTCCGGTTCGACTACCCTCGCCGTGAACCTGGCTGTTCAGATGAACCGTCTCACGCGGGAGAAGACCCTGATCCTCGATCTGGATCTGGAGCTCGGGGAGACGGCGCTTCATCTAGGCATCGAGCCGCGCTTCAGCGTGGTCGACCTGATCCGGAACTTCCACCGGGCCGACTCGGGACTTCTGGCCTCGTACATCGAGCGTCACGATGCCGGCGTCGAGGTCCTGGCAGCTCCGATCAAGCCGGCGGACGTGGAGCTGGTCAGCGAGGACCAGATCCGGAAGATCCTTCAGTTCCTCAAGCAACACTACGACTACATCATCGTGGACACGCCGAAGTCGTTCGGCGCGACCACTCTCGCGGCGTTCGAAGCGGCGGATCAGATGTTTCTACTAACCGCCGCCGACCTCCCGTCGCTCCGCAACATGATGCGGTGTCTCCCGCTCCTGCAGAGCCTGGATCCGCGGAGAGGTCCCGAGTGGATGCGGCTCATCGTCAACCGCTACGAATCCAAGGGCATGATCTCCCTCTCCGAGGTCGAGAGCATGCTGGGGATCAAGGTCTTCTGGACGCTTCGAAACGACTACGAGGCCGTCCTTCTCTCAGCGAACACGGGCGAGCCGATCGTCCTCAGTGGAGGGTCCGATTTCGCGCGGGACGTCCGCGCGCTCGGAGCCGAGATCACCGGAATCAAGAGTCTGAAGGATGCGCCGAAGAACTGGCTGAAGAACATGGTCGGCGCACCTCTCAAGACCGTGAAAGTGCCGTCGATGGTGACGGCCCAGAAGGAGGCCGTCGCGCATGAGTGAACGCGATCTGGATCGGGCAAGCGCTCCATCGGAGGCCGGCGCCGCGAATGTCGATGCGCTCCCCTGGGAGCGTCCTGCACCGGCAGCGGACGAGCAGGCTCCGAGGGGGCTGATAGTACGCTCCGACGAGCAATCACACTTTCACGAGATCAAGGAGCAGGTGCACCGCAAGCTGCTGGAGCGCCTCAACCTCTCGAATATCGAGGAGCTGGATCGCGAGTCGGTCGTCTTCGAGATCAAGAAGATCGTTCGCGCCCTGCTATCGGAGCAGGCACTCCCGCTCAATCTGCACGAGCGCGAGGAGCTGGTCGATCAGGTGCTGGACGAGATCTTCGGCCTCGGGCCCTTGGAGCCCCTGGTCAAGGATCCCGAGATCTCGGACATCCTGGTCAACACGCATGGCCACGTCTTCATCGAACGTTACGGGAAGCTTCAGCCGACGGACATCCGCTTCAAGGATGACCGGCATCTCCTGCAGGTAATCGACCGGATCGTGTCGGCGGTCGGACGGCGAATCGATGACTCGTCGCCGATGGTCGACGCGCGGTTGGCCGATGGCTCGCGCGTGAACGCGATCATCCCGCCCCTGGCGATCGATGGGCCTCACCTGTCGATCCGTAAGTTCCGGCGGGACGTGCTCTCGGCCGAAGACATGATCGGGAACCGTACGCTGACCGAGCCGATGCTCGAGTTCATGAAGGGTGTGATAGGGTCCCGGCTGAACGTGCTGATCTCGGGGGGGACCGGCTCCGGTAAGACGACCTTCCTCAACGTCCTCTCGAGTTTCATCCCGGCGACCGAGCGCATCGTAACGATCGAGGACTCCGCCGAGCTCCAGCTGCGACAGCCTCACGTGGTCCGCCTCGAGACCCGCCCACCGAACATCGAAGGCGCGGGCGAGATTCCGCAGCGCCAGCTCGTGATCAACTCCCTCCGCATGCGTCCGGACCGGATCATCGTGGGAGAGGTGAGAGGCTCCGAGGCGATCGACATGCTCCAGGCCATGAACACCGGCCACGACGGCTCTCTCACGACGCTCCACTCCAACAGTCCGCGAGATGCCTTGAGCCGGCTCGAGACGATGATCTCCATGGCCGGCCTTCGTCTGCCCGAGAAGGGGATGCGCCAGCAGATCGCGAGCGCGATCGACATCGTGGTCCAGGTGGCTCGACTCGCCGACGGTCAGCGAAAGATCGTATCGGTTGCGGAGATCGTCGGAATGGAGGGAGAGGTCATCACGATGCAGGACCTCTTTCTCTACGAGCGAGAGGGCTTGGATGAAGAGGGGAACGTCACCGGCCGGTTCCGGGCAACCGGCATCCGGCCGCGCTGCGCCGATCGCCTTCAGCAGTACGGAGTGGATCTGGCCGGCACGCTCTTCTCCGAGGTCGATCCGAGGCTGACCGCCGTTCGAGGTGGAGCATGAACCTACCGGCAAATTGGCCCGGAGCGCTCCTCGGCTTCGTCGTCGCCTCGCTCGGCGTCGTCATGCTCGCCCTCCTCTGGGAGGCGATGCAGGAGTGGAAGCGCAGGCGAGCGGTCTCCCAGCAGATCAAGAACCTGTCGGAAGGCACGCTCGGCTCGACCGGCTCACGCGAGATATCGTTGGCCCTGCTTCGGGGCGAGAACGGCGAGGAGCCGAAGTGGCTTCGGCCAATCGTCGACCATCTCCCCCAGCGGCGCGACATCCAGCACCTGCTCGACCAGGCCAACATGTCGTGGAGCGTTGGAACGTTTCTGCTGCTCACGTCGGGCTTGGGAGTGGCCTTCGGGACCGCGGGCTTGCTGACCGTGCCCGGCCGGCTCATCCCGCTCTTGATGGGCGCCGGGGGATCGACGCTGCCCTACTTGTACGTTCGCCGGCGGCGAAAGAAGCGGGTCGAGAAGTTCGAGAAGCACTTTCCCGAGGCGATAGACCTGCTCGGACGGTCGATCCGCGCCGGCCACGCGCTGAACAGCGGTCTCGAGGTGATCGCCGAGGAGCTGCCTGATCCGGTCTCGACCGAGTTTCGCCAGGTCTTCGAGGAACAGAAGTTCGGCCTGCCGCTGAGGGATTCGCTCATGTCCATGGCGGACCGAATTCCGCTCGTGGACACACGGATCTTCGTCACTGCGGTGCTCATTCAGCGGGAATCCGGCGGCAGCCTCGCCGAGATCTTGGACAACCTCTCCTACACGATCCGCGAGCGTTTCAAGATCCGAAGGCAGCTCAAAGTCTACACGGCCCAGGGCCGCCTGACCGGGTACCTGCTCGCCGTTCTACCGATCGTCATGGGCGTCATCATATACACTGTCAGTCCCGAGTACATGAGCGTGCTGTTCGAGCAACAGACCGGCAGACTCGCGCTCGCCATGGCCGGCGTCCTCCAGATCTTCGGCTATCTGGCTATCCGTAAAATCATAGACATCGATATCTGATGATTTACTTCGTGATGGTTCTGTCGGCGGCGTCCGTGACGCTAATCGTCCTCGCCGTAGCCAACTTCGCGCCCTCGCGGCCGGTCGCGGTCGATCGGCGGATCGCTTCCCTTCAGGCGGGCGGCCGCCGGACCGACCTTTCCGAGCGTCGTCGCCGCCAGGCCAAGCGCGAGCGCCTCGCCGCCCTCGTGGAAGCGATGGGCAGGCGCATGGGTCAGATGAAGAACGAGCGCGACATGCGGGCTCGCCTGCTGCAGGCAGGCTACCGGCACCCGAGCGCGCTGTACTTCTATCTGGGGACCCGGGTGCTGCTGGCCGGCGTACTCTTCGGCTTCATTCTCATCATGTGGCCGTTGGCCGGCGTGGCGGGCAGTCGGGTGGTCCTCGGCCCACTGATGGGTGCGGCCGCGGGATGGCTGATGCCTCGGATCGTTCTCTCCCGACACATCCGCAAGCGCCAGAAGGGCCTTCAGAAGGCGCTTCCCGACGCGCTCGATCTCATGGTTATCTGCGTGGAGGCGGGGCTGGGCCTCAACCAGGCTCTCAGCCGGGTCTCCGAAGAGATGGAACACCTCAGCGGCTCCATGAGCGAGGAGCTCCAGATCGTAAACCTGGAGATCCGCGCCGGCACGCCGCGCGAGGAAGCACTGAAGAACATGGGTGAGCGAACGAACGTGTCCGATCTGCGGGCCCTCGTAGCCATGCTCATCCAGACCGATCGGTTCGGCACCTCGATCGCACAGGCGCTCAGGGTGCAGGCCGACAACCTTAGAACCGCTCGCAGGCAAAGGGCCGAAGAGGCGGCGGCGAAGACAACGATCAAGATGATCTTCCCGCTCGTTCTGTTCATTTTCCCGGCGATGTTCGTCGTGATTCTCGGCCCGGCCGTCTTCCATATCATCGAACTGTTTACGAAGGCCGGATGAACAAACTCACGAGCTTGGCCGAGATTACAGAGATGCGGGCGCCCGGTTCTGCCGAGGCGACGGAAGAGACCGGGGTGCGGCGGACGGCTCAGCCCACGGCTATACGTGGGGCGCCATCCCGTTCCGGGGACGGGCCCGACGCCGCTCCCCCGGTCCCTGAATCACTCGAGGACACGGGGCTCAGTGCAGCTGCGGTCTCGGACCTGCTGCTGCGCACCCTGAACCAGCAGGGGGCCCGCACGGGCGGCCAGCTGGAAGAGTTCATCCGGCTACCCTTCCATATCCTCGATGAGGAACTGCTGAACTTGCAGCAGCGCCGTTTTGTCGAGGTGCGCTCGACGAAGGGCGTCGGCCGGCGCGGGTACATCTTCGACCTGACCGGCGAGGGACGCACCCGCGTGCGAGAGATTCTGCCTTCGAGCCGCTATGTCGGCCCGGCTCCGGTACCGCTGAGCCAGTACTGGGCCGTCGTTGACTCGCACAAGGTCGAAGACGTCCGGGTCAGCCGGGACATGGTGCGCGGCGGCTTCGAGCACATGGTGATGGACCAGGAGCTGATCGACAGCCTCGGTCCCGCCGTGAATTCAGGGAAATCCCTCTTCTTGTACGGCTTCGCCGGAAACGGGAAGACGACGATCGCGGAGGCGATCGCGAAGATGATGGGAGGCGCGATCTATGTGCCCTTCGCCATCGAAGTCGAGGGTCAGGTCATCGCCATCTTCGATCCCCTCCATCACCGGCCCCTTTTCGAGGACGAGACGGAGAGCCCCGATGGTTGGCTGAAGCCGGCCAAGGGTCACGATGCGCGCTTCATTCGCGTGCACCGGCCGGTCGTGATGGTCGGCGGGGAGCTGACGCTCGATCAGCTCGAGCTTCAGTTCGACGCTCAGAGCGGCGTCTTCCGGGCGCCGCCTCAGGTCAAGGCGAATGGCGGGGTCTTCATCATCGATGACTTCGGTCGCCAACGCGTTCGGCCGCGCGATCTTCTGAACCGCTGGATGGTTCCGCTCGAGAAGGATGTGGATTTCCTGACGTTGCCGATGGGGCCGAAGCTCCCGGTGCCCTTCGAATGTCTCCTCATCTTCTCGACGAACCTGGATCCGTCCGAGCTCGTGGAAGAGGCTTTTCTGCGCCGCATCCGGTACAAGATCATGGTCGGTGATCCCGACAGGGAGCAGTACGACGAGATCTTCCGGCGATGCTGCGAGGCCCGCGGCATCGAGTTCTCGACCGAGGCGGTCCAGTACATCTACGACACCTACTACGACTACTACAACGTGCCGGCTCGGGCCTGTCATCCACGTGACATCGTGAGCCAGGTGTGTGATTTGGCGCAGTACCTGGAGGTCGAGGCGTCGCTCGCGACGCCGATGCTCAAGCTGGCGTGCGGGGCCTACTTCCTCGACATGCCCGACCCGCCCGCAGCGGACGAGGAGGAGACAGCCGATGTCGATTAGAATCGTCGAGCGGCGCCCCAAGTGGCTCGAGGAGACGGATGTCGAGTCTCGCAATGCGACCGATGGTACTGTCGCGGCGCCAAACGGACCGTCAGCGAACGGGTCCGGTTCGGCACACGACCTCGACTACGATCCCGTGCGAGGCGGAATCGAGCAGCTGCGCGAAGCGGCGGTCCAGGTGGCGAGAGACGATGCGGCCGCCGGACTGCCCGAGACAGCCAACTCTCGCGGCAGCGAGAGCGAGCTCGAGCTCAAGCAGCGCTGCAAGGCCTTCTTCCAGCGGTGGCAGTCGCAGGAGCGCCGCCGTCTGAACCAGCAAGTGGCGGAGGCCGAGCGCGATATTTCGAGCAAGCTCGGAAAGGCGTCGCTGGAGATCGATCGCTTCGAGCGGCTGACCAACGATCTGTGCCGCCTCAAGGCCAAGGTATCGATCCATCGCCAGGAGGTGGAGGAAGAGCTGGAGCAGGAGAATCAGCACGTCCGAGGCCTGCCCACCCGAGTGTACTTGGTCGCGATCTTCTTCCTCGGTGTGGTGGAGTTCTTCGCCAACGCGCCGGTGTTCAGCGCATTGCTCCCGCGAGATTCGCTCACCGAGCGCCAGATTCAGCTGATCTCGGAGACCTCGGTAGGCTGGATGGCCGGCGTCGAGCGCGTCTTCGCACAGTTCATCCTCCGGCCGGATGCCGCTCTGCTGGCAGCGGGCGTCATCACGTTCCTGTGCGTGCTTGCCCACTTCTTCGGGCATTCGTTGAGAGATCTGATCATTCACAAGAACCAGCACCAGCGCACCACATCGGGGAAGACCTCCATGGAGAGCGTCGTTCCGATGATCCTCTCGGGGCTGGGTCTGGCCCTCGTGATCGGCGTGCTTTACGAGGCGCGGGTCACGCTCGGCGAGGTCGGTGAGAAGCGCTTCCAGGAGGACGTGGTCGTCGTGGAGGAACTCAGACGAAACGCCGGCTGGCTGCGCGTCGACGGCGATCTTCTGGCAGCCAACGATCAGGCGAACCGTGCCGATGACATGGAGAGCGCGGCCACGCACCTACGCGAGTATGCCGCGTCCATGAGCCGACTCAGCTTCCCGATACTCCTCCTGAACATGACGCTGGTGCTCTGTGCCATCTCGGCGGCCTACTTCCATCGGCGTGACGGCCGGCAGGAGGTCTTCAACGACGTCCCCTTCGAGGAGGAACGGGAACGCCGAATCGAGGCGGCCGAATCGTCTGCCGGCGTTATTAGCGGCCTCTTGGCTGATCTCGTTCGCCACACTCGCGATCTCAAGAGTCTACTTACCGAGCAGCCACTGAAGGAGTGGCGTGGCGTTGTCCACCAGCTCGAAGCCGTCATCGCGCTTTACCGGTCGGAGAACGGCCGCGCGCGGGACATGGATCCGAGCTCGATTCCGGCATTCTCGAAGCGCGTCAGGCTCGGCTTGCAGATCGACGAGGAGTCCGAGAATCAACATCCCGAGACGAGGGATCCGGAGGACTACGAGGGCGAGCGGCGTGAGCTGAAGGAGCGTTTCGAGGACGTCCGGCGGCGGTTCACCGAGGAGGCGATCGCGTGATGACCATGACACGGCGCGGATATCGGCAACGAACGGTTCTCGCGGCCGCTCTCGCAGCGGCCGTCGCGGGGGCCTGCACGCCGAACCCGACCCTGGATGCCTCAGAAGCAGAGGCTCGCATCCCAGAGCTCGCGATCTTCGTCTACGATCGCTCGGCGAGCATCTCGGCCTATCAGCTGGAGCTTGCCCAGCAGCTTACCCGCCAGCGCATAAAGGAGCTTAGCCACGGCGACCGAATCGCCGCGGTGCAAGTGCTTCAGCGCTCTCTGGACGAGCCACCGCAAAGGTGGTCCCAGGACGTGCCCAAGAAGGAATGGGAGGGCATGGACCTCGCGCGCGACTCCATAACGCTGGCTCGCTTCCAGCGCGATGCGGACGCGTATCTCCGCTCGTTTACCGAAGCGGAGGCCCGTGAGGAGATCATGGGAACCGATCTGCTGTCGACATTCCACGATGTCGCAGCCGAAGTCCGTCCGTTCCACGACTACCAGACCGTGGCCTACGTGTTCTCCGATATGCTGCAGTCCGGAACCGATGTGGAGATGGAAGGCCTGCGCAGGATGCCCGGCGACGACTGGGTGGAGAGCCGGTCGACAAACGGGCGCTTGCCCGATCTCGACGGGGTCTGCGTGGTGGTCATTGGAGCGAGGATAGATACGGATTCCAGCCAGAAGGTAAAGGATTTCTGGCTGGAGTACTTCCAGGCGACCGGTGCGAACCTGTACGAGCACAACTACTCGTTGCGCCCGGTCAGTCTGCCCCTCGACCCCTGCCCGGGCGATTGAGGCAGGGCAAGTAGCGGTTCGGGAAAGAACGGGAAACGAGCGGAGGGCTCAACCATGGCGGAACGCGTTGATGTGCTAGAGGCCAGTCACGAGGCTCTGAAGACGGAGCTTGCCGAGACCGAGCGTCAGATTCAGGGCTGCTACCAGCGGGCTGAAAAGCTGAGGACGGCCCTGGAGGCCCTCCAGGGGTTGCTTGGCGACGAGACCGTGCTGGAACTGCAGAAGCTCGACGGCTCTGACCAGGCCGCGGAGGATGGCTCCGTGACCAAGGTCATGGACAAGCTGCAGGAGGGCGACGGCGAGAAGGGAAAGGCCAAAGGCAAGGGCGACGGCGAGAAACAAGAAGAGCAGACGCCGGTGTGGCTCGAGAAGAAGGAAGCCTGACCGCCGAGCGTGCGCTCTCCCGAGCCGCATTCCTGAAGAACTGAGTCGGATCTCCGCGCCGGGCCGCCACACGCCGACCTACGGGTGGGCGTGACGGTCCGGCCATCAGTTGCGGCACCATCCCCACCCATCCCCGTATTATCTTCAACACCAAGCATTCGATCTTCCGCCTCGCCGGAGCCGAACGATGACGACCGAAGCGACCCTAGCCCCGGCTGCCGGCACGGCGGCCGAGAAGGCGACATCAGAGATCCTCGAGCGATACCGAGCCGTCCGGGCGACCACCGAATCGATCGCGGCTCCGCTAGCTCCGGAGGACTGCGTCGTACAGACGATGACGGATGCCAGTCCGACCAAGTGGCATCTCGCTCACGTCAGCTGGTTTTTCGAGACGTTCGTGCTCGAGCCACACAGCGCCGGCTACAGGCCTCTGGATCCCCAGTACGCCTATCTGTTCAACTCGTACTACGTACAGGCGGGCGAGCGGCACTGCCGTGACCGGCGTGGATACATCTCGCGTCCCACCGTGGACGAGGTGCGCGCGTATCGCGCCCATGTGGATGATCATGTCGGAGAGCTTCTCGAAAACGCAGGCGAGGAGACGTTGAGAACGGTCGCGCCATTGGTCGAGCTCGGGCTGCAGCACGAGCAACAGCACCAGGAGCTGATGCTCACCGACATCAAGCACGTCTTCTCCGTCAATCCACTTCGCCCACCGTACCATGATCGGTCCGCCGACCTCGCATCGACTGCAGCTTCGCTGGACTGGCGTTCGTTCGAGGGCGGTCTTCACGACATCGGTCACGATGGAGCGGGCTTCGCCTACGACAACGAGACGCCGCGACACCGCTTCTACCTCGAGCCCTACCTGCTTGCCGACCGGCTCGTTACGAATGGCGAATTCCTGGAATTCATGGAGGATGGTGGGTACGAGCGGGCCGAGCTTTGGCTATCCGAGGGGTTCGCGACCGTTCAGGAAAAGTCGTGGACAGAGCCGTTCTATTGGGAACGGCGAGACGGGAGCTGGTGGATGTACACGCTTGCCGGAATGCGCGAGGTGGACGAGCGCGAGCCCGTTTGCCACGTGAGCCTCTTCGAGGCCGACGCTTTCGCTCGCTGGGCCGGGGCGCGCCTCCCTACCGAAGAGGAATGGGAAGTGGCAGCTTGCGAAATCCCGCCGGTTGGCAACTTCTTCGACGCCGGGAGACTTCACCCCACGGCGACGGATTTGGCTTCCGGCGGTTCGCTCACGCAGATGTACGGTGATGTGTGGGAATGGACGCGGAGCTCGTACTCGCCGTACCCCGGCTATCGACCTTTGCGTGGGGTGCTCGGTGAGTACAACGGGAAGTTCATGTGCAACCAGTTCGTGCTGCGCGGGGGCTCCTGTGTCACGTCAGCGAGCCACATTCGGCCAACCTACCGCAACTTTTTCTTCCCCGATGCCACTTGGCAATTCATGGGGATTCGGCTCGCCAAGGACGCGGCCTGAGCCGGGCCGGATTCTCGCCGGAGGACACCACGCGCTGCGCCAGGTCGAACCGGCCTACGGGAGGAACCGCAGGCCCAGCCCAATGAAGTTCTCGTCGTGGTTGCGAAACTTGCCGATCGGCGACGGACCGAAGTGACCTCGCAGGGCCAGCTGCAGCCGCACTCCAGAGATTCGAAACGTCGCTCCCGCCAATGCCGTGCCGGCGACCCGATCGGTCTCGTCCGTTATGCGAAAGTTGGCGGCGAAGAGCGGGAAGACGTGTCCGTCCCGGGCGATTTCGCTCTTGTCCCACTCCAGGCCCCACTGCACCGAGATCTCCTCCACGCCGGGGTTCGAGTGGAAGTTGAAGTTGCCTCCGGCGTACAGCCGTACCGCCGGAATCAGTCGGCGTGCCGCGATGAGCTGGATGCCGTCGAAGGTGACCTGCTCGTTGACCAGGCCGAGACGATCGAACAGGTCGTCGCCGAAGTGCGAGCTCATGTGGAGGATCTCGAAGCGACCTTCCCATCCGGACCAGGTGATCTGGAAGGGCAGGCCCACACGAAAGTCGGCGCTCATGAAGTCCTTCTGCGAGGTCTCGAGAAGAAAGCGCGAAAAGACTCCGACCTCGAAGCCGATAGCGATGGCCGGCCGACTCTCCGTCTCCCGCTGGAACTGGACGATGTTCTGCCGGTAGGCTAGCGCCACTTCGGCTTGGGTGTTCCACTTCTCCAGAAGCTCGACGGCCTCCGGATCCGCGCCCTCCAAGCCCCCCAGATTCAGCTTTGCGGAGACGATCGATCCACGGATCTGCGTCTCCCATGGATCAGCGATCAGGGGGGCGAAGGGCTCGGCCGGCAGGAACCAGCGAACACCGTCCTTCGCTTCGCCTTCCGCTTCCTGGGCGGTCGCGACGCCGGCTCCCAGCGGTGAGAGAGCCAACGCGATCAGGGCGGAGGCGCGCAACCGTTGCGAAGACGTCACGCCGAAGTTCTCCTGTTCTCGGGTTGAGCGCTCGCAGGGCGACGCTCCGTGGCCGGGCCAATAGTGGAGCCAGCCGATCCAGCGCACAATGACGGAGAAGCAGCCATGACCTACCGGGACCTCGACGTACGCCTCATCCGCGTGCTGCAGGAAGACGGCCGCCTTTCCCTGCGTCAGCTGGCCAAGCTGCTCGGGGTCTCGACTTCCACTGTGAGCAAGCACCTCGGCGACCTGCTCGAGCGAGGCATTGTGCGCGGATTCCGGCCCGTGCTCGACTATTCGAAGCTCGGCTACGGTCTCATCGCGGTGACCAAGATCAAGGCTCGGGGGGATTCCCTGCCGGCGATCGTCGAAGCGCTCGCCGGGGAACGGAACCTAACCCACGTCTATGAGATCACCGGCGAGTTCGACGTCCTGGTGATCGGTCGGTTCCGGAACGAGACCGAGATGAACCGGGAGATCAAGAACATGCTCCGCCTACCGGGCATCGAGGGCACGAACACGTCCGTCGTTCTTTCGGCCGCGAAGGAAGGCGCCGATGTGGAGCTGCTGAACAACTCGGCCGGCCGTCCGGCCGACGGTTGAGCTCGGCGTTGCCGATCGAGCAGCTGTCTTCTGAGGTTATCCGCTGCCGACGCTGTCCGAGGTTGGTCGCCTGGCGTGAGGAAGTGGCCGCGAACCCCCGCGCCTCCTTCCGAAACGAGTCGTATTGGGGCCGCCCCGTGCCGGGCTTTGGCGATCCCGCCGCGTGGCTGTTGGTGGTGGGGCTCGCCCCCGCCGCTCACGGAGCCAACCGAACGGGCCGGATGTTCACGGGCGACCGGTCTGGAGACTGGCTGTACCGGGCACTCCACAAGGCGGGTCTGGCAAGCCAGCCAACCTCTGTCTCCAGAGATGACGGCCTCGAGCTGCTGGGGACGTATGTGACCGCGGCGGTGCGTTGCGCTCCGCCCGGCAATCGGCCTTCGATCGCAGAGCGTGAGAGCTGCCGCCCCTTTCTCGAGAAGGAGATGGATCTGTTCACGAGCGTTCGGGTGATCGTCGCGTTGGGCGGATTTGCCTACGGCCAGACGCTACGGATTCTCGGTGGGCGCGGCCTGAGCATCCCGCGACCTCGGCCGAAGTTCACTCACGGTAGGGAAGTGGCGGTTGGCCCAAACGTCGTACTTATCGCCTCGTACCATCCGAGCCAGCAGAACACCTTTACCAAGAAGCTGACGGAGCCGATGTTCGATCGGATTTGGAGGCGGGCCGTGGATCTCGGCTGCTAGCCACGACCGACCTCCAACATCCGCTCGACCGCCCGCAGCGCCCGCACTCGAACACCCTCGGGCACCTCGACCTGGACCTCCAGGTCCCGAAGCGATGCGAGCGTCTTCTCGAGGGTGATCTTCTTCATGTGTGGGCAGATCGCGCAGGGCTTGATGAACTCGAGTTCGGGGTGAGCCTCCTGGACGTTGTCCGACATGCTGCACTCGGTGACCATGATCACGCGGTCGCCACGGGCGGCGTTCAGGTAACCGATCATGTCGCTCGTAGAGCCCACGAAGTCGGCCTCGGCGCAAACCTCAGGCGAGCACTCGGGGTGCGCGATCACCTCGATCCCCGGGTATTGCGCCCGGTACGCCTGGATCTCGTCCACCGTGAAGCGCTCGTGCACCATACAGGTGCCATGCCAGGCGATGATCCTGACGTCCGTCTCGGTCGCAACGTTCCTGGCCAGATACTCGTCCGGCAGGAAAATCACGGTGTCAGAGCCGAGCGACTCGACCACCGCCAGTGCGTTGGCCGAGGTGCAGCAGATGTCCGATTCTGCCTTGATCGCCGCGGGCGTGTTCATATATGTGACGACCGGCACCCCGGGGTAGCGCTCCTTCAGCAGTCGAACGTCGGCCACGGAGATGCTCTCGGACAGGGAGCAGCCGGCATCCGGGTCCGGAATGAGCACCGTGCGCCCGGGATTGAGGATCTTGGCCGTCTCGGCCATGAAATGAACGCCGCAGAACACGATGATCTCGGCTTCGGTATCCCGAGCTTCCTGCGCGAGCCCGAGAGAATCGCCCTTGAAGTCGGAGATCCCGTGGAAGATCTCGGGAACCATGTAGTTGTGCCCGAGGATCACCGCGTTCCGGATCTTCTTCAGGCGGTTGATCTCGGCGATGAGTGGCGCAGCGAGCTCCCACTCGAAGCGCGGGACGCTCTGTTTCACCTTCTGGTATATGTGTTCGGTCGACTCGGCGACCGTGTTCGTATACTCCAAAGTCTGCAGCACTTCGTCCTCCGACCACACGACGTTCGCCGCGGCTAGGCGGCTCCGGCCCGCTACTACACGCGCCGCCCGCTTTGGGTGCACGAGTCGGGTGCACGAACGGGGCCGCCGAGGGCCCCGTTATCTTGACGAGCGCGGGGGGCGAGCAAGCTAAGGCGCGCGGCCGTTCCGGGCCATATTCTTCTGGCTATGGCATCTGATGACGCAGCCCGGCGGGTGCAGGAGCTTCGCGAGACGATCCGCCGCCACGACTACGCCTACCACGTGCTGGACGCGCCGGAGATCTCCGATGCGGAGTACGATCGGCTCTTCCACGAGCTGAAGCGGCTCGAGGAGGAGCACCCGGAGCTCCTGGAGCCCGACTCGCCGACCCAACGGGTCGGAGGACGTGTGCTCGACAGCTTTCCGGCTGTCGAGCATGTGATGCCGATGCTCAGCCTCGATTCGGCGGGCGAGGTGTCCGCTCTGGAGCGCTTCGACGAGCGAGTTCGCCGCGGCATCGGGGACGTTCCAGCCGAGTACGTGCTCGAGCCGAAGCTGGATGGCGCTTCCGTCGAGCTGGTGTACGAAGATGGGAGGCTCGTGCGCGCCTCGACTCGCGGTGACGGGGCCAGGGGGGAGGGGATCACCGAAAACGTTCGAACGATACCAGCGGTCCCCCTGCGCCTTCGGGCCGACGCTGCCGAACCGCCCGCTATGCTCGCACTGCGCGGGGAAGTGATCATGCGAATCGGGGCGTTCGAGGAGCTGAACGAGCGTCTCCTCGAAGCGGAACAGGCCCCGTTCGCGAACCCTCGAAATGCTGCGGCCGGTTCGTTGCGGCAGCTGGATTCTCGTGTCACCGCCTCACGCCCGCTGGACGTCTTCGTCTACGACATCCTCGGAATCGAGGACGGGCGCCCGACGCCGCCGACCCAGTGGGATGGACTCCAGGCGATTCGGGACTGGGGCCTCCCTCCATCCGAGATGGCGAGGCTGGCGGGATCCGTGGAGGAAGTGGTCGAGTACCACGCCGAGCTCCTCGAGCGGCGCGACGACCTGGATTACGAGATCGACGGCGTCGTCATCAAGCTGAACGACCTGGCCGAGCGAACGAGGCTCGGCGCGACCTCCCACCATCCCCGTTGGGCGTACGCCTTCAAGTTCCCCGCCCGAAAAGAGATCACGCGCATCCTCAAGATCGTTCCGAGCGTCGGTCGCACGGGGGTCGTCACCCCGATCGCCATGCTGCGACCGGTCGAGCTCGGTGGCGTCACCGTGAGTCGAGCCAGCCTCCACAACAGGGAGGAGGTCGCGCGAAAAGATGTCCGAGAGGGTGATCGGGTGCGGGTGCAGCGGGCCGGGGACGTGATCCCCCAGGTGATCGAGCGTTTGGAGGAGCCGGACCGGAAGAGGAACCGAGCGTGGCAGATGCCTGCGGCCTGTCCGTCGTGCGGCACCCAGCTCCGCGAGCGCGGCCCGTTCACGGTTTGCCCGAACAGCTTCGCCTGCCACGCTCAACTCGCCGGGCGAATCCAGCATTTTGCCTCCCGAGGAGCGCTCGACATCGAAGGGCTGGGCGAGGAGACCTCGAGGCTGCTCGTGGGAAGCGGGCTCGTCGATCATCTGCCGGATCTGTACCGGTTCGAGGCCGACGAGCTCATCAAGCTGGAAGGGTTTGCGGAAAAATCCGCGCTCAACCTCGTCGCAGCGATTCACGGCTCCTCGCCGGTCGAGCTTCGCCGCTTCCTGTACGGCCTCGGTATACCGGAGGTGGGATTGGCAGTTGCGCGAGATCTGGCCCGCTACTTCGGGACGCTCGACCAAGTGCGGGCCGCTTCCCAGGAAGAGCTGCAGGATGTGGAAGGGGTGGGGCCGAAGATGGCGGAGCAGATCACGGCCTTCCTACTTCACCCTCGGAACGCCGAGATCATCGAGGAGCTGATCGGGGAGGTGAAGCTTGCCGAAACAGAGGGTCTCGTGGCCGAGCCCGACGACTCGGGAGAAGCGAAGCCGTTCGAGGGCCTCCGGTTTGTCTTCACGGGAGGGCTTCAGCAGTGGACCCGAGGGGAGGCCAGGGAAAGGGTGGAGGCGCTGGGCGGGCGTGTAACCTCGTCGGTGAGCGGCAGCACCGACTACGTCGTCTCCGGAGACGATGCCGGCTCCAAACTGGACAAGGCTCGAGATCTCGGCGTGACGGTGCTGACCGAAGAGGCGTTCGAGGCGCTCCTGACGGAACAAGAGGCCCAATGATCGACAACTCGGAGATCGCCCGTCAGCTGGACGAAGTGGCCGATCTGCTCGAGATCCAGGAGGCCAATCCGTTCCGCGTGCGAGCGTACCGCAACGCCGTTCGCACCGTGCGCGACCTCGCCACGCCACTGGAGCGACTCGTGTCGGAAGAGTCGGATCTGACGGAGCTGCCGGGCATCGGCAAGGAGATGGCTCGGCACATCACCGAGGTGGTGACGGCGGGCGAGATGGGCGTCCTGGCCGATCTGAGAGAAGAGGTTCCGAGCACCCTCGCTCAGATCATGCGGCTTCCCGGTGTTGGTCCGAAGAGCGCCCGGAAACTGTGGGATGAGCTCGGGATCGAGACGATCGACGACCTGAAGGAAGCCGCCGAAGATGGCCGCGTCGCGATCATGAAAGGGTTCGGCGAGAAGAAACAGGCTCAGATCCTCTCCGGTATCGATCAGTTCCACCGGCACTCCGCACGCTACCGTCTCGACGAAGCGGACGAGTTCGTGGAGCCTCTACTCGAGCACATGACCTCCCTCGCGGATGCAGTGCGCGTGCAGGCAGCGGGGAGCCACCGCCGACGCAAGGAGACGGTGGGCGACATCGACATCCTCGTCCAATCCGATTCGCCTGATGCCGTCGTAGAGGGGTTCCTGGCCTTCCCGGCGGTGGAAGATGTGCTCGCCGCCGGAGGGACGCGCGCATCCGTTCTGCTGCGCAACGGCCTACAGGTCGATCTTCGAGTCGTACCCGAAGAGAGCTACGGGGCGGCACTCGTCTACTTCACTGGATCGAAGGAGCACAACATCCGGTTGCGGCAGCGCGCTCTCGATCGTGGACTGACCATCTCGGAATACGGTGTCTTCGAGCTTCTGGAAGCGATCGAGGCCGGGCCCGCCGACGGCGCAGATCAGGTGGAAGAATCGTCCACCGCCGGCGACCGACGGCAGGCGGGAAAGCAGGTCGCGGGCGCGACTGAAGAAGAGGTCTACGCAGCCGTGGACCTGCCGTACATCCTGCCCGAGCTACGCGAGGAGCGTGGAGAGATCGAGGCGGCCGACGCGGGAGATCTCCCGAACCTGCTCTGCCAAGAGGATGTGAGAGGCGACCTCCAGATGCACAGCACCTGGTCGGACGGGAAGAACAGCATCGAAGAGATGCTGGAGGCCTGCGCGGACCTCGGATACGAGTACTTCGCGATCACCGATCACAGCAAAGCGCTCGCGATGATCGAAGGCCTGGATGAAAAGGCGCTGCGTGAGCAGTTCATCGAGATCGAGGAGGTGGCCGTCCGGCACCCCGAGATTCGGATCCTTCGCAGCATGGAAGTGGACATCCTGGCCGACGGCACGCTCGACCTCGAGGATGACATGCTCGACGCCCTGGACCTGGTCGTCATCTCCGTCCACTCGATGTTCAGCCTGCCGGCGGCCCGGCAAACGGACCGTATCCTCAAGGCCCTCGCCCACCCGGCCGTCGATGTCTTCGCTCACCCGACGGCGCGGATCATCAACAAGCGGGAGCCGGTCGATTTCGACGTGGAGGAGATCGTCGCCTCGGCGGTCGAGAACCGTGTGGCCCTCGAGCTGAACGCAAACCCGCGGCGCCTCGATCTGAGGGACACGCTGCTGATGCTGGCGAAGAAGAGGGGAGCCAAGATCGTCATCAGTACCGATGCGCACCGGGTGAGAGATCTTCGGCTAATGTCGTACGGAGTCGAGCAGGCTCGCCGCGCGTGGCTGGAGAAGGAGGACGTGCTCAACGCACTCCCACTCGCCGACTTCCTCGAATACTACGGTATCGATTGAACCCCGGTTGAGGTTGTACCCACACATTCGAGTGGCCAGAGGGCCGCGCGCTCAACCCGGAGCCCTTATGTGATCGGCGATCTCTCTTTTTCCCGCCGTAGCCGAGTACCTGTTCGGAGGCAGTTGGCCGCCCAGCTCTGCGCGGCCGTTCGGTCGGGAGAGCTGAATCCCGGAGACCGCCTGCCGAGCGAGCGGTGCCTCGCCGCCCTTCTGAACATCCACCGCAACACAATAGCCGCCGTCTATGCCGAATTGGATCGGCTTGGCCTCGTACGTCGCACGCCGGGAAGCGGGACCTTCGTTCGATCACATCTCCGACAATCGGCCAATGATCGAGACCCGAGCAGCTTCGGGCTGGTTCGCGGCTTTGCGGACTTTCTCGAGGCTCAGAGGAATCTTGGCAGAACGGCTGCGGAGTTGGACCGATTGTTGGGTCGCTGGTCGGCCCGGTCGGTCGACCCTCGGGTTGCCGTGGTCGAGCCCGAGGCCGGATTGAGACAGCTTTTTGTGGAGGAGATCTCGGGCGCCATGCCCGACGCGGAAGTGACCGGTTGGAGGCCTGGAGACTCTCGGAGACTTATGGCCGGCGGCTTCTGCATCGTCGCGCGCCCGGATGTGGCAGTTCAGCTCCCGGTTCCCGACCCGGCCCTTGCGGACATCATGGTCTTGAGGACGACCGGTGCCCGTCACCTGCGCAGGGCGGTGCGCTCGCTCGGGTCTGGCGAGGTGGTTGCTCTGCTCACTGTGAGCAGCTGTCTTCGCCGTCACGCTAGGGAGCTGCTGTCCTCGGAGCTGAGCGATAGGATCGGGTTCGCGAGCCCCGCTCCCGATCAAAAAGACGAAGTTGAACGGGTTGCTCGGATCTCTAGTCTGGTGCTGGTCGATACCTTGTGCGCAGCCCTGCTCCACGGCGCCTCGACTCCGCTTTCTCGCGGGCGCCGAGCTTCGCACATGCTCGTCAACGTGATCTGTCCGGTGTGGCTCGGGAAGCTCGTGCGATACCTTGGCCTTGAAGGTCGGAACTGCCCGACGAACGCTGCCTCGAGGAACTTGAACGCTCATTTGGCATAGGGTAGGTTCACCCGCCTTGTTTGGCGTGATGATTGCTCATCCGACCGAACACCATTGGCCCGTAGTGTAACTGGCAACACGCTTGGCTCTGGACCAAGAGATTCCAGGTTCGAACCCTGGCGGGCCAATCGTCGGATCTTTTCTCAGTGCGTGGAGGGGTGGCCGAGTGGCTAAAGGCGGCGCCCTGCTAAGGCGTTGGGCCGAGAGGCCCGCGTGGGTTCGAATCCCACCCCCTCCGCTTCCGCGTCGGCGCCCATCGAGGGCCTCGACGCGTCAAGAATCTCGGACGGGTGGCCGAGCGGACTAAGGCGCACGCCTGGAGAGCGTGTGGGCAGTATCCCTGCCTCGTGGGTTCGAATCCCACCCCGTCCGCTCCCGACAGACCAACTCCCGGCCGAAGGACCGACGCCGGGATATGGCGGGGTCCGATTCGGAGGGGTGGCAGAACGGCAATGCACCGGTCTCGAAAACCGGCGCCCTCACGGGCTTGTGGGTTCGAATCCCACCCCCTCCGCT
>JBDHGL010000047.1:0-18671 GCA_039589875.1 Gemmatimonadota bacterium
GCTGGCATGTGGGGCGCTAACGCACGCTGCAGGGCTCACCGCACTGTTCGGCTTCTTTATCGCCGGTGTCATGGTCGGCGATGCCCAGGCGCTCACCGAACGCACCCGGAACGTGGTGAGCCAGATGGTGCACGCCGTGTTCGTGCCGCTCTATTTCGCCTCCATCGGGCTGCGGTACGACTTTCTCGTGGAGTTCGACTGGTTCATCGTGACGTTCGTCACGGTCGTGTCCATCGGCGCGAAGTTCCTGGGAGCCTGGCTTGGTGCATGGGGGACCCCGCTCTCGAGAACGGACCGCGTCTCGATCGGTATCGCGTTCACGCCGAGCGGGATGACGGGAATCGTGGTGGCGGACATCGCCCTGGAGTACGGAATCCTCACGGCGCCGTTCTTCATCGGGATCGTGGTCTCCGCGATCGCGTCTTCTCTGCTGGTTGGCCCACTGCTCTCATGGTCCACGAGACGTGAAGAGAGCGTGAAGCCGCTCGACTTCTTCCAGTGGCCCGCCACGCAGCTCGACCTGAAGGGTGAGACTCGTTGGGAGATCATCGAGGAGATGTGCGGTTCGATCGAGACGCCCGGCGCTGGGCGCGTCACCACGAAATCCATCACCGAGGCAGTCCTTGCCCGCGAGGAGCTGGGGGGAACGGGTGTCGGGCACCAAGTCGCCCTCCCGCACGCGCGTATGGCCGGGTTGGAACGGCCGATCCTCACCTTTGGGCGCTCGTTTCAGGGGGTCGACTGGGACGCGCCGGACGGGGTGCCGGTGCATCTCGTCTTTTTGGTGCTCACGCCGGACCTCGACTATGGGACCCAACTCATGATTATGGCGGCTCTGTCCAAGTCCCTGTCCCAAGCAGACGTGAGAGAGCGCCTCCTCCGCGCAGACTCGGAACGTGAGCTGCGGGCGGCGCTTCGCGGCGTTTTGGAGGTCCCCGAGCGCATGCAGACCGGCGGCACCTGAGTCTCCCTGGTTTCTCCCCAATGTTTGCCCCACCAACTGCCTCACGCGAAGCGGGCGCCCCGTTGCAAGCAGCAGGACACCGTGTGCTGTCCGTCCGGATCGCCGTACTCGGCCCAGCAAAGGCGCCTGCGATCCGTAAGCTCGAGAAAGCTCGTCCTCATCGACGGGATCCTAGCCTGCCGACGGTTCACGAGAACGTGAGTGACACCAGGAGCGCGAACGCCGCAAGGATGCCCAGCGAGATCCACACTCCGTTCCAATTGACCGGTATCTCCGGACTCCCTTCGGGCGCCGGTTCCGTCAACGGGTTCAGGTACTGCCTCAAGCTGTCGATCGCGGGAGTCTGGATACCTGCCTCTCGGATCAACTTGCGAAACTCATCGCCGAGGATCCTCATCTCCTCACGTGCGTCGAGCACGTGACCGATCTTGATGCTCGCCGCGTCGCTTTCGATCGATCGTCTCATCAGAAATAGGAGCAATGGCTCAGGTAGCCATTTGAATATCCTGTGGTTGCGCGGAAGGATTGTAATGCCGAGCGCCGACAGGACCTTGTAGCCCTCGCGAATGGCCCGAAGCATGAGCAGGAGCGAATCCCTAGTCCTCGCCATTCGACCAATATCAACGCCAGTCATGTACAACGCGTTGGCCGTGGGGCTGATCTCAGCGGCGTGGGTCTTCAGCCACGCATCCATGTCCGGACAAATCGAGACGGGAAATCCAGCCGCCTCAAAAGCCTGCGCAATCGCTTCGATCCGGGGGGACCTCGAGCCGTCGAGCTCGCCGATCGTCGTGGGCTGCTCGCGTGCAGACAGAATCAGGTAGCGGATGCGGTGATGTTGGCCTACGGCCGCTGCGCCGGGAAAACCGAGGAGGACTCGCTCGCCTCCCAGCGCCTCGATCATCGCGCCGGGACCGGCGGCGTTGTTGCCGAAGAACATGATGCTCGGAGTTCGCCGATTCGCGGCCAGCGTGGGCAACACTTCAGAGACGCCGTTCTTGGGCAGGACGACCATAACGAGGTCGTACTGATCGTCAGCGTCCAGTGTCTCGACAGCTCTGACAGGCACTGGGGTTTGCTTTCCTGTGCCGACCTCTTCGAGCTGGACCCCGCGATCTCGGATTGCGGCCAGACGTTCCCCTCTCGCCAAGATGGAAACGTCCTGCCCGGATTCCCTTAGCAGAGCAGCATACAGAGCGCCTATGTTGCCGGCGCCATACACAAGGATTCTCATCCTAAGGCCTTTGCTCGCTCGCCCTCTTGGCTGTCGATCCACTCGCTCAATGTGGTCGAGGGCGCTCCAAAGAGGGCGTTCGCTTCGGCCGGATCTCCCAACTCCCCCACCCGATCGAAGAAAGCGATCAGCCGGCTCACGTAGTCCATTCGGCCTGTGAGCCTCGCGATCCATCTGGCTTGCCACAGCTTCAACCGCACCACTTTCAGGTCGGGATGGCAGCCGCGGAAAAACCGCTCCAGCGCGTCGGGCAGCGTGATGCCCTCCGGCCCGTGGATGTACAGCCGCTTTCCAAGAGCCCGGTCATCCTCATAAGACGTGGCGACCGCGTGGCCGAAGTCCGCAGCAGCAAAGAAGTGCAGCTCCGGAGGAGTCTTGCCCTTGATCACCACGACTCGATCGACTTTGACGAAGTTGGGAAGAACCTCCATGACCCAGGTTGGGCGGAAGATTGTGTGGGGAATCCCGCTCCGGCGGAGGAGTTCCTCCGCCCGCGCCTTCACGTCAACGATCTCGAACCACCGGTTCTCCTCGCAGACACTGGTGGCGGAGACATAGGAGATCCGGTCCAGCTTGTGCGCTGTAGCGAGGTCGACCACGTGTTGTGTCGCGATGAGCTCGGACTCCATGGGCAGGCTGATGTGCACGGCGTCACACCCCGCCATGGCATTTTGTACCGAACCCTTATCCATCGAATCCCCTTCCACGACGTCGGCCATGGTTCCGAGGATTCGGCGAGCTCTCTCGGCGCTTCGCACGAGGACGCGCACGGTGTGGCCCCGCTCCGCCAGGCCATGCACGACTGGCGCACCCAGCGTTCCGGTGCCTCCGATGACCAGCACCTGTCTCCTCACTCAGCGCTCCCTTCGGACGCTCCTCAAGGGCTACGGTGAGATTACGACCTGAGAGCCGCTCCTTCGCCCAACGCCCAGTATAGAACGGCAGCATGCAGCCGCTATCGGGCTGATCTCGACAGCCGTTGTCGGGCTTTTCCTTGACGCTTAGTGCGCGAGAAGAAACAAGGAGCGACATCTGGCCGGCGGGCGAGTGCCTCGGGCGGACTAGGTAGTTCTATGAGCGCTCCGTGGAGTGCGATTCGGGGGACGGCTTCACCGACCGCCCTCCATGTTTCCACTCCAGGTTCGGTCCGTATTAGCTGCGGAAATGCTGAGAGAGGTCGTACCTGATGCGGACTATTCCGCAGAAGTACGCATATGGTGCGGAAATCGGGCCCTAGCCCATGTGTTTTGCAAGCAGGAGGTCACCGGTTCGATCCCGGTCGGCTCCACTGATGTAGCTCGGCGGCAGTCGGTTCCGCATGGCCTCGGGTGATCAGAAGCTCCCCAACTTGAGCGTCAGGGCGCCGAAGGCTGCACTGAGGTCACCGTTCGTCGTATCTCCAGACGTGACCCGCCCAACGAACCGATAGCCCGCACCCACCCCGACCCGGAGAAAAGTCGCGGGGGCGAGTTCGAGATTGAGGGCCGGCTCGATGATCCACACTTCGTCGTGATCCGGGTCGGGCTCGTCCGTCCGCCAGCGTCTGCCGGCCCCTGCAAACACCAAAAACGAATAGTGAACCGGACTCGTGTACACTCCAATGTACTCCAGCTCCAGACCGGCGTAGATGAACTTGCTGATCGGCTCGACAAGGTCCGGCGTGTCGATCGTGTTGACCAGGGCGTAAACGCCCCCTCCGACAACGAACCTGTGATTGGCGACCCAGCCACCGCGCACGCCAGCGAACGTCGCAAACTGATCGACCATTTGGCTGAACTTGAGCACGGGAGCCCCGAAGCCTCCCGAGGCGAAGCCGGCCTGAGCGGCTTGCTGCTCCTGTGCGACGACCGGTCTGGCAGCTAAGACCACAGCGATAAGAAGAACGGCGAGCGTTCGCATAGGTTCAGTCCGTCCAACGGGATACTGGATCAAGGCAACCTGGCGAGCTAGGGCAAGATGCGCGACTGGAGTCATTTCAGCCAGCAGTGCTGCTTGCCGTGCGGGTGCCAATAGAATCGTCCATAATTAGTGGCAGCGCGCGTCACCGTTGAAGCCGAACTCAACTGAGGCCGATCGGAATCAGACACGATATGGACTCCAACAGTGTCGATCGCACGGATCGTTGGCTGGCTCTGGCTCTGGCGGCCGGGGCTTTGTTGTTCTTCCTTCCCGGCCTGTTTTGGGGCTTGCCGGGCGGCAAGTCCATCAACGGAGCGCTACAAATCCTCGACGGCCGGGTTCCGTACCGGGACTTCTGGACGATGTACGCTCCCGGGATGTTCTATCTGACGGCGGGCGTCTTCAAGCTGTTCGGTTTCGAGGTCGTCTTTCAGGGCGCGGTCCTGCTGCTGATCAAGACGGCCATCCCGGCGGTCTATTACCTGCTCGTGCGCCGTCTCGGCTTGCCGAGGCTGCCGGCGATCTCGCTGAGTCTGATCATCGCGGCCGCGATGTGGGGCGTCCAACTCGAGATCAAGTCTTACTACCCTGCGCTGCTCCTGCTCCTCATATCCCTCACGCTAGTCGTGCGATACTTGCAGGAGGGGAGCGGCCGAAGACTGGTGTGGGCCGGCGTCTGGGCAGGGCTGGCGGCGTGCTTCAAGCACGATGTCGCAGCCTACGTCACCCTCGCCATTGCGATCGGCTTGGTGCTCTCGTGGATGCTTGCCAAGGGTCGCCGACCAGATCAATGGCTCGCGCCGGTCAAGGCCATCACGTACTTAGCGCTAGGCACCTGTGTCTTCTTTATACCGGTCGCCGCGCTCGTCGCGTTCAACGCGGGACCGGACGCCTGGCAAGATCTGATCGTTTTTCCGGGGACCGACTTCAGAAAGGTAAGAGGTGAGAGATATCCTCCGGTTCTGCCTCGGTTCGACGGCCTTCTCGAGTGGCTAGAGTTGGGTGGACTCCGCCGTGGCCGTGCGGCTTTCAACCACCTTTCTCAATGGGCTCTGTGCTACCTCCCGCAGTACGTCTTCCTTGTCGCCTGCGCCGTGCTTGTAACAAAGTGGCGGCAGCTCAACAGCGCAGCGCTGGCCAGTGTACTCACCATCTTGGCGGCCATGCCGTTCTTTTGGATGGCTGCGCACGTTCAGCGCAACACGCACTTGATGTCGATGGCAATCCTCTCTGGCCTACTCGGAGCGATCGCTTGGGGCCGACTGAAGAAGCCGATGCCATCCTGGACCAAGGTTTCGATGGTTGCTCTCGCATCCGTCTACGGCATGGCTTTGCTGATCTCACCTCTGATGCAGGCATACCTCATCCGCATTCAGTGGCCGGAACGGCAAACACTAGACCTCCCTGGCGTCAGGTGGCTTCGGCTGCCGCAACGCGACTACGAAGTATACGAGCCCATCGGGAGCTTTCTGAGGGAACGAACTAGGAGCGACGAGTTCATCTTCTCTGGGGTGGAGAAGCATGACGCAATCGTGATCAACAATCCCAAGTTCCACTACCTCGCTGACAGACTGAGCTGTTGTCGTTATGGCGAGCTCCACCCTGGAATCACGGATCGACTGGAGCAACAGCAGGAGATCATCCGTGATATCGAACGGCACGAAGTGAGAGCCATGGTCATCTGGGCGTTCGGATGGCCCGATAGTGTCTTGAACGAGATCAAGGAGCGTCGGATGGCCGCAGTGCCCGGGATAGGAGCCACCCTGCTCAACGAATACATAGCCAACCGATTCACGCCCGTCATGGCCCGGGACGAGTATACGGTCATGTGGCGCACCGATCTTGTTCAGCGGGACGGTCTGACAGCTCTCGACAGAGATACCGAGGCCAGCGTTGAAGCCGGGCGAACGCCGTAGCAGACACGGCGTTATAATGTCATACATGTACCTGATTTACGGCAAGCGGCATATCGGACTGCGGTGCCAATTCCGTCTTGGAGCCGGCAGAGGATGCAGAACCTGAAAGAAGCCCTCGAGGCAATCCGTAAGGGGACGGCAAGACCGGCCGGGCGCTTGCTCGGCCTAGCCGTCCCTCCGACTGCGCTGCTTGCTCTCGCTATCCTCCTGACGCCGGCGGCCGCGCAGGCCCAGCAGGCGTCCGGCGCAGCCCCGCAGACGACAGCCCAGGCGGCGAGCGCCGAGGCGGACTCCGTCCAGGAGACTCAGGACACGACGGTCGTCGCTCCAATCGACACGACAACCGCCCTCCCGCTCGCGATCCTCCCGGCCGACATACCGCGCCAGGCCGAGGAGACGATGGTCGAGCTGCGGCAGATGAGAAATCGGCTCCAGCCGGAGCAGGAGCTCGCTACGCGAACGCGAGAGGTGCAGGACCTCCTCTTCCTCCTTGGAAGACGGCGCGCAGAATTCGAGCGTCTCGACCTCGACGAAGTGTCGTCGCGCGCGCTCGAAGACAGGCGCCAGGAGTGGCTCGCCTTCCAGCTGCAGTTGGGTAATTGGCAAAGCCGCCTGGTCACGCAGGCCGAAGCTATCGTCGCCGAGCGACAGCGTCTTCGCGAGATCCGCGAGCGGTGGTCCGAAACGAAGCAGTCGGCGGAGCGCTTCGAGATGCCGCCAGCCCTGGTTCAGCGAACCGAATCCGTGCTTCTGGCCCAGGAGACCCTGCTCTCGCAGGTCCGGTTCGAGCGTGATGTCGTGCTGACAGTTCAGGATCAGGTATCCGAGGAAATCCTCGCCGTATCCTCGGTAGTACAGGAGATCGATGAGGCCCGGGAACGCAGGATCGGAGGCCTCCTCACAGCCGACGGCCCACCGCTCTGGGCGGCCGTGCGGACTCAGCGCGACTCCATTCCGCTCGCGGCTCAGGTGCAAAACAGCCTACGTGACGACCTCAACCAGCTAAAGCTCTATTTCGATCGCACGGAGGCCACGTACGGGCGATCCGGCCAATGGCTTCAGATAGCCATTTTCATCTCCCTGTCCCTCTTGTTTTCCTGGTTCAGGTATCTGAGCCGTAGCTGGACGTACGATGATCCCAATCTCAGCGCCTCGGCGAAAATCCTGGCTCGACCCTTCTCGGCGGCGCTGCTGATCACCCTTCTCGGCTCGCGACAGATCTATCCCACGGCTCCGCTCGCTCTGTTCGACGCCAGTCGGCTCCTGATCCTCATTCCGGTGCTCCGCCTCATCCCGGAAGCCGCGCTGGCCAAGTTCCGGTCGGCCGTCTATGTGACGGTCGGGCTCTTCGTGCTCGACTGGATCCGCAACCTCACGCTCTCGGGATCGGTGTTCGGTCGGATGGCGCTGCTCGTGTGGGGCATGGTAGCGCTCCTCGCCTTCATCTGGCTTGGCAGGCCCAACGGGGCGCTGGCACGCCTGGGACCCGGGTTCTGGCCCAAAGCCGCATTGACACTCGGTCGCGTCGCCGCACTCGTTATTCTGGCGGCCGTCGTGGCCAACTTGTTCGGGTTCGAGCAGTTGGCTGTGTACTTGTCGAACGCAACGTTGGCCGCCGCGTATTCGGCCATCGTCCTCTACGCGGGCTATCTGGTGCTGGGAGGCGCCTGGCGCGCGATCCTCAGGACCCAGCTGGCCCGAAGCCTCAAGGCGATCCGCGTGCACATCGAGACAGCCGAACGGCGAGGCTTGGGGCTGCTGAGCTTTATCGCCCTCATCATCTGGGTGCTTGTCGTTTCGTCCTTCCTCGGAGTCGCTGGCACGTTGGTATCGGCCGTTGAGTCCGCGTTGACCTCCGGCTTCGAACTGGGGTCCGTCACGGTTTCCCTCGGCGGCGTAATTGCCTTCATCTTCACTCTTTGGCTGGCGGTAATCATCTCGGGCATCATGCGCGCCCTGCTGGCCGAGGATGTGTTTCCGCGAACCCAGCACGCCCGAGCTGCAGACAGCATATCGACGGTCGTATACTGGGCCCTTCTTCTCATTGGATTCCTGTTTGCCGCGGCGGCCGCCGGCTTCGAGATCGGCCGCCTGACACTGCTCGCAGGTGCGTTCGGCGTCGGCATCGGCTTCGGCCTCCAGGACGTCGTCAACAACTTCGTCTCCGGACTCATCCTGGCGTTCGAGCGACCGATCCAAGTCGGAGACATCGTCGACATCGGGACCATTCAGGGAACCGTGAGCCGGATCGGCATGCGCTCCAGTGTGGTCCGCACCTTCGAGGGAGCGGAGGTCGTGGTTCCCAACTCGAACCTCATCTCCAACCCGATGATCAACTGGACCCGCTCCGATCGGCTGCGACGCGTGCAGATCCCGGTCGGCGTCGCGTACGGCACGGACCAGCGGGATGTGTTCAACGTTCTCATGGACGTCTCCAAGCATAACGAGGATATCCTCGACCACCCCGAGCCTTCGGTTCTTTTGCGAGGCTTCGGCGATAGCTCCCTCAACTTCGAACTCAGGTTCTGGACCTACCGATTCGACGGTTTCGCTCGGGTGCAAAGCGAAGTCACGCGTGATGTCCTGGACGCGCTGATCAAGGCCGGAATCACGATCCCCTTCCCGCAGCGCGATCTTCACCTGAGGTCGGTGGACGGATCGGCGGGCGAGTCGGTCGACGAGATCGAGCTACCCACCTTCAGCGACCCGGGGGAGCGCTCGCCAAGCGGCTGACTCCCAGCAGGCCGCGGCGCCGGGCACGTGCCCGACCAGAATCGTGCGAGATGTGTAGGCCATGAACGTTCATCGTCAGGTACCGAGAGTCGTTCCCCGGCCCGAGGAAGACGGGGCGGGCATCGGACGGGGTGAGGGGGTAAGACCGGGAGGCACTGGAGACGGAAAGGACAGGGGAGTTGACGATACAAGAGGTTTCCGAACAAGAAGGTTCTGAGCGGTCCCACCGAATACGAGCTCGGCGTTCCCCGATCGACCGAATCACTTCCGAGATGTCCCGGCGGAACTTCGTCCGGACCGGCGCGTGCGCAACAGCCGCGGCGTTGCTGCCGGGCTGCAAGACCTCCACGGAGCCAGGGCCGTCGGATCCGCCCCCGGTTCCGCGTGACGGACGGCTCAGCGCGCGCCCCGGATCGCCGTCCGTTGAACCCACGCTCGGCGAGACGCCGCTCGGTCTCGAGACGACCCGCGACGGGTTCCTGTACGTGCCTCAGAGCTACTCGCCAGACACGCCCACCCCGCTCTTCGTCGGTCTGCACGGCGCTACCGGCGAGGCCAGCAACTGGGCGAGCTACAAGGAACGAGCGGAAGAGCGGGGCATGGTCTTCATGGCCCCGAACTCACGCGCCGTCACATGGGACGTCACGACGGCGGGCTTCGGAGAGGACGTCGAGTTCATCAATCGTGCTCTCCGGCACACGTTCGAGCGCTGCCGGATCGATGCGTCGAAGATCGTGCTTGGAGGCTTCTCGGACGGTGCGTCCTACGCCCTCTCGCTGGGACTCACGAACGGGGACCTATTCAGTCACCTGGTAGCCTATTCGCCGGGGTTCCTGTTCGCTCCCGACCCGGTTGGAACGCCGCTCGTCTATATCTCGCACGGCACGCAGGACCAGATCCTCTCCATCACGGTCACCCGCGACTCCATCGTGGCAGGGCTTCGAGACGCCGGCTACAACGTGACGTACGAGGAATTCGACGGCGCCCATGAGGTACCGGCCGAGATCACCGAATCGGCGCTGGATTGGTTCCTCGCCTAGGCACCGTGGCGTTCTTCGTGGCCTGCTCGCTTCCCCATGCGCGGGCGGCCTTCTCAAGCTCACGAAACCGGGATTCGAGCACCAAGAGAGCCGGCTCGTCGTGGTAGCGGTGCCGAACTCGGATTAACTCGTCATCAAGCAGCACAGCCGACAGCAGCCGGAACCAATCCGCTCGGGCTCGGGTCGATCCCACTGTGCGGTGCGCGGGAAATCCCGAAAGATCCGCTCTCCGATCTGCATCGCGCCAGTTGCGCTTCATCCGATCCAGTTCGAAGCAGAATGGCCGCATGGGATCTACCCGCCGGGGAGCAGACTCCAACCAAATTCGCCTGTCTCTCTCGAGCGCCTTGCGTTCTTCTCGTAGCTTCAGCCAAGATCGAAATACCTCACGTGCCCGCCTCTCTACCTGTCCAGGTGTACAGCTAGAGTGGCGGAGGAAGTGGAACCGCAGGTGCTTTGTACCATGGTCATTTGACATGAACCATGGTTTGGTGACCGCTCAACAAACGATCAACGACGCCAGGCGACCCACCGTTCTTTCGTGTCAAGCAGGCCTGCACCGCTTGCAAGCTGCGGCCGAGGGAGAAAACTTCGCGGTGCGGGGGTAGGAGCCTGAAGCATCTCGCCGAGGGCGTTCACGAGGGCAGAGGAGGCTACGGGCTTCACCGGCTGCGTGCCGCAGAGCCCCTAGGGGCGCCGAGGAGAACGAGTGGGGCCGACAGACGTCTCGAACCCGGACTACTACCATAAGGTCGTAGACTGCCAGTGGGCCTGCCCGGCCCACACGAACGTCCCCGAGTACATCCGGCTGATCGCGCAGGGCCGCTACTCCGACTCGTACTGGCTCAACCGCGAATCCAACGTCTTTCCCGGCATTCTCGGCCGCACCTGCGATCGTCCGTGCGAGCCGGCTTGCCGGCGGACGCGCGTGGACGGAAAGCCCGTCGCGATCTGTCGACTGAAGCGCGTCGCGGCCGACCTCAGAGACCCGACCGAAAGCCGGCTGCCCGAGATCCCGACGATCAAGAACGGCAAGCGAATCGCCCTGGTCGGCGCGGGCCCGGCTTCACTGACGGTCTGCAACGACCTGATGCCGCTCGGCTACGAGTGCGTGATCTTCGAGAAGCTCTCGAAGCCGGGCGGCCTCATGCGGACCAACATCCCGGCGTTCCGGCTTCCGGTAAGTGTCCTCGAGGAAGAGATGGACATGATCCTCGACATGGGCGTCGAGGTTCGCTACGAGGCGGAGATCAGCAGCCTGGCAGAGCTGCTCGAGGAGGGCTGGGACGCGGTGTTCATCGGCTCCGGGGCGCCGAAGGGAAAGAACCTCGACATCCCGGGACGCTACGAGAGCGACCGGATCCACATCGGAATCGAGTGGCTCGAGTCCGTTCACTTCGAGCACATCGACTCCATCGGCGAGCGGGTGTTGGTCATCGGCGTCGGGAACACGGCGATGGACTGCTGCCGCACGTCCAAGCGGCTGGGCGGCAAGGACGTGAAAGTGATGGCCCGCAAGTCCCGCGAGTACTTCAAGGCATCGGATTGGGAGCTCGAAGACGCGGAGGAAGAGCTCGTCGAGGTACACGAGAATCACTCCCCGAAGCGGTTCATCATCGAAGACGGCAAGCTCACCGGAATGGAGTTCGAGCTCGTGAGCTGGAGCGAGGGTCCAGACGGCCGCTTGGTGGCGGAGGTTCACGACAGCATCGAGATCCCCTGCGACGACGTCATTCTGGCGATCGGACAGGACAACGCGTTCCCGTGGATCGAGCGCGACATCGGAATCGAGTTCAACGATTGGGATATGCCGGTCGTCGATCGGACCACCTTCCAGACCACGAGAGAGGGGGTGTTCGTCGGCGGGGACGCGGCGTGGGGTCCCGAGAACATCATCTGGGCGGTGGAGCACGGGCACCAGGCGGCAATCTCCATCCACAACCACTGCGAGGGTACGCAGCTCACCGAACGGCCGGCCTACGGCCAGAACCTCATCAGCGCCAAGATGGGCATGATGGAGTGGGCGTACAGCAACGAGTACAATCCGGCGGCCCGGGTGCAGATGACGCATATCGACCTCGCCGCGCGATTCAAAAAGCTCGCCGCGGAGGTGGAGCTGGGCTTCGACCCGGAGCAGACGGCGGTGGAGGTCGAGCGGTGTCTCAACTGCGATATCCAGACTCACTTCACGGCGCCGCTCTGCATCGAGTGCGACGCGTGCATCGACGTGTGCCCGGTAGACTGCCTGACCATCGCTCCGAGCGGGCCTGAGGATGAGCTGAGAGCCCGGCTCAAGGCGCCAGCCGAGAACCTGGAACAGGACATCTATGTCTCCGACCCGCTGCCCCAGACCGGACGCGTGATGGTGAAGGACGAGGACATCTGCGTGCACTGCGGCCTGTGCGCCGACCGATGTCCCACGGCCGCGTTCGACATGCGCAAGTCCGAGCTCCTCATCCCCTACGCCGAACAGGCCTCGTGCACGACTCGAGTCTAGACCGCGAGAACGACTTCGCGTTCAAGATCGCCACGGTCAACGGGACCGGTTCGGCGAGCGCGAACGGTCTGCTCATGCAGGCGATCTTCCGAATGGGTATCCCGGTCTCCGGCAAGAACATCTTTCCCTCCAACATCCAGGGGCTCCCCACCTGGTACGAGGTCAGGGTCAACCGGGAAGGCCACACGGCGCGGACCCCGCGGTTCGATCTGATGGTGATCCTCAACCCGGCCTCGTACGAGCAGGACATCGCCGAGGTGGCACCGGGCGGATACGTCGTATACGACTCCACGTGGCCGCTCGACGAAGACCTGCAGCGGGACGACGTGACGTTTCTCGGCGTACCGATGGGGCAGATGTGCGTGGATGCGTTCGAGGGGGCGCGAGAGCGCATCCTGATGAAGAACATCATCTACGTCGGCGTCCTGACCGCGCTCTTCGACATCGACACGGACGTCGTCAAGGACCTGCTTCGCGAGAAGTTCGCCCAGAAGCCGAAGCTGCTGGACTCGAACTACTTGGCGATCAAGCTGGGTTACGACTGCGCGAGAGAGAGCTTCCAGACGCCGCTGCCGCTGAGGCTCTCCGCGATGGACGAGACCGGTGACTGCGTCCTGATGGACGGGAACACGGCCGCGGCCCTGGGCTGCCTGTTCGCGGGAGCGACCGTGGCGGCCTGGTACCCGATCACGCCGGCCACCTCACTGATGGACCGCTTCGCGGCGTTCTGCGAGGGCTACAGGAAGGATCCGGAGACGGGCAAGAACCTGTACTGCATCCTGCAGGCCGAGGATGAGCTCGCGGCGATCGGCATGGTCGTCGGCGCCGGGTGGGCCGGCGCCCGTTCGTTCACACCAACGAGCGGGCCGGGGATATCTTTGATGAGCGAGTTCATCGGCCTCGCCTACTACGCCGAGATTCCTGCCGTCATCTTCGACGTTCAGCGCACGGGCCCCTCGACGGGTATGCCGACGCGCACACAGCAGTGCGACCTCCTGCCCTGCGCGTACGCTTCGCACGGCGACACCAAGCACGTCCTGCTCTTCCCAGCCGATCCGACCGAGTGCTTCAACATGGCGGTTGCGGCGTTCGACCTGGCCGAGAGGCTTCAGACGCCGGTGTTCGTGCTCTCCGATCTCGACATAGCGATGAACGACTGGGCCTGTCCTCGCCTCGAGTGGGACGACGAGTACATCCACGATAGGGGGCGGGTGTTGAGCGCGGAGCAGATCGAAGCGCTCGATGCGTTTCATCGCTACCTCGACGTGGACGATAGCGGCGTCGCGGCCCGCACCCTCCCCGGCGTCCACCCGGGAGGCGCCTACTTCACGCGTGGCTCCGGACACACGAAGTTCGGAACGTACACGGAGGATTCGGCCGAGTACACCGAGGTCGTTGATCGCATCGCCGCCAAGATCGATGGGTGTACAGAGAGGCTCCCCATGCCCGAGGTGGTTACGCGGCCGGGCGCTGAGATCGGGATCATCTCCCTCGGCAGCTGTGACGGGGCGGTGTGTGAGGCGATCGATCTTCTGGCCGAGCGAGGCGTCTCGGCCGACTACATGCGCATCAAGGCCTTTCCATTCCACGAATCCGTCGGCCAGTTCCTCGAGGCATACCCACGCCTGTTCGTCGTCGAGCAGAACCGGGACGGCCAACTGCGATCGCTCCTCACTCTGGAGACCGGCGTCCCGAAAGAACGGCTCAGCTCCGTGCGTTATTACGGGGGGCTGGCGATGAGTGCTCACCACGTGCTCGAGGGTGTGCTGGCCGAGCTGGAGCCCGAATCTGCCGCGGACCCGACGCGGGTCCAGGGAGCGGGAGACACCGAGGCGAGGAGGTCTGAGGTGAGAGCGGGCTCGTGAGCTACATCAGCAAGCCGGCCGTCCGGCACCCCGGCCTTCGGAAGAACGCGCTGGGACTCACCCGGCGCGACTACGAGGGCTCGATGTCGACGCTGTGCGCCGGCTGCGGCCACGACTCGATCACCTCGGCGATCATCCAGGCGTTCTTCGAGCTCGACATCCCTCCACACTGCGCGGCGAAGATGAGCGGCATCGGCTGCTCGTCAAAGACGCCGGCCTATTTCCTGGGAGAGTCGCACGGCTTCAACGCCGTGCATGGCCGGATGCCGGCGATCGCCAGCGGTGCGAACGCTGCGAACGGCCAGCTCGTGTACCTCGGGGTGTCGGGTGACGGCGACTCGCTGTCGATCGGACTCGGCCAGCTCTGCCACGCGGTTCGCCGAAACGTTGACCTGCTCTACGTGATCGAGAACAACGGGGTCTACGGGCTCACGAAGGGGCAGTTTTCGGCGTCGGCCGACGTGGGAACGAAGTCCAAGCGCGGGGTCGAGAACCTGCAGCGCCCTATCGACCCCGTGCTACTGGCGCTCAGCATCGGTGCGAGCTTCGTCGCCCGCAGCTTCTCCGGGGACAAAAAGCAGCTGGTTCCGATCATCAAGGCCGGTCTGAGGCACAAGGGTTTCGCGATCGTCGACGTGATCTCGCCCTGCGTCACCTTCAACGACCACGAGAGCTCGACCAAGAGCTACGTGCACACGCGCGAGCGCTACCGGGAGGTAGTGGGCGCCGATTTCGTGCCGCCCGCCGAAGAGATCACCGTCGAGATCGAGCCGGGGGCAACCGAGAGTATTCGGATGCACGACGGCAGCGTGGTTCGGTTCCACCAGATCGAGGAGAACTACGATCCCACGGACCGGGAAGCCGTCTACGAGTACGTGAGCGAGCTGCAGAACGCCGGTGAGGTCGTGACGGGCCTTCTGTACATCGAAGAGAGCTCGGACGACATGCACTCACTGCTCGGCACCGCGGACGAGCCCCTCGCGCACGTACCGATGGACCGGTTGGTTCCCGGCAGCGACGCACTCGACGATTTGATGAGACGGTTTCGTTAAAGGGAGACCGGCACCGTCCGCTCTTCCGTTAGAGCCACTCCACCCGCACTAGCGACTCGACAGACCGGTACTCGGGGTCCCCCGTCACCAAGGCCGCCTGCAGCCTCTGAGCGAGAGCCACCGCAAAGGCGTCGGCATAGGACAGAGCGTGATTCGCCTTGATGTGCGCCGCATCAAAGGTCAGCTCTCGGCCGGCATCGACCACACGGATCGCCAGCGAATCCAGGAGAGCGATGGCGGCTCGAGCGGCGTTCGGCCCTCGCCGCCTCTCGATGACGTATAGAACTTCGCCGACGTTGACGACGGTCATCCACGCCCTGGTGGTTCCGTCCGCCACGGAACCGAGAACCTGCTCTACCGCTGCTGCTCCGAACTCGTCACCCAGATATGCGAGATAGGCGTACGAGTCGAGAACGTGGTCAGTCGGTCTCGGTCTCGCCTCCACGCTGCTCCTCTCTGCGGCGCTCCCTTCGACGCTCTTCGAGCAGCGCGTCCGTCAGGCGCACCTCACCGCGAAGAGCCCCACGACCGGCCCGAACAGGCTCGGCAAGGGGAGGAACGATCGCGAGGACGCCCCCGTAGTCAACCACCGTCACCTCATCGCCCGAGGTGAGGCCGTATTTTCGCCTCAGCGGAGCTGGAATCACCACCCATCCCTTCGACGAGACTTTCGCTTTCATCGCCATAGGGTTGTCGTCGCTCGTCATCGCCGCCTCAAGGACCGACCTCGATTGTGTTATACAAGTCATCCTTAATGTATAACGTCAGCCCTCTATTCGCCCGGCGTCGGTCTGGTCTGGCTGGACTGCCCAGCACGGAAGCGCCGAACTGCGGAAACCTCGAGCTCACTCAGCGGTATAGTATGAGTTACTCATACTTACTCATACTACGACGCATGTGATGAAACGAATTACGATTACGATCCCCGAAGATCTCGTCCGGGCTGCAGATGAACGATCGAGCACGCTCGAACGCTCCCGAAGCTGGATCGTGGTTGACGCTCTCCGTCGTTACCTGGTCAGACCTACGACCGGCGGGAACGGACAGGGCGACGCGGAGCCTGGCGGCGATGGACTCGCGGTTAATGAGGGACGTGGCGCCGGGTTGGGAGACGTGCGGGCCGCCGGACTCGGGCCGTACCGACTTGCTCAGCTCGAAGCCGACCTGCGGTTGTCCGCAGAGCAACGGGTGAAAGAATCGGAACAGGCAGCGCGCGTGACCGAGCTCAGGACAATGCCTCTTCGAAGCGAGCGCATTCTCACGTTTGATCGGTACGAGGATTTCCTGGAGTGGGAGCGCTGGGAGGAGCTGGCTCGATGACGGGCCAATACGAGACGAGACTCGCCGAGGTCTGCGCCGCTCTCCAGCGACACGATGCCAGATACGTCCTTGTCGGAGCTGCGGCCCTTCAGCTGTGGGGTTCGAGCCGGGCCACGCGCGACATCGATATCCTGATCGAAGCCACGGTCGAGAACGCGGAGCGGGTGCTCAATGCGCTGGGCGAGCTCGGTTTCGGCCTCGCCAGAGAGTGGTTGGCCGAGGACATCATAGAGAAGCCGGTGACGGTGGTCGGTGATCTACCGAGAGTCGACATACTGACTGTCGCGTGGACCGTGCATTTCCCCGAGGCGATTGAGCAGGCGACCTTCATCGAGCTCGAAGGGGTGTCGATACCGGCTGCTTCGATCGATCATCTGATCGCCTCGAAGCGTACCGGGCGGCTGCAGGACGCGGCAGACATCGAGTTGCTCGAGGAGCTTCGGCGCCGGAAGGGAACCTAGGCCACCTGCGACGGCAGGCGGATCCGCTAGAGCCGCTCCGGAGCCTCTACCGTACGCTCCGACCGGACGTTCCCGGTGTTCAGCGTGGTGGCCGGCTCGAACAGCAGCACCGCTGCCTCGTCGTCCGCTACCGGCTTGTGCTCGACGCCGCAGGGCACGATGAGAAACTCCCCCACGTCGAGCCGGACGTCGCGGTCGCGGAACTTGATGACGATGCTTCCGCCAACAACTAGAAAGAGCTCGTCCTCCTCCTCGTGGGTGTGCCAGACGAACTCACCCTGGAGCTTGACGAGCTTCACGTGAGAATCGTTGACCTGTCCGACGATCTTCGGCTTCCACTGCTCGTCGAATTGAGCCAGCTTTTCCGCTATGTTGACCTTGTCCATTGGCGCTCCCTTGCACGCGGGATCTTTTTGAGAGGTTAGAGGGATGAAGATAGAGGCGGCAACGAACGGCAATCCCGCCGCGACCACCGATCACCCGGCGGCGACTGAGGGCGATCCCGCAGAGGCTGGCGTTAATCCGGCCGCTCGAAAGGTATACGTCACCGGCAGCCGAGAGGATCTCCGGGTCCCGATGCGCGAGATCTCGCTGACGCAGCCGAACGAGCCCGTGCGGCTGTACGACACGAGCGGGCCGTACACCGATCCAGATGTGACGATCGATCTCCAGCGCGGGCTGGAGCCTCGGCGCCTCCCCTGGATCCTGGAGCGGGACGACGTCGAAGAGCTCTCGGCTTCGACGTCGGAATACCGGCGCGAGCGTGAGGCGGACCCGAGGCTGGAGGAGCTTCGTTTCGCCTCGCCAAGGAAGCCGTTGCGTGCCAAGCCGGGCCGCCGGGTCACTCAGATGCACTACGCCCGCCGTGGTGAGGTGACGCCGGAGATGGAGTTCATCGCCATTCGTGAAGGCGTCCCGGCCGAGTTCGTCCGCTCCGAGGTAGCGCGCGGGCGAGCGATCATCCCGTCGAACATCAACCACCCCGAGTCCGAGCCGATGATCATCGGCAGCCGTTTCCTCGTGAAGATCAACGCCAACATCGGCAACTCGGCCGTCACCTCCTCGATCGAGGAGGAGGTCGAGAAGATGCGCTGGGCGACGCACTGGGGCGCCGACACGGTGATGGACCTGTCGACCGGGAAGCATATCCACGAGACGAGAGAGTGGATCCTCCGGAACTCGGCCGTCCCGATCGGGACCGTGCCGATCTATCAGGCGCTGGAGAAGGTGAGCGGCAAGCCCGAGGAGCTGACCTGGGAGATCTACCGGGACACGCTAGTCGAACAGGCGGAGCAGGGCGTCGACTATTTCACCATTCATGCCGGCGTCCGGCTGCCCTATATCCGGCTCACGGCGGATCGCGTGACCGGCATCGTATCGCGTGGCGGCTCGATCATGGCCAAGTGGTGCCTCGCTCATCACGAGGAGAGCTTCCTCTACACCCGGTTCGGCGAGATCTGCGAGATCATGGCCGCTTACGACGTCGCCTTCTCGCTGGGCGACGGTCTTCGGCCCGGCTCGATCGCGGACGCGAACGACGAGGCCCAGTTCGCCGAGCTCGACACCCTCGGCGAGCTCACCGAGATCGCCTGGAATCACGATTGCCAGGTGATGATCGAGGGCCCCGGCCACATCCCGATGCACATGATTAAAGAGAATGTCGAGCGGGAGATGGAGGTGTGCGGTGAGG
>JBDHGL010000048.1:0-18481 GCA_039589875.1 Gemmatimonadota bacterium
GATGCGGCTGAAGTCGAGTTCAGCGTTGAAGATCAGTCGTTCTCGGGCGATTTTCGGCCCGGGATCAGCGGGTCGTGGCAGTGGAGGGTCACCGCCGGCTCCGGGCTGCGCGGCGTGCTTCCGCCGCCCGCCCTGGATATCACTCTCGTGAGCGACCGCCCTCCGACGATCCGGATCCTGCACCCCGACGGAGATCGCATGCTGGGGACCGCGCTTCAGCTCCCACTCGTGGTCGACGCGCAAGATGACATCGGGGTGGCGGACGTGGATCTCGTGAGCTGGCGAGTTTCGGCGAACGGCATGATCGATCCCCCCACGATCACACCGGTTCCTCCGGAGCAAGCGGCGCCGCGAGTGGTTCTTCACCCCGTCCTCCAGGTAGGGGAACGCGTTTTTCTGCCTGGAGATATCCTGTTTTACTTCGCGCGTGCTCGAGATGGACATCCGGCGCACGGCTACGCGAGATCGGACACCCTCCGCGCGTTCCGGCCGACCCTAGAACAGCTCGGAGACCAGGCATCTTCGGAGTCCGATTCGTTGGCCGCCACGGCCGCGCGGCTGGCCGGCGCGATGGGTGACCTGGGCAGAAAAGCCCGGGAGGCGGAGGTGCGAGCCGGAGCTGCAGCGGCCGAGGCAGCCACGGACGGATCGGCGCGATCAGGGTTGGAAGATGCCCTGTCCTTCGAGGCGACCGAAGAAGGCCGCGCCGTTTTGGAAAGCGGCGAGGAGCTGGAGGAGGCTTCCGCAGAGATGCTCGATCGGCTCCGCCAGCTGGAGGAGATCTCCGAGGCTCTGCTCGATCCATCGCTGAGAGAGGAGATGCTCGAGCTGCAGGAGCTCTATTCACGCCTGTTCGACGTCGAGCTCCGGGAGAGAGTCGAGGCGCTTCGTGAGAGCCTACAGGATCTGCGGCCGGAGCGGCTGCAGGAAGCGCTCGAGAGACTGGCGTTGGATTCCGAGCGAATCCGCGAAGAGCTCGAGAGGAGCGCCTCGCTCCTGGAGCGAGCGGCGGTGAAACAGGGCCTGAAGTCCGCGCGCAACTCTGCTGAGGAGCTTGCCCGCCGTCAGGAGGCGATCGCTGAGGCTGCTGACCTGGACGGGGCCTGGAGCGAGCGAGAGAAGAGCCTGGCGAGCGAGGCGCAGCAGCTCGCCGGAGAGATCGGCGAGCTCACCGCACGGCTCGAGGGCAGTCTCGCCGCGGACGCGACCGCTGAGGCGCTCGATTCGCTCCGGGCAGCAGAAGATGCCGCAGCGGACGCGATGGAAGAGATGCAACGTGCCGCGACCCAGGAGATGATCGAAGGGGCGAGGTCCGCGGCTCGTTCAGGGGCTCGGCGGATGAGCGACGCCGCTGAGGCCATGTCTACTGCCGAGGGTGCCGTGAACCGGGATTGGAGCGCTGAAGCCGCGGCGGCGCTGGAGAGGGCTCGCCGCGAAGCGCTTGCATTGGCCGACGAGCAGAGCGAGCTGGCCCGACGCTATGCGGGCAGCGAGGCCCTCGATTCGCGCACGCTTCAGGGACGGCAAACGGCCCTGCGAGCCGGCTTGGACAAGCTCTTCGGCAGCCTGGCGGAAGCCGGCCGCCGCACGACGCTTCTGGATCGCCGGTCCGCCCTGGCCGCGGCGGATGCCGCGAGGCGGATGGAGGACGCGCTGGCTCGAATGCGGGACAAGGCACCCGGCGGGAGGCCCGAACAACGTGACGGCGAAGCCATCGCCCAGGCGCTCAATGACCTGGCCGCCCGCCTCCTGGCGAGCGAGGCGGCGGTTCAGGCAGCGAGCGCCGGCACGGGAGCCCAGCAGACGCTGGAGCAGCTGGCGCAGGCGGCGCGTATGCAGGAAAGCGTGACGGAAGAGAGCGGGGCTCTGATGCTCATGAATGAAACCGGCCGACCGGTCGGGTCCCAGCTGGAGCGACTGGCCGAGCGTCAGGCCGATGTGGAGAGCGTGCTCCGTGAGGTCGCCGAGCTCGCCCGGGAGCAGGAGGAGCTACTGGCCCGGCCCGAGAGCCTGGCGGAGGAGGCGGCAGAGCTGGCGCGACGCCTGGAAACGGGATCTCTGGACTCTGAGACCCTCGAGCGTCAGGAGACCCTCTTCCGGCGCTTGCTGGATGCAGGCCGTTCGCTCGAGAGGGAAGACGAGGAGCCCGACCGGCGTGAATCCAGACCTGGAAGGGCGCTGCCGGCCGCTGTACCACAACTCGATCCATCCGTTTTGAGTGGCCCCAGATATCCCCATCCCGACGAGGCCGCTCTCCGAAGCCTCCCGCCGGCGTACCGCTGGATGGTTCTCGACTACTTCGATCGGCTGAACCGGGCGGACGAAGGCATCGCGGGCCGCCGAAATTGAGGCACCGGGTGGCCATGAAGAGGCTTGGCCTGGCGCTGCTCTTCGCTTCGGCATCTGGGATGCCCGCTGCCGCGACCGCTCAGGAGCAAGCCGGTGCGACCACGCAGCATGATCGTTTGCTGGACTGGGCCGTGCGGCTGGAGGCCGCGGATCGGCCGGATGAGGCACTGACCGTCCTGGAGGATCTGCTGGCGACGCATCCGACCTCCGAGCCGGCTCTCGAGTTGCTCCTCCGGGTGACGGACGGCCGCGGCCGAGTAGACCCGTTCTTGCCTTGGTTCGAGCGTGCGGGTCGGCCCGAGACCGCGTCGTCGAAAGCGAAGAGACTCTGGGTGGAGGTGCTCGTGGCTGCTGGCCGCGCCGATTCGGCACGTTCGGTGGCGCGCGCGTGGTCCAAGAGTCGGCCGGGCGACGCCGAGGCCTATCTGGCCTGGTCCGTGACGGAGGTAGCCCTCGACGGTCCAGCGGCCGGTGCCGAAACGCTTCGGCAGGGCCGGCGCGAGATCGGGGCGTCCGCCTTCGCGGCGGAGATCGGGCTGCTCTCGGTGGCATCCGCCGATCTGGACGCCGCCGCGGAGGAATGGGTTCTCCTGATTGGCGCGGGCATCGATGCCTCGGCGCTCGAGGCGGCGGTCATGCAGGATCCCGCCGTCACGGATGCGTTCGCCCGGTCGCTTGGGAACGCGAGCCGCGGCGCCGGTCCGGAGGTCTCCGCGGCTGCGGCATTGCTGTTTCTCCGTCTGGGCCGCGCCGATCTGGCAGGTGAGGCGGCGAGGGCCGTCCAAGAAGCGCTCGAGGCTTCGGACAGGGAACGGTTTCTTGCGGCGTATGCAGAAGCTGCGCGAGCGCGTGGCGCCGTTGAACAGGGGGCTTGGGCCGCCGGAAAACTGGCCGCGCTGACCACCGACCCGGTGAACCGCGATCGCTGGCGCTCCGTGGCTGCCGACATGTCGCTCTTGGCAGGTGACTCCGCCGGTGCCCGCCGGGCGTTCGAACAGCTGGTCCGAAGCGTGGAGCCGGGAAGCGACGCGCACCGATTGGCATTTCGCCGGCTCTTCGCTCTCTCCGCCGCGAATCCGGATGATGCCGAGCCGATGCTGATGAGATATGGCGCCCTGTACCCCGACCCGCGTGGCGACCTCTCGGAGATGCGAGTGACTCTGGCTCGTGGTTTCGTCCGCAAAGACCGCCTGTCGGACGCCGCGCGCCTGCTTACGGAGCCGAGCGGTGTCGAGGTGGAAGCGGACCCTGACCCGGACGCGCGTCTTGCCGCCGAGCTCGGACGGGTTCGGCTGTTCGCCGGAGATCTGGCCGCTGCTTTGACTTCGCTCCAGAAGGCAGTCGCGGGAGGTGCCTCGGATTCTCGCACGCGGACGGCGGCGATCCGTTTGAGCGCGGCTCTCCTCGGAGCGGATTCGATGGCCTCTGTCCGGTTCGGGAGGGTCCTCCACGACGTTGTGCGCGATGACACGTTGTCCGAGATCGAGCAGCATCTCCGGGACTGGGAGCTCCACGAGCCACCGCCCGAGATGATGGCGATCATCTCGGACGAGCTTGAATCGGCCGGCCATTCGCTCCAGGCGGCCCGGCTTCGAGAACGACTCATCGATAGCCACCCGGAGGCGCCGGAGGCGCCGGTGGCGCTTCTGGCGATCGCCCGCTACGAGAGGACCGCTACCCGGACAGACGACGGGGGCTCGTCACCGATCGCGCGGCTCGAACGCCTGATCCTCGACTATCCGGAGAGCGCCGTCGCGCCGTTGGCTCGTCGACTTCGAGCGGAATGGACCGGATCTTCGACGCTGGATCCGGACGGCGTATGACTGCGTCTTTTCTCAAAGCCGTCCCTCCCGTCTTAGCGGTTGGGCTGGCCTGGGCCACCGTCTGTCAAGCTCAGCTGCTCGTGCCGATGGACGAGGCTCAGGAAGACCATCTCAAGGCCTACGGTCTCGCTTTCAAGGTCCTCGAGGCGGGGGAGCGGGCCGAGTGGCTCCTGAACTACCGAGACGGCTCGTTTCTCCTCCCGGATGCGCCGGCCGTGCGACGCCTGGCCGGCCTGATGGGCGTGACGACCGAACCGGTGGACCCCGCCACCGTCGTCCGGATCCAGGCCGAGATCGAGGGCTCGAACATGGAATCCGTTCCGCTCGAGCGCGCGCCGAGAGTGGCCGTCTACACTCCCCCGAACAGCTCTCCCTGGGACGACGCCGTGACGCTGGCGCTCGAATACGCCGAAATTCCCTACGAGACCGTGTGGGATGCCGAGGTGCTCGTGGGGAGGTTGGCTGACTTCGATTGGCTGCACCTTCATCACGAGGATTTTACTGGTCAGTACTCGAAGTTCTATCTCACCTATGCCGGCACGGAATGGCTGCGCGAAGAAGTGGAACGGAACGAGGCCGTCGCGGCGGAGTTCGGTTTCTCGAGCGTACCGGAGCTCAAGAAGAGCGTGGCTGGCGAGATTCGGGCATACGTCGAAGGCGGCGGCTTCCTCTTCGCCATGTGCACGGCGACCGAGACCCTCGATCTGGCCCTCGCGGCTGGGGAGACCGATATCGCCGCGTTCTTCGCGGATGGCTCGCCGGTGGATCCCGGAGCGGACCGAGGCATGGACTGGGAGCGGGCGCTGGCGTTCTACGATGCTCGCCTTGTCCTGGAGCCATCCGTAAGCGCCTATAGCGACATCGACGGTCACCAGGTGAACACGCCCGCTCGCCGTCCGCTGTCGAGCTTCGCGCTGTTCGATTTTAGCGCGAAGTTCGATCCGGTCCCCGCGATGTTGACGCAAAGCCACGAGCGCGTGTTGCCGGACTTCTACGGCCTCACCACGTCGTTTCAGAAGGATCGTCTGAAACCCGGTGTGATCGTGCTCGCCGAGGGAGGGAGGGGAATCGCCAAATACATCCACGGTGTCTATGGAGAAGGCACGTTCACGTTCTATGGAGGTCACGATCCGGAGGACCCGCAGCACCTTATCGGGGATCCGCCGACCGATCTGGAGCTCCAGCGGCACTCTCCGGGGTATCGCTTGATCTTGAACAACGTGCTGTTTCCGGCAGCCAAGAAGAAGGAGCTAAAGACGTGAGCCTCGAGCGCGGTGGCGCTTCCGTGTCGGCCCTGCCGGTGGTGGGCCAGCGAACTGCTGGCGTAATGCTGCTTGCCGGCTCATCGTTCGGGCGAGGCGGCGAGGGCTATGTGCGCGCCGCCCTTACGATCGAGCCTGGTCAGTACGTCATGGCCGCGGACCGCATCGCCGGCGCCCGCTGAGGTAGCTTTTTGTCCTCGACGCTGGTTCCGCCACCCGATACCGAGCGACCGAAGGCGGAGGATCCCGCCTCGCCGGTCTCGCGGCCCCGGGTGTGGGTCGATCGGGTAGACTCTTACCGCCGGGCTCTCCCATGGGCGATGGGCGTGTCCCTGGTCGTTCACCTTCTCCTGATACTCCTCGTATCTCGTCTCCTTTACTTCGGAGTGCCGGGTTTCTTCGGGCCGATCCCGACGGTCGTCGAGATGCCGGAAGGAATCGAAGTGGTGGATGTCCCGTCGCCGGAGCCGCTGGAGCCGCTCTCCGAGCCGGATCGGCCGGAGATCCGCCCGGGAGAACAGGAAGTCATCCAGGTGGTCCCGGGCGAGCCCGAGGAAGGCGGGGGCGAACCCGAGCCGGAACGGCGGCGAATGACGAACGCGGAGAGGCTCCGGCCTCGTGTCGGAGATTTGCGACTCTGGCGTCCGTATCCGGATGAGCCGTTTCCACCGCACGTGGCGGACGCGTACGCGCGAGCCGACAGCGCCATACGGGCTGCGGTGCGCACCTGGCTGGACAGCCTCAACCTGAGCGAAGAAGAGCGCAAACGGGCCACGGATTGGACCTTCGGGGAGGGGGACAACAAGTGGGGCATCTCCGAGAAGGGGCTCCACCTCGGGGACATCACGATCCCCATCCCGTTCGGGGCGCTTTTCGGGCAGAGTATGTCCCCCAACGCGCAGAAGGCTCGTCAGATGATCAGGGAGTTCAACGAGATCCGGCAGCAGGACATCGATACCGACATCCGGAAGCAGCGTGAGGAGGCGCTCAAGGAGATGCGCAGGAGGACCCAAGATGAAATCGAGCGCCGAAGCCGCGACACAACACCCTCGGCGCCTGCCGACTCCACCAGGTGATAGGCCGGCCGACTCGGTTGGTTTTCCGCATCCCGCCCGTTAAACTGCCCGAAATGCCCGCTCGGAAGGGGCAAAGCACACTCCACCGGAATGGCGAATCACGGTGAGCCGAACGCTCGAGGCCAGGTACGATCCTAAGGGGATCGAGGCTCCCCTCTACGAGAGGTGGGAGGACGCCGGCTTGTTCCACGTCCCGGCGGACGAGGTGCAGCGGCCGTACGTGATCTCCATCCCACCTCCGAACGTCACCGGGGCGCTGCACATGGGGCACGCCCTGAACCACACGATTCAGGATGTTCTGATCCGATGGCGGCGCATGCAGGGCTTCGATTCCGTGTGGGTGCCGGGCACCGACCACGCCGGGATCGCGACGCAAAACGTCGTGGAGCGCGAGATCGGGAAGGAAGGCCTGACCCGTTGGGACCTCGGGCGGGACGCGTTCGTGGATCGCGTTTGGGACTGGGTTAACGAATACGGCAACCAAATCCTAGAGCAGCAGAGGGCCATAGGCGATTCCTGTGATTGGAGCCGGACCCGCTTCACGCTCGATGAGGGGCTATCCCGGGCCGTGCGCGAAGTCTTCGTGCGCCTGTACGAGAAAGGGCTGGTCTACAGGGGCGAGTACATCATCAACTGGTGCCCGAGATGTCGAACTGCCCTGGCCAACGAGGAGGTAGAGCACAGGGACACGACCGGCAAGCTGTACCACATCAGGTATCCTTCGGCTGCCGAGGGCGCGGCCGTCGATGAGGGAGTCGTGATCGCGACCACGCGTCCCGAGACGATGCTGGCCGACACGGCCGTCGCCGTTCACCCTGACGATGCGCGACACGCGGCGCTAATGGGCGAGGAGCTGCTGCTGCCGCTAGTCGGACGCCGCCTGCCGGTCATCACCGATCCCTACGTGGATCCTGAGTTCGGGACGGGGGCGCTGAAAGTGACGCCGGCGCATGACGCGAACGATTTCGCGATCGGCGAGCGGCACGGGCTGCCGCGAGTCAACGTGTTGGACGCCGAAGCGCGGATCTCGGACGCGGCGCCGGAAGCGTACCAGGGCCTGGATCGGCTCGACGCACGTGAGCGGGTCGTCGAGGATCTCGAGGCGGGCGGCTTCCTGATCGGCACGGAGGACCACGTTCACGCTGTCGGGCACTGCTATCGCTGCGGCACGGTCGTGGAGCCCTGGCTGAGCGAGCAGTGGTTTGTCCGAATGAGACCGCTGGCCGCGCCGGGCCTGGCCGCCTATCGGGACGGTCATCTCCGGTTCATACCGGAGCACTTCGGCAAGAAATACGATCACTGGATGTCCAACATCCGCGACTGGTGCATCAGCCGGCAGCTATGGTGGGGGCACCGCATTCCCGTCTGGTACTGCGACGGATGTGGCGAGCAGGTGGTCGCGCGGGACGACCCGACGGGCTGTCCGGCGTGTGGCGGCGACCTTCGGCAGGACCCGGACGTCCTCGACACGTGGTTCAGCTCGGCGCTGTGGCCCTTCAGCACCGTCGGCTGGCCCGACGAGACGGCGGATCTGAAGGCGCTGTATCCGACGAACACCCTGGTCACGGCCTCGGAGATCATCTTTTTCTGGGTGGCCCGCATGGTCATGATGGGCCAGGAGTTCATGGGCCAGCTGCCGTTCACCGACGTGGTCATCAACGGCACGGTGCGGGATCACCTGGGTCGCCGGATGGCGAAATCGCTCGGAAATGGAATCGATCCGCTGGAGGTCGTGGATCGGTACGGCGCGGACGCGATGCGCTACACCCTGCTCAACGGCGCTGCGCTGGGCACCGATATCCAGCTGAACTACGAGGATCTCGATGCGGCGTTCGCCGTCGGTCGCAACTTCGCCAACAAGATCTGGAACGCTGCGCGGTTTGCGCTCCCGTACCTGTCGGAGGAGGATCTTGCCGACAGCCCCGGTGACCGGAACCTGGAGCTGGCCGATCGATGGATCCTCAGCCGGTTCCGGGGCACCGCGCTGCAGACAACCGAGGCACTCGAGGCTTACCGAACGCACGATGCGGCGGCTGCCGTTTACCAATTCGGCTGGGCCGAGCTGGCGGACTGGTATATCGAGCTCGTGAAGGGGCGCTTGCGGGGAGATCGAGGCGAGGAAAGCCGCGCTGCTGCGGCGACGACCCTGGCCCACGTGCTCGACGGCTGGATGCGCCTTCTCCATCCGATCATGCCGTTTATCTCCGAAGCGATCGCCATACGCCTGCCCGGTCGCGGTGCTGGACAGACGGTGGTCCGAGGTCCCTGGCCGACACCTCCGGAGGAGTGGAACGACCCCGACGCAGAAGGTGCCATCACGGGCCTGCAGGAGATCGTCGGGCAGGTTCGCAACCTGCGCGCTGAGTACGGGGTGGACCCGGGCCGGGAAGTGCGCGTGCTGGTTCGGGGCGCGCCAGACGCGCTGCAAAGCGCAATGGAGGAGGAGTCGCAGGGAATCTCGCTGCTAGCGCGGGCCACCTTCCAGAAGGGCGACGGCCAACCCTCGAAGCCAGGAGCCCATGCGGTCCTACAATCGGGTGCCGAGCTGTTTCTTCCGCTGGCGGACGTGCTCGATGTGAAGCGCGAGCTGGCAAGGCTCGAGAAGGAGCTGGAACGGCTGGACGGCATTATCGCCAGTGCCGCCGCTCGGCTGGACAGCCAGGACTTCCTGAAGAAGGCACCGACCGAAATCGTCGAGCGCGAGCGCGAGAAAAGACGGTCCCTGGAGGAGCGTCGAGAACGGCTCGTTGACAAGAAGCGGGCGCTCGGGGAAGGCGGCTGACCCGCGCGCCGGTGAAAGGCACCCCTCACGTCACGGTCCGGCGCCTGGGCGCCGGTGTCTCCCTGGGCATGGCTGTGTTCGGGCTGGCCTGCGCACGGGAAGAACCGCCTCCCGGCAGCCGGCCGGAGCGAACCCCACCGTCGGTGAAAGAGCTCAACCCGACGCTGAACGAGATCGTGCCCGGCTTCGGAGGCAGCGCCGAGATCCGCTTCAGCGAGCCGATATCGGGTGCTCGCAACCTGGAGCAGAATCTCGTCGCGTCGCCGGCGGCTCGTTATCAGGTATCCGCGGGCTTCTCCAACCTGAAGATCAAGCCCCGTGAAGGTTGGCTCGATGGTGCCGTCTACTATCTGCAGATCCCGGCCGGCATCGCGGATCTGCTCGGCAATCGAACGGAGGATCCGATCCTATTGGTGTTCTCAACCGGCCCGGAGATCTCCCGCACTCAAGTAGCCGGTGACGTCTCCAGACGGGTGAGCGGGGAGGCTGTGGCGGAGGGCAGGGTACTCTTCTACAACGTCGCCGGCGATTCCATTCCGTACACCGCCGTCACGGATCGCGATGGTGAGTTCCGGCTGCCCTACCTCCCTCCCGATGACTACTGGGCATTGGCCTTCGAGGACTTCAACCGCAACCTGCGACTCGAGCGCCCCTTCGAGCCGTACGACAGCGCCCGCTTCGTGCTGGCTCCCGACGGAGTCGCTTCGCTGTCATTCCGGACAGTCGATCCCGATTCCACGCCGCCTCTTCTCGTCCGAGCGAGCGCCCAGGACAGTCTGAGCGTCCGGCTGGAGTTCGACGACTATCTCGATCCCGATCAAGATTTCGCCGCGCTATCCCTTCGGGTGCGCCGCGTGGAAGGGGGATCGCTGGAGGTCGCGGCGATCCTGCTGGAGGAGATGCCGAGAAGTGGACGCGGCCGCTCCCAAGAAACGCGCGAGGAGAGACCGCGGACCGACGACCAGGATCGATTGGAGCAGCTCCGGGCACCGCCCGACACGTCAATCATCGACGACACGGAGCCTGCTGAGGGAGCCGAGCTCGATACGGCCTCCGTGGCGGAGGCAGGCGCCGCAGCCGCGATTCCCCCGCTGCCCTCGCAATGGCTGAGGATCGAGTTCGTCGCTCCGCTGCAAGATGGAGCGTACGAGATCTCGATCGATAGCGTGCTGAACCTCCGTCGGCTGGCGGGTTCGGCGGACACCACGTTTGTCTATCCGGAGCCTCAGCCGGAGAGCGAAGAGCCTGCCGATGGAGAGGAAGCCCCGGCGGATGACGAAACGGACGAGGGGGCGCCGGCGGAGGAGCCAGCGGTCGAGCCGCCGGAAGATGAGCCACCGTCGTGACCGACGTTCGGCGTGGGATCCCGTCCGTAGACCGGTTGCTCGCGGAGGACCGCGCCCGGGAGTGGTCGGAGAACTTCGGCCATGAGACCGTCAAGAAGGCCCTGCGGAAGGTGCTGGAGGACCATCGAAGGCTCGCTGCGGAAGGTACCGAGGTCCCCGATTCTGCCGAGATTCTCGACGCTACGGCGACGCGTCTGAGAGAGGCGACGGAGCCGGCGCTGCGTCCGCTGCTGAACGGCACCGGCGTGGTGCTCCACACCAACCTCGGGCGCGCGCCCCTGGCACCTAACGCACTCGAAGCGCTGGCACCGATCGGAGGAGGGTATTCCAACCTCGAGCTCGATCTCGAGACCGGGACGAGAGGAAGTCGCTATGCTCACTGTGCCGAGCTCTTGCGCGACTTGACCGGATCCGAGACCGCGCTTGTCGTGAACAACAACGCAGCCGCGGTGGCGTTGGTCGTGAACGAGTTCGCACTCGGGCGAGAGGTCATTGTCTCGCGGGGCGAGCTGGTCGAGATCGGTGGCTCTTTTCGTATACCGGACATCGTGGAACGAGCCGGTGGCTCCCTCAGAGACGTTGGCACGACGAACCGAACTCGGATCGACGACTACCGAGGGGCGGTCGGAACCGCGACCGGTCTCATTCTGAAGGTCCATCCCTCGAACTACCAGGTGCGCGGGTTCGTGGAAGAGGTCGCCCTGCCGGATCTGGTCGAGTTGGGCCGCGACAAAGGGGTGCCGGTGGCCAACGACTTGGGGTCGGGGCTGCTGTTGCCCGAGCTGCTGCCGCTCCTGCCGGACGAGCCGGGTCCTCGGGAGTCCGCAGCGGCCGGCGCCGATCTGGTGACTTGGAGCGGAGACAAGCTGTTGGGTGGCCCGCAGGCCGGCATCATCCACGGCTCGAAAGAGGCGATCGGCCGTCTCCGAGCCAACCCGCTGCTGCGAGCGTTCCGCGTCGACAAACTGACCCTGGCAGCGCTGGAGGCCACGCTACTCCTCTACAACAACCCGGACGAAGCGAGCAACCGGATACCGGCTTTGGCGATGCTGCGGGAGTCGGCCGAAGCGGTCGGAGCGAGGGCGGCCGCGGCGCTCGCGCTGTGCCCGGAAACCGTCCGAGGCGGTGTGACGATATGTGATCTCGATTCGGTGGTCGGTGGGGGAGCGTTCCCGGAGCTGAGCTTGGCATCCTGCGGCTGGGCCATATACGGCCGGAGGCCGGGTCCACTGGAGAGGAGCTGTCGCGAGGGCGATCCGCCGCTGATCGGTCGCATCGAGGGAGACACGTTCTACGTCGATTTTCGCACCATCCTGGCGGGACAGGAGCCCTCGGTCGCGCGGATCGTCTCGAGCGCCCTGGCTGCCGAGTGACCGAGCCGGTGGCGGTCGCGGTGCTGGCGTCGGGCTCCGGTAGCAACCTCCAGGCTCTGCTGGACCGGTTCAATCTCGGTGAGGATTCATCGGCTCGCGTCGAGCTCGTCCTCGGAAGTCGTCCCGGGATCTTCGCTCTTGAGAGGGCGCGTACGGTTGGAGTCCGGACGGATGTTCTTCCGCAGCCGTCTGATCCAGAGCAGAGAACGGACGAGGAGTTCCTCTACTCTTCGCTGGTGGAAGCGGGTATCCAACTGGTGGTGCTCGCGGGCTATCTCCGCCTGGTTCCGCCTTCTATCGTCCGGGCATTCCACGGCAGAATGATCAACATCCACCCGGCTCTCTTGCCTTCGTTCGGCGGCCAAGGCATGTACGGCCGGCGGGTTCACGAGACCGTGCTCGCCGAGGGGTGCAGGATCACGGGGGTCACGGTGCACTTCGTGAGCGAGGAATACGATCGTGGACCGATCATCGCGCAGTGGCCCGTCCCGGTGATGGAAGAGGATGATCCGGAAACGCTGGCCGGCCGGGTGCTCGAAGTCGAGCATCGCCTTTTACCGCTGGTCGTTCACTCGCTCGCCACCGGCGCGGCGGGCCTCTCGTCCGCGGGTCGCGTCGAGTGGAGAAGCCCCCTTTACGGAACGGACGTATTCGAGAATGGCTGAATCGCGCACCGCCCTGCTGAGTGTCTCCGACAAGACCGGCATCGTGGAGTTCGGAAAGAACCTGGTGGATCGGGGCTGGGACATCGTCTCGACGGGCGGCACGGCGGCCGAGTTGTCCAAGGCCGGGATTCCCGTTCGTTCGGTTAGCGAGATGACCAGCTTCCCGGAGATGCTGGCCGGGCGGGTGAAGACCCTCCACCCGGCGGTGCACGCTGGCATATTGGCGCGCCGCAACGTTCCGGAAGACATGGAATCGCTCGGGCGAGAGGGCATCCGGCCGATCGATCTCGTCGCCGTGAACCTCTACCCGTTTCGGCGGACGATCGCCAAGCCGGACGTCACACTGTCCGAGGCGGTGGAGCAGATCGATATCGGTGGACCCACGCTACTCCGGGCGGCCGCGAAGAATCAGTCAGACGTCCTCGTCCTCTGCGATCCCAGTGACTACGAGGGTGCCCTACGGCTTCTGGCCGACGAGGCGGGTGGGCAGGCTGGCGGCGAGCGGCGTCGTGGGCTCGCAGCCAAGGTGTACGCTCACACGGCGGCGTACGATGCCGCCGTGGCTCGCTACATGGGCTCTTTCGGCCCCCAGAACCTCGCGCCTCCGCCCGAGGCGGCCATTTCGCTCGTTCGAGTGCAGGAGCTCCGGTACGGCGAGAACCCGGATCAAGCGGCGTCCTTCTATCGAGAGGCATCGTGCCGCGCCTGGGGCGTCTCTGCGCTCAAGCAGCTTCACGGCAAGGAGCTCTCCTACAACAACCTTCTGGACGTGGACGGCGCACTCGCGGCGATCTCCCCATTCCTGGGCGACTCGCGCGCTGCGTGTGCGATCGTTAAGCACACCACGCCCTGTGGTCTTGCCGTGGGGCGTTCGACGGCGGAAGCGTTCGAGCGCGCGCTGGCCTGCGATCCGGTGTCCGCCTTCGGCTCGACGGTTGCCTTCAACCAGCCACTCGCCGAGACGGTTGCGGAGGCGCTCTACGAGCTCTTCGTGGAATGCCTCGTCGCGCCGGACTACGCCGATGGTGCTCTGCGCCTTCTGATGGGCAAGAAAAACCTCCGGCTTCTGGCCCCGGAGAGCGGCGAGCTCGAGGCGTATCCGGGCCACCTGCTGCCCGGCCTGGACGCGCGGGGCGTGCAGGGTGGCCTACTCCTCCAGTCGGCGCCCGTGCCGGCTGTTTCGGAAGGGCTGAAGGACGCCGAGGTGCGGGTGGGATCAGCGCGTGGACCTTCACCGGAGGAATGGAGTGACCTGGGTTTTGCGTGGGCGGCGGTGCAGGTCGTGAAGTCGAACGCGATCCTGCTGGCACGGGAGGGCGCCACGGTCGGGATCGGCGCCGGACAGATGAGCCGTGTGGACGCGGTGAGGCTGGCCGGCTGGAAGGCGAGCGAGGCGGGGCACGACACCGCGGGATCGATTCTCGCTTCCGATGCGTTCTTTCCTTTCAGGGATGGGATCGATGCGGCGGCCGAGTTGGGCGTTCGTGCCATCGTGCAGCCCGGCGGCTCGGTCCGAGACGACGAGGTGATCGGCGCCGCAGATGAGCACGGCATCGCGATGGTGCTGACCGGGCGGCGTCTCTTCCGCCACTGAGAAGCGCGGGTCGGTATCCGCAGCCAAGCCACGAGGAGAACGAGCATGGCGCACATCCACTTGCCGCAGCGCTGGAATCTCCCGGAGAGCCTCGTGACGCCGGAGGCGGACTATCTGGGCCGCCGGGAGTTTCTTCGCAGAGCAGGCCTTGGGGCCATGGGGCTGGCGGCGATGCGAGCGGGGGAGCTCGGGGCGCAGGAGAGCGTTCAAGAGGGTCCGCTGTCGAAGATCCCGCCGACCCCCACCGCGGAGCTGTATTCCTCTGCTATTCGCGACGCTCGCTTCCAGCCCGGGCCGCGGCACTCGAGCGTCACCGACGAGCAGATCGTGGCGACCTACAACAATTTTTACGAGTTCACGACGGACAAGGACGGCGTCTGGCGTCTTGTCGATCGCTTCCAGGCGCGGCCTTGGGAGATCGAGGTCGGCGGACTCGTGGAAAAGCCACTTCGGACCGACCTGTCGGAGCTCGAGCGCTCGATACCTCTGGAAGAGCGAATCTACCGATTGCGGTGTGTCGAGGCGTGGTCGGTCGTCGTTCCCTGGACCGGCTTTCCACTCGCCGCCTTGCTCGAGCTCGTGCAGCCGACCGAGCGTGCCCGCTACGTGCGCTTCGTGGGTTTCCTTCGTCCGGACGAGGCTCCGGGTCAGAAGCGTCAGACGTGGTACTCCTGGCCTTATTACGAAGGCCTTCGGATCGACGAAGCGATGAACGAGCTGGCTTTTCTGGCCACCGGGATGTACGGCCATCCGCTGCAGAAGCAGAACGGGGCGCCTATTCGGCTCGCCGTGCCGTGGAAGTACGGCTACAAGAGCATCAAGTCGATCGTCAAGATCGAGCTTACGGAGGAGCGCCCCGCCACGTTTTGGAACGACGCGGCACCGGACGAATACGGCTTCCTCTCCAACGTTGACCCGGAGGTCGCTCATCCCCGCTGGTCACAGGCGACCGAGATCGTGGTGGCCACCGGACAGCGCGTCCCGACCCTCCCGTACAACGGATACGCAGACTGGGTCTCTTCCCTGTACGCTTGAGCTCGATCGGCTGCTGCCCGCCGCCGCCCGGATGCCGCAATTCTTGACGGTTCTTCAGAGGTCCGGTAGTGTCGGCGTGATTCTTCACGGGATAGCCGAATCGAAGCGATACAAACTCAAAGACATCCACGACGAATGAGCGAGGGGCGCTCTCACGTGCCGGGCGGCCAGTGCACCGTGCTGCTTGCGGTGCTGGCTATGGCGGCTCTGACCGCGGCTTGCGGCGGCGGCGACTTTCCCCAGTCCTCCTTGCGTCCGCAGTCCGACGTGGCGCGGGAGATCGACACGCTGTTCCGCGGCATCTTCTGGCTGGCCATGGGTGTCCTGGTGATCGTCGAGGGCGTGCTTCTTCTCGTCATCTTCAGGTTCCGGGAGCGCCCGGGGGCGGAGCCACCGAAGCCGGTACACGGACACGTGCTGCTGGAGGTCGGCTGGACGCTCGCCCCAGCCCTCATCCTCATCGTCATCGGCGTGCCGACGATGCTGACCCTCTGGAAGATCGATCGTCCGGCAGTCGATCCGGACATCCGCGTGGAGGTGATCGGTCACCAGTGGTGGTGGGAGTTCAACTATCCGGATCTGGGAATCAACACGGCGAACGAGCTGCATCTACCGGTGGGGCAGACCGTCGACCTCCGCCTGCGGAGTGCCGATGTGATGCACAGCTTCTGGTTTCCACGCCAGGCCGGGAAGCGCGATCTCGTGCCGGGTCGAGAGAACCAGCTCTGGTTCACGCCGGACTCGGTAGGCGTGTATCCGGGTCAGTGCGCCGAGTTCTGCGGCACCTCGCACGCCCTCATGGCCATGCGCCTGTACGTAGACACCGCGGAGGATTTCGAACGATGGGTGCAGGGGCAGGCGGAGGAAGCGGCAGACGCGGGCGCCCTGCAGCCGCCGGATCCGGCTGTCGAAGCGGGCCTGGAGGTCTTTTTCGGAGCGGGAGGCTGCATCTCTTGTCATAGGATCCGGGGCACGCCGGCCGCCGGGATCCTCGGGCCGGATCTGACGCACGTGGGCAGTCGCGGGACGATTGCGGCCGGAGTACTGGAGAACACGCCCGAAAACCTGGCGCTATGGATCAAGGATCCACACGACGTGAAACCTGGCAATCTCATGCTAGATATGGGGTTGAGCGATGAGCAGGCCCGGCAAGTGGCGGCCTATCTATTGAGCTTGAAGTAGTCGGCGATGGCGACGGCGAACGCGACCGTAGAGGAGCGAAGCGAGGGAGGCGGCCTCTACGCTGGCGGCCTTTGGAGCTGGATCACCACCGTGGATCACAAGCGGATCGGGATCCTGTATTTCGTGTCCGGTCTGTTCTTCTTCCTGGTCGGTGGTCTGGAGGCGATGCTCATCCGACTTCAGCTCACCGTGCCCGGCAACAATGTGCTCAGCGCCGAAGCGTACAATCAGCTGTTCACGATGCACGGGCTGACGATGGTGCTCTTTGCGGTCATGCCGATGGCCGCCGGTGCCTTCAACTACATCGTTCCGCTCCAGGTGGGTGCCCGAGATGTCGCTTTTCCGAGGCTCAACGCCTTCTCCTACTGGCTCTTCTTGTTCGGCGCGCTGCTTCTCAACGCCAGCTTCTTCCTCGGCGGAGCACCGGATGCGGGCTGGTTCGCGTATGCCAACCTCACGTCGAGTCAGTTCTCTCCGGGTCACGGGATGGACTTCTACATCCTCGGCCTCGCCCTCGCGGGCGCGGCCTCCATCGTCGCCGCACTGAACTTTATCGTCACTATCATCAATCTGAGGGCGCCCGGCCTTACGTTCATGCGGCTTCCGCTCTTCACCTGGATGACGCTGGTTGTCTCGTTCCTCATCATCCTGGCGTTCCCGCCTTTCACGATCGGGACGATCTTCCTCCTGTTCGACCGCATGTTCGGAACGCTGTTCTTCGAGCCGGCCGGCGGCGGCGATCCCGTCCTCTGGCAGCACCTCTTCTGGATCTTCGGCCATCCGGAGGTCTACATCCTGATCCTGCCTGCCTTCGGGATCATCTCGGACATCATTCCGACGTTCTCGAAGAAGCCGCTGTTCGGTTATCCGGTTGTCGTCTACTCGGGCGTCCTGATCGCTTTCCTCGGGTTCGGCGTGTGGGCGCACCACATGTTCTCGGTCGGCCTCGGCCCGATCGCGAACTCGGCATTCAGCGGTCTGACGATGCTGATCGCCATCCCGACGGGCGTGAAAATCTTCAACTGGATCGCCACGATGTGGGGCGGCGCCATACGCCTCCGAGCGCCGATGCTGTTCTCGATCGGTCTCGTCGCGATGTTCACGATCGGCGGTGTCTCCGGGGTGATGCACGCGTCAGCGCCGGCGGATCTTCAGCAGACGGACACGTATTTCGTCGTGGCGCATTTCCACTATGTGCTGTTCGGCGGATCGATCTTCGGATTGTTCGCCGGGATCTACTACTGGTTCCCCAAGGTGACCGGAAAGCTGCTGAACGAACGGCTCGGAGCGGCGCATTTCTGGCTCATGTTCATTGGAATGAACCTGACCTTCTTCCCGATGCATTATGCCGGTCTCCACGGGATGCCGCGGCGCACGTTCACCTATCCGGCTGGCTTCGGCTTCGAGACGTACAATCTGCTCTCGACGATCGGAGCCGGAGTCACCTTCCTGGCGATCGTGCTCTTCCTGCTCAACTTCCTGCGAAGCCTCAGGGGCCCGGCAACCGCGAGCGACAACCCCTGGGGGGCAGCGACGCTCGAGTGGGCGACGAGCTCTCCGCCGCCGGAGCACAACTTCGACTTGACGCCACAGGTGACGAGCCGCGATCCCCTATGGCACGACGGAATCGTGCTCCCGGAGGCGGAAGACTTCCGTATGCCGAACCCGTCCTTCTGGCCGCTCGTCGTGGCGGGCGGGCTCCTGCTGGCTGCGGCCGGCGCCCTGGTGGGGCTACCGCTGGCTCTCCTCGGAGCTGCCGTCGCCCTGGTCGGGATCTTCGGCTGGTCCTTCGAGCCGATCCACTGATGGAACGGACGAGCACCGGGGTACCGAACGAGAAGATGCTCATGTGGGCGTTCATCGGCTCCGAGTGCATGCTCTTCGGGTCGCTGATCGCAACCTTCCTGGCGTACCGCGGCCGCAGCCTCGTCGGACCCTATGAGGAGGAACTCCTCAACATCCCGTTCATCACGGTCACCACGTTCGTGCTCCTG
>JBDHGL010000049.1:0-18073 GCA_039589875.1 Gemmatimonadota bacterium
AAAGCTCGGGAGCTTTACGCCGAGCGCAGCCGGCGTCTTCAGCCGGTGCGCCTGGTGGACTGCCTTCAGCTGGCCGACAAGATGCAGATCCTCATCCGGGAGGAGCGGTGGCGGGAGGAGTTCCGCTTCTCGTCCCGGCGGCAGGGAGAGAGCTGGATCCAGGAGCTGGGATCGCTCCGCAATAACCTGGCTCACGCCCAGCCGATCGTTCCTTTGAACTGGGAGATGATCGTGGAAGCGGCCAGCCGAGTCGAGCGACTCGTAGCGCGAATCGGCGAGACGGCGCCCCACCCGGCGGCCGAGCCTGACCCTGCGCGGTAACGCCTACTCTATCGAACGGGGAGCCAGAGAATCATGTGCAGGAACATAAAGAGGCTGCGGCGGCCGGATGGCGCGCCAACCGATGAGGAGCTGCGGGACGCGGCGCTGCAGTTCGTTCGCAAGATCAGCGGATATCAGAAGCCCTCGCAGGCCAACCGAGAGACGTTCGACAGAGCCGTCGAGGAGGTGGCCGAAGCCTCCCGCAGGATGTTCGACCGGCTGGTGATCCGGGCCGCGTGAGCGACGAGCGAGCCGGCCCCCGGATCGCCTCCGACGCAGAGGCCGGCTTCGAGGTTACGTCGGACTTCGAGCGGTTCAACCAGAAGTTCGACGTCTTCCGTCGCTCCTGGTGGGACGAGGGCATCCGCAGCTCGCGTTCCGAGCTCTTCTACAAGACCTACCGGGAGCCGTTGGAAAGATGGCGGAAGGTGGACGGCTTTACCCAGAAGGACTATGCCCTTCGCAATGCCGCCTGGCACGTCAGCGACATCTTCACCGAGCTCAAGGAATCCGAGGATCGCCGGGAGGGGTTCACCGACGCCTTCACGCTCCAGCGGGATGTGGCCAGCGAACGGACGCTCTTCGAGTCGCCAGAATTGGCATCGCGGGAGATCAAGCGGGTCGCCAAGGCCTTCGGCGCGAGCCTCGTGGGCATCACCGACTACGACGAGCGCTGGATGTACACCCGGAAGTTCAGCGACATCTCCCATACGGAGAGGCCGAACGACGTCCCCGCCGGGCTGGACTGGGTGGTCGTCACGGCCCAGCAGATGGACCACGGGTGGATCCGTACCGTCCCGTCGGCCTTGAGCGGAGCGGCGACCGGACTCGGCTATTCGCACGACGCGCTCGTCGTGCTCTCGACGGCGCAATACATCAGGAACTTGGGTTACAATGCCGTAGCCAGCATGAACGACTCGGCGCTCGCCGTCCCGTATGCGATCAAGGCCGGGCTCGGCGAGTACAGCCGTCTCGGATTGATGATCACCAAGGAGTACGGCCCGCGCGTCCGATTGGGGAAGGTCTTCACCGATCTTCCCCTTGCACTCGACACGCCGGTCCACTTCGGAGTACGGGAGTTCTGCGAGATCTGCCGCCGCTGCACGGACGCCTGTCCGGTCAAGGCCATCTCGGGCAGCGAGCCGACGACCGACGTCTACAACGAGTCCAACCTGCGCGGAGTTCGCAAGTGGTCGATAGACGGCGAACGCTGCTTCGATTACTGGGTGAAGCAGAACAGCGACTGCTCGATCTGTATCCGCGTGTGCCCCTACAACAAGGACTTCTCACGCTGGTGGAACCGCCTCGGTAGGGTCCTCGCCGGCACCCGGCTGCGCCGGCTCATGCTGTGGCTGGACGGAAAGCTCGGCTTCGGAGAGCGCTGGCAACCAAAAAAATGGTGGGCGAACGGCCGCCGCTAGCCGATCTCGAGCTGAAGGCGAAAGACCCGGCCGGGTCTCGGAAGTCCACACTGATCGTAGATGCTGGCGTTCGCGAGGTTGTCCACCGCAGCCAGCGCACGAAACCGGCGGAGCGGGCCAGCCCTCAGGCTCCAGTCGCGCCACACCTGAAAGGCCAGCCCCGTGCTGGCTCCGAGCTCCTCATCCGCTCCCAGCTCGGGATTCACGCAGTACCTGCGCCCGATGTGATCGATGAGCAACCGGGTGTCGATCCGGAGGGGCGCCCGCACCCCAAGCTCCAGGCTGCCGCTAACCGAGGGCTGGTACTCCGGCCTGCGCTGATCCTCGGGAGCCGTCGGATCGTCCAGATCGACGGCCTGCAGAGTGAGGTCGAACGAGCCGTAAAGCGAATGCCAACGGAGCGAGCCGATCAGCTCGACGCCGGTGCTCAAGATCCGGTCTCGGTTCTCGCGGGTGAAGCGGCCATCTCCCAGGCCCGTTCGCACGACGGCATCATCGAGTCGTTGATGGAAGAAGACCCCCTGGAGCCCCCATTCTTCGGCCGTGGCGGTAACACCGGCCTCTCCGACGATCAGAGACTCCGGACCAAGCTGCGGGTTGGGCACGAAGCGACCCAGGGCGCCCGAATAGAGCTCGCGAAGCGACGGAAACCTGGCCCGCCGGCTGAAGCCTGCGTGAAGTCGTGTGACGCCCCCGGTCAGAGTCCACGATCCGGTGAGCTTCGCCCCCCAGTCCCAGAGGGCAGAACGGGCGGGCCGGCCTCCAGTCTCGGGCGTGTCGGATCCGTCCACGCTCCCTCCCACCGTAAGAGCGGCGCCGGAGCCGTCGCCGCCGTGGAAGAACGCGTGCTCGTATTCGACCGCACCGCTCCACAGCCGTTGGCCGTAGCTCGCCGTCTCGGCCGGCTCGATAAGCTCGTCGTGATCCGTATCGGCGAAGGTGAACGCAGAGCTGAACAAGCCCGATTCGAGAGCGTGGTCGGCGAAGAGGCGAAGGGTCAGCGTACGGTCGTCCCCCTCCTCTCCTCCGACGATCTCGTCGTAGTCCAGTCCCTCGTAAACATCGATCTCGCTCTGCCCGAAGTCGACGCCGAGACTACCGCCCAGCTGCCAATGCTCTCCATCTCCCAACCACCCGCTCCGTCCGGCCAGAACCGTGGTCCAGCGCGACGTCATCGGGATGCGCCACAACCTCGGACCCTCCAAATGGAGCTCGGGCGGCACGCCCCTTTCGGCCGTGGACACAATCGAAGAGAAGGAGGCCCAGGCGCCGTTCTTCCCCTGCATTCGGGCGGACAGGAACCCGGTAGCCTGTTCATAGTCGCTGTTCAGGCGGGTTCCCGGTCGGGCTGGCGGCGGCTGCTCGATCCGGTCCGGGATCGGGATGTCGTCACGACGCCGGTATCCGGCCCCGCCGCGCACGAGGATCCGGGTGTCGCCGCCGAGCACGCCGCCGAAGCTCGCGTCGACCGCTTGCCCGCCTCCATCGTCGATCGCCGTGCGCACGCGCAGCGGCTCCAAGTGGTTCGACCGGAAGGGCTCCGCGGCCATGTCCAGCTGCATCACCCCACCCAGCACGTTTGGACCGGCGAGAAGCGAAGAGAGACCGCGTACCGTGGTGACGCTCCGGATACCGGTAAGCGGAATGAGCGAAAGATCCGTGCGGTTATCCCAACCGTAGGTGAGGGCGATCCCATCAAGCAGGACGGGCACTTGTCGCGACTCCGAGCCGCGAAGCGAAACGTGCGTCTCGCCTCGCGAGTTCTCGCGCACCCGCAGGACGGGCATCTCCCTTAGAAGCTGAGCCAGGCTGGCTGATGGCTCGAGGAAGGCGACCGAATCCAGCTCCACCTCGAAGGCGCTCGATCCGCCCACGACTAGTGGTCGGGTGACCCGTACCACCAGATCCTGCATGGCCTGGGCGACCGTATCGGCCAAGGCAGGATCGACATCGATCGTGTCTGTTGCAGCCGGCTCGGGCTCCTGGGCATATGCGACCTCGCTGAAGGCGCCCACGGCCACGCCGGCAACCAACAGCCAGCGCGTGAAGGAGCCACTGGACCAACGGCGGCAAGCCGCAGGCCGGTCGGGAGTCTCGAGCCGTATCATGACGCACCAAAGTGTCGCGGCACGAGCACATGGGCGATATCTTCCGCGCCCCATCCCCCAGGAACCATAAGAAGCAGAGCAAGATGAAGGACGAAACGCTGAGCCAGGGTGTTCGCGAGACGCTTCCTCTAATGCGCGCGCCGTGCCGGCCGAGCCGGCCTTGGCTGCGCTCCACCGAGCGGGCCATCGTCTTCTGCGCCGTCGCCGTTCTCGCGGTCCCGACTGCCGGTATCTCGCAGGTGGACGCCGAGCTGTTGGCTGGCATGGAGGCACGTTCCATCGGCCCCGCCGGCATGAGCGGGCGGGTAGCAGCCGTCGTCGCGGCGCCATCGGACCCGACGATCGTGTACGTGGGTGCCGCAACGGGCGGCGTCTGGAAATCGACGAACGGCGGGCTGTCGTTCGAGCCGATCTTCGACGATCAGCCGGTGGCGGCGATCGGTGCCCTGGCGGTCCATCCGACCGACCCCGACGTGCTCTGGGTCGGAACGGGAGAAGCCAACCCCCGCAACAGCGTGTCGGTCGGCAATGGCGTCTACCGTACGCGCGACGGCGGAGACACCTGGACCCACCTCGGTCTCGAAGGGAGCGAGCGGATCTCTCGAATCCTGCTCGACCAGACGAACCCCGACGTGGCCTTCGTAGCGGCGATGGGCCGCGAGTGGGGAGAGAATCCTGAGCGGGGCGTCTTCCGGACCCGGGATGGCGGAGATACGTGGGAGCAGATCCTCTACGTCGACGAGAAGACCGGCGCCGCCGATCTCGTGATGCACCCGAGCAACCCGGACGTGCTTTTCGCCGCCATGTGGGAGTACAGGCGGTGGCCCTGGTTCTTCAAGTCCGGAGGACCCGGATCGGGGCTCCATGTGACGCGTGATGGCGGTGAGAGCTGGACCCGCCTCACTCCGGAAGACGGTCTGCCGGAGGGGGATCTGGGCCGCATCGGGCTGGCTATCGCCCCGTCGTCGCCGGACGTCATGTACGCCCTCATCGAGGCCAAGGAAAACGGGATCTACCGTTCGACGGACGGCGGCCGCAACTGGAGCAACACGGACGCGCGGCGCGATTTCGGAAATCGGCCCTTCTACTACGCGGACCTTCGGGTAGACCCGGAGCTTCCCAACCGTGTCTACAGTCTCTGGTCGCGAATCAGCGCCTCGAACGACGCCGGGAAATCGTGGAGGGTGATCGTCGGCTTCCGGCAGGTACACCCGGACCACCACGCCATGTGGATCAACCCCGATGATCCACGGCACATCATCGCCGGGAACGATGGCGGCGTTGCGATCAGCCACGACCGCGGCGAGACGTGGCGGTTCGTCTCCAACCTCCCGCTGGCGCAGTACTACCACATTCGGGTCGACGACGAGCTTCCGTACAACGTCTACGGCGGCATGCAGGACAACGGCTCCTGGAAGGGACCGAGCTCTGTCTGGGAGAACGGCGGGATCCGGAATCACCACTGGGAGGAAGTGGGCTTCGGCGACGGATTCGACACGGCACCGTTCCCGGATGACCCGATGCAGGGCTACGGGATGAGCCAGGGCGGCAACCTCTTCCGCTGGAACCTCGAGACCGGGGAGCGGAAGAGCATCCGGCCGGCCCCACCGGAAGGTGAGGAGCTGCGCTTCAACTGGAACGCCGGCTTCGCCCAGGATCCGTTCGACGCATCGACCATCTACTACGGCAGCCAGTTCGTACATGGATCGACCGACCGGGGGAACAGCTGGGAGATCATCAGCCCGGACCTGACAACCGACAACCCGGAGTGGCAAAGGCAGGCCGAGAGCGGGGGGCTGACGCTGGACGTCACGAACGCCGAGAACTTCACCAGCATCCTGTCGATCGCTCCGAGTCCGATCGAGCGGGGGATCATATGGATCGGAACGGACGACGGCCGGTTGCATGTGACCCGCGACGGCGGCGCCAACTGGACGAGCGTGGAGACCAACGTGCCGGGCGTACCGGCCAACACCTGGATTCCGCACGTAGTGCCCTCGACGTACGATGCGGGAAGCGCCTTCGTCGTGTTCGACAACCATCGGCGCTCGGACTGGACGCCGTACGCGTACCGGACCGATGACTACGGTGCGAGCTGGACTCGCCTTGCCGGATCCGACGACGTGTCGGGTTACGCTCTCTCGATCACTCAGGATCCGACGGACCCGGAACTTCTGTTCCTCGGGACCGAGTTCGGCCTTTACACCTCGCTGGACGGCGGCGGCCAGTGGTTCAAATGGACGCACGGCGTTCCGACCGTTGGGGTGCGCGATCTCGTCGTGCAGCAGCGCGAGGACGACCTGGTGATCGGCACGCACGGCCGAGCCGCGTTCGTACTGGATGATATCGCTCCCTTGCGTGGCCTCACCGCCAACACGCTTACCGAGCCACTCCACCTGTTCGATATCCCGGACGCGATCCAGTATCGGGTGAAACAGACGGGAGCCTCGCGCTTCCCGGGGGACGGCGAGTTCCGGGGCGTGAACAGGGAGTACGGGGCGGTCATCACTTTCGCTGCCAACCAGCCCGATCTCCCACATCCGGACGAGGAGGAGGAGCGCGCACGCAAGGAGAGCGACCGGGCCGAGAAACGGGCCGCCCGCGAAGCGGCTGGAGAGGCCGAAGAGCCGGAGGAAGCGGAACAGGAGAAGGAAGCGGAGAGCGAGGGGGATCGATCAGGCCGCGGGCGCCGAGGCGGAAAGAAGGGACCGCAGGCCAAGGTGGAGGTGCTCGACGAGAGCCGCGAGGTAGTGCGGACGTTCGAGCAGCCGGCGCAGCTGGGCATCAATCGGATCAACTGGAATCTGCGGCGAGACTCGTTCGAGCGTCCGGAGACGGGAGAGCCTCAGGAAGAGTCGCCGTTTCAGCCGAGCGGCATCCGCGTGCTCCCGGGCACCTATTCGGTACGGTTGTCACTCGGAGACCATGACGCGACGCGCACCGTGGAGGTTCTGCCGGATCCCAGGGAGAACATCCCGCCGGCCGACCGGGTGGCCAAGTACGAAGCGGTCGTGCGGGCCGGCGAGCTGAGGGACGGCTTGGCCGAGGGAATCACCCGCATCTACAGGACGCGAAAGGATGTGGACGCCGTGCTCGCACGGGTGCGGCAGGCCCTGGATGACGCGGAGGACGGCGAGGAGGGCCCAGGCACCGCCGAGGACGCCGATGATGCGGAGGACGAACCGACAGATCCGAACAAGCGGCTTCAGCGGGCGGGGCAGCGTCTCAAGAAGGCTCTGACCGAGCTGGAAGAGACCCTTTGGATCCCGCCGGAGACGAAGGGAATTCCGTATGACGATGACAAGCCCTGGAACATCGCCGGCCGCGCCGCCTTCTCGATGACATCGTCGAACGACGCACCCACCGCGGCGCAGCTGAGCTTCCTCAGGCGGGCGGAGGAGGTCGTCGGCGAGTCGCTACAAGAGATCAACCGCGTGCTCGACGAGGATGTAGCCGAGTTCAAACGAATGGTCGCGGACTCGGATATAGAACTCCTGCCGGAGGCGGAGCCTCTCGAGATTCCCTAGGGAGACCCTCCCTCGAAGGTGAGCCGGATCTCGGCGGAGCCAGTAGCCGGAACCTGGACGGAGGCCTCTGTGGTCCCAAGCACGGGGTGCCAAGCCTCCACCACATAGTCTCCGGGTGGGAGACCCTCGATCGAGAACGCCCCTCCCGGCGCCGTGACGTCGAAGTACGGATGATCGAACACGGAGATGCTCGCGTGCATCCAGCCGTGGATATCACACGCGACCCGAATCCCCAGCTCCGGCTCGTCGAACGAGCGCTTCGCCTCGATCCCCTTGATCGGTTGACCGATGTTGAATCCACGGTTCGCCTGCGCCGTCACGTTGACGTTGTGGAGTGTCTCGTCGCTGTTCCGGATTACCAGCGTCTGTCCCGCCCTGACGGCCAGAGACCGGGGTGCGTACAGACAGCCCTTCTGATCCAGTAGCTCGCTTTGCTCTGGAGCCGCCAACGCGCCCGTCTGCAGCCCCTCCTTCACGTGGACCACTACGTCGCGCAGGAAGCCGTTCTCGTCGACCTCGATCGGACGGTCCAACACCTGCTTTCCTTCCTGGGCGGACTCGCAGTACTCATCTGCCGCCATGTCGATCGGCTCGGGCTCCGGGACTGCGCCGCTGAACTCGACCGTCCCACCGAGACTCACCGTGCCATGGATGGATCCGATCTCGCCCGCTCCGGCGGCACGGACAGCGCCCGAGACCATCAAGGTGCAGTACGCCGCGAGCGTTACCGTCAAAGCACCGAAAAACAGGTTGGCAGCCCATCGAGCTCCGCTGCTCGACGCAGCGGACGGTGATCCGTCGAGGTTACCCATGCCGATTCCTCCGCTCCTTACCAGCCGGCGAACAAGCCGCCGTCGAACCACTCCCAGAGAACGTAGAAAAGAACCTCCGGACTTCGGACTTCGGTACGATTCACCGGTAAGCCCACGCCGATGTTCGCCATGATGTGCTGGCGTTTGTTCAGCGTGACCTGCAGCTGCGGCACCAGGGACCAGTCCGTCGCACCGTCCGCTTCCAGCTCGGCCGCGCCGACCACCTCTACCATCGGCGTCCAAGCACGCCCCCAACGGCCCTGGGTCCACGTGCGGCCGAACGCCGCCCTCCAGAACGCTTCGCTAGGGGCTTTCTCCGTGTTCGTCGAGATCTCCCATCCACCCTGCGCTTGAAGGAAGATCTCTGCAGGAAGCGACTGCCCGAACGCGAGGAAAGGCTCCAGACGTGTCGTCCCCGCGCCGAAGCCGTTGCTCGTAGTGCCGGTCGGCAGCTTCACCTCCAGGGCGGCGCTGAGAATCGATCCGCTGCCGAGGCTGTGCAGCAGTACGTGCTTCACCGCCAGGGCGATGTCACCCATCCCGGCCACCCAGCCTCCTGTAGAATCAGCGGGCGGGCCCGCGATATGGGTCGGGGTAGCGTCCTGAAACCCGAACGGGACGATCAGTTCTATCTGCGACTTCGAACCGAAGCGGCGCTCGTAGACGATCGCGTTACCGACCTCTCCGGGAGATTGGGTTCTGGCACCCACCTCCCAAAGGAGCTCGTCCTCGGGATACGCCTTTTCCGTTAGAAGGGGGCGCGGGAAGTTGAGCTCTCCACGCGGCCACCGGGGATCGCCACAGAAATCGCGGATATGGGCGATGATCTCCTGGAGCTGCCCCTGAGAGAACGCTTCGCCGAACGCCGGCATCGTTCGATCGAAGCCCCTAACTGGACCGCCCTGGTGCGATACCGCGATCCAGTCCAGGTCCGGCTCGCGAGACGCGAAGCTGCAATCGGCAAAATCGGGCAGGGGGACATCGAAGGCGACCTTCTCGCGATCGGCCCCCCGGCCGTCCTCCCCGTGGCAGCTGGCACAGCCGGCTCGGTACAGCTCCTCGCCGGTCATCTCCTGGCCCGAAGCGGAGTTAGGCCACGCAAGCGCGACAAGCAGCCACGCCCAAACGCCGCGCCGCAACCTCGATCTGCGCCGCATATCCGTCATCGCCTTTCCCGGTGGATCTCAAGCTCGTATCAGGGTATCAGGGCGCGCGATCCGAGTCTGTCGGGAAAGTGTCGTAACGATTTGTGGGAGAAAATCGCGCGGCCGGCGATCGAAGAGATGCTGTCGGCCTAGAGAGCTCCTGACCCGGCGACCTCGGGTCTCTCCGGAGACGCCATCAGCGAGGTGAGCGCGTTCAACCCGACGGCGCAGAAAGTTCAGAGCGCGCGAGGCTCCGAATGCCATCTCCGCCAACCCGCCGGCGAAGGCGGCTCCCCACATCGCTCCGGGACCCAGCGTGGCCGCGACCGGCGCCAGAGTGCCCGTGAGCGTCGCCGATGGCCCCTGGATGATCGGCAGACGGTTTCCGATGGTGGTCTGAATGAGGGTGGCCACGCCCATCGAGAGGAGGCCGAAGTTGATCAGCGAAGCCTCATCATCCGGAGTGGTGCCTCAGCGCCACTCTCTGGCGCCACGCCTAGGGCGCCTCGGCTCCGGTCACGCCGTCGGATTCGGAATCGGACGCTCCACCAGGCTTCACCAGCGTCAGCCGCGCGCGCTGACCCGCGTGCAGGTCGCCGAGCGCCACGGAAATGCCCCATGGCTCGCGGGCAAACGGCACCGGCAGGCCATCCAGCACCGGTTGCAGATCATCCTCGTTCCCCGGCAGGATGATGCGAAGCCAGGCACCCTCGAGCGGCCTGTCCTCCGGTGACTCCACGACAAACTCCAGAGCGTCGGCGGAGTCACGACGGGCAGCCACTGCAGTCTGGCTCCGGACCAGCCACCACTCGGCAACCGCACGGCCCGTCGCGGCCCACCAATCGCCGTCTCGCGCCGCCACGGTGTCCATTACTTCGCCAAGGACTCGGACGCGGCGAGGCGTGCCCGCTACCTGGCTATGGGTCGACAGAAACGCCAGCCCTCCCAGCCCTCGTACCTTGCGCACACCCTCCAGATACGCTTCGAGAAGCCGCTTCGAGCCGAAAGTGCTCTCCTGCACGAGCACGTTGTAGTCGTCTTTGATGATCCTCGGCAGGAGGACGATCGGGCCCGATTCCGTCTCGAAGATCTCCGGGCTGCCCGTTCGCGCGTTATTGACCGCTGCCACGTAGCTGCCGCCGATCGCCCGCCAGGCGCTGAGCGTGTTCTCGTCGAACCGCTCTTCCGGCGGCCGCAGTCCGACCGCCGAATCTCCGGTCCAACCCCTGATCTCCGCCCAACTTCGCTGCAGCCGCGCACGCTGCTCTTCGGCTGGTAAGCCAGCCACGACGCCGTGATCGGACGTCTGGCTCGCCACCTCGCCCACCCGAGCTAGAGAATCGGCCAGCTCCGGGTGCTCGAGGGCGAGCCGGGTGACCACGTAGAAGGAGACCGGGACCCCTCGCTCCGCGGCGATCGCTGCGAGCCGAGCCGAGTTTTGAAACTCGGATTCCACATCTTGCGAGAAGACGACGGCCGCCCTCGCGTCGCCGGGCCAGGGAGCGATCTCGGCGTACGGCAGGCCGGCCGCCCACAAGATCGCGTTCATGTGCAGCCGCTCGATCGGCTCCTCGTCACGCGGACGGGCGCCTTGGCCCGTCAAGAAACCGAACCAGGCGAGCCTTCCGCCGTCCTCGGTCCATCCAGCCCACAGAGCAGCCTCGACATCGGACGTGCCGGCGGCGGGGAGCGGGTTCAGGGCCCAATCGGACCAGAAGACGCCGGTCCCGGAGCCGCTCAACGCGAGCTGCGACTCCGAGCGAAGCTCGATCCGCGTCGCCGGGCTCACGCCCGGAGACAGCGGAAGCCCTGCCGGGACTGTGAAGTAGAGGGCATCTCGGGTCTCCAGCTCCCGTACGTCGGCTGCGCCCGTGAGCTCCGAGATGCGGCGCCAGCCGATCCACTCGCAGGCCCCGTCGCGCGCACCGGTCGCCCAGGTGAGCACCAGGCCTCCGCCGCGCTCGAGGTGGCGGCGAAGCGCCCGGACCTCGGATTCTTCCAGACAAAGAGCGGCCGGAGCGAGCAGCGCAACATCCGGCTCGAGGGCATCCAGATCCTCGGCACGCACCCGCATCGGGTCCGCACCGAGCGCGGCGGCCAGCTCTTCCCAGCGCCCGATCAGCGTCGAGTAGTATTCGGGATCCGGAAAGAAGGCGGCGCTTTGGTCCGAGTAGAATACGGCCACACGAAGCGGGACGTTCTCGTGGGCCGGCGAGGGCGTCGGCAGCGCTTCCGGAAGCGGGCGTGGGTCGCCCGAAGCCGGTGTGCGCACGAGCTGACGGACGTCGAGGTTCTGCCACAGGGCGACGCCGGCCGCGACGACGCCGCCGGCTAACACGCCGAGCAGCAGGATGCCGCTCAGCCAGTGAACAGCGGAGCGTGCTCTCGGTACGGGATCTCGCTCAGGAGGCATGCGGCTCGCCCTCGGCGGTCGCCTCGGACTCCGCTGCGTCATCGGGCTGGGGAGGCTCGTGCGCCTCGAAATAGCGAGTCTCTGACGCCCCTTCCGTCTCCGCCGCCGGACGCCTGGCCAGCCGCAGCTTGTATGCGACGTAGGTGACGACGCCGAGGGCGATCGTCACGAGAATGGTTACCACGATGATCGTGACCAGCAGGTCGACGACGCTCATATCGTATGCTCCCGCGCATCCGTGGTACCGCGACTCATCGGGACTATCCGAGGCTCGAAGCTAGGCACTCTCGCCCGCCACTCCGGCATACTCGATCCTCCGCAGCTTGTCCCATTCCATCCCCAGGTTGAACGCTTCCTCCACGGTAGCGAACGTCTTCGTCACGTCGAGGAAGAGTATGAAGAAAAACCGGTAGACGATCGCGTACGGGACCAGTCGTAGCGATTCCTCCTCCATCGAGACGGTCACCAGCGCCATCACCAGATCCAGCAGCGTCAGAAGAATCCACCAGTAAAGAAGCAGCTCGCCCTGCCCGTACAGAAGCGCGACGATCGCGAAAAAGAGGTGGGCGTAGACGTTCAGGATCGGCCACAAGATGGCCTCGAAGCCCATCTCGACGGCCGACAACCAGAGTGGAAAGTCTGGGAACGGGTGCCAGTAGACGCTCTTTCGTTTCTTGAGCGCCTGCAGAATGCCTCGCGTCCACCGATAACGTTGCTGGATCAGGTCGACCATCTTTCTCGGAGCCTGGGTCCAGGTGACCGCGAGATCCTCGTAGACGATCTTCCATCCGGAAGTGATCATCTTCAGGGTGAGGTCCGCATCCTCAGCGAAGGTATCGGTGTCGTATCCTCCGACCTCCTCCAGCGCGTCGCGCCTAAAGATCCCGATCGGTCCCGGCACAATGTTCACCGCCGCCACGAATCCCTGCGCCCGGCGAGGCATGTTCAAGCCCTCGATATACTCCAGCGCCTGAAGCTTCGTGAGCATGTTCTCGCGGTTGGCCACCTTCACGTTGCCCGCGACGGCACCGATCGTCGGATCGCCGAAGTGCTGCATCGCCGCCTTGAGCGTTCCGGGCTCGACCCAGGAATCGGCATCCATGCACATGACGAAGGGGTGCTTGGAGCGGGCAATTCCCGCGTTCAGGGCCGACGCCTTCCCGCCATTGCGCTTCGTGAGGACTCGGACTTCCATTCCCGAGGCCGCGCCTTCCGAGCGCCGCGCGACCGCAAGAGTGTCGTCCGTCGAGCCGTCATCGACGACGATCACTTCATAAGCCGGATAGTCCAGCTGTAGAAGGCTCTGGATCGCGTGCGCGATGACCTCGCCCTCATTGAACGCCGGGATGATGATGGAGACCGGCGAGTATTCGACCTCGGTCGCTCCCGCCGCGACGTTTCGCTCCGCGTGCTGCAGGTAGGCAAACCAGAGCAGGGTGAAGTATCGGATGAACAGGATGGCCAGGAAGATGATCAGGCTGATGAGCACGAGCCGGACGAGGAACTGCTGAACCTGCTCCGGCGAGCGGAGCGCCCAGACGATGAAGAGCGCCGTCCCGCCCACTATGATGGCGATCAGCACCAGTGACGTCAGGGCACGTCGTGTCGTCGTCGCCATGTTTCTCCCGGGTGGCTCTCGCTAGGGCCTGATCGAAGCGCCCAGGTCCAGCCCGAACGAGTTGTACCCGCCTTCGCGACCGCGCGCATATCGGGCCGTCAGGTAGATCGAGGACCGGCCGAACCGGTAATCCAGCCCGCCTTCCAGGCCGAGCTGCGGGACGAGTCCTCCGGTATCGAGCGATCGTTCATCTACGATCGCGATGCCGGGTTGCACCCGTGCTCGTGCTCCGAAGCCCCGATCTCCCGTCGTCCGCACATCCAGGACAACGCCGGTCGCCCAAAAGAGTCGCGGATCCCAGTACAACCTCCGGATCCCATCTGCCGGCGCCGCGTCGGTGTAGCCGAGCGCGCTGGTAAAGACGCCCGCTGAAAAGACCTCGGAGATTCGGCGGCTCGCCATGATCTGGCCGTTCAGCCGCCAGTTGTCCGTGCCGGCTCCACGCACGGAGGCACCGTCGGCGGCCATCCAGAGCGTCCACGATTCGCTTAGTGGGCGGTACGCAGAGAGCAGCAACCGGTCGGATACCAGCCCGGCGCTCGCGCTCCCGTACGTCTGCGTGATCGGATACGCGGGCCCGTGTCGGAAGTCGGCTCGAAAGTCCGTGCCGCTGAGGTCGGGAAGCTCGACCTGCGCGCCGAGCGTCGGCTCGGCTCCGATGTCGCCGAGGCTCTCGATCCCGACTCGGAAGGCCGTGCGCACGTTCGCTTCGTTCCACCAGCGGACATACTCGACCTCCGCGAAGCCCCCCTCGTCCACACCCAAATCGGTCCGTGCGGCTTCGAGGTCGAAGCCCTCGAGACGTCGATAGCCGGCCAGGACGCGGAAGCCGTTCGCGTTTGGCTGGACGGCGACCGAGGCACCCACGTCCAGCCGTTGGTAGTCGTCGGTGTCGCTGAACAGGGTGACAACCGGCCCGGCGCCTGGATCCTCCCGGGCGTCGATGATCACCATGGAAGCCTCGCGCACGGCGGTCCGGCCAACGGTCGCGCGCTCGTCCTCCGGATCAAGGACGAGGACACGGTCGTAGGCCCGAGCTGCTGCCTGCCGGTTTCCGCGCCACCGGTTCACCTCTCCAAGCAGAAGCCACGCTTCGGCGGACTCGGGCTGTTCTTCGACCAAGGCCACCAACCGCTCGTGCGCCTCTTCCTCGTGCCCCGTCCAGGCCGCCAACTGGGCCAACCGAAGCCTCATCGGTCCGTCGGGCGGATTCAGCTCGGCCAACCGGAGGAGCAATGCGCGAGCGCGGCCGAAATCCGACTGACGGTACTGGAGGAAGTCGGCCCACTCCCGCAGAAGCACGGGATCCTCGGGAGCGTCCGCTACGGCATCCGCATAGAGCAGCTCCGCTCGGGCCAGATCACCCTCTGCGGAGGCCGCCCGGGCTCGTTCCAGCACGGTCGACCCCCCTTCGGCTTCCGGCTCGGCCGTCGACGCGCCGCGCACGAGCGCAATCTCGAGTGCGAGCCTCTGGGCGGCGCCGATATCCGGAGAGTCCTCCGGAAAGCGGGCCAGGATCGCCTCCGCCTCCGGCACCTGGTCCGCCCAAAAAAGCACCCGGGCCAGCTCGATCAGGTAGTCGGATCGGTCCGGTGCCAGCTCGATCAGCCGCCGATACTCCGCGATCGCCGATTCGTAGCGCTCAGCCCAAGCCAACGTTTGAGCCAGCTCGTGCCGCAGTTCGGAGTCTTCGGGTCGGTCGGCCAGCAGCTTGCCGTACGTCTCGACCGCTCGATCGAACGCACGCCGATCTCGCTGCATTCGGGCGAGCTGACGGTAGACGGCCGGATCTCGGGTCGCTCCGGCCACCCAGCTTAGCGCCCGCTCGGCAGCCTCCAGCCTTCCTGCCCGAGACAGGGTCGTCGCGTACTCGCGGTGTACCGAGTGATCATTCGGGAACCGTTCCAGGTAATCCGTGAACAGCGGAAGCGCCTCCTGGTACCGCTCGGCTCGCAGAAGCGGCATCACACCGCTCCAGAAGGACTCCGACGGGCCGGGCGAAACGTCTGGCGAGCCATCCACCGAGCCGATCGCCAGCGTCGGGCTGATCAACTCCCGTTGGCGAGCCCCGAATGGAGTAGGGGCAGCGGGAAAGCTCACGCCGGACTCTCTCAGACCGGCGTGCAGCACGAATCGCTGCCTGAGAACGACGAGCACGAAGGCGACGGTCAGGCTGCACAGCAACAGCGTGAGCGCCGTGAAGGAAAACCAGTACGGAAGCCGGTGCGACTTCGATTCGGGTCGAGCAGGCATGTCGGGAGCGCCCTAGAGCGGGAGCCGGCTATGCCGCCGAGCCGGAACTGCCCTTTTGCTTCGCCCTCTTCGGCTGCGAGCGCCCGAGGACGGCGCGGATCCGGGCGGCATCCGTGACGCTGCTCAGCACTTCGGCGGCCACTCCTGCATCTCTGGCCGCCTCTTCGGGAAGCGCGGCACGTACCCGTGTCAGAAACGCCTGCGCTTGGTCTCGCCGGATGCCCTCGAGCAACACAGCGAAGCCGGGTTCGAGCTCGCCGATCTGGTCGCCCTCCTCGTGTCGCACCTCGGTGGCCAGGACCTCGCGAAGCGCCTCGCGAGAGACTTCTCCGGCGCTCAGGCGGACCAGGGCGAAGATCTCGTTGGCTCCGAGCCGCTCGAGAGCCAACCGCACGAACGGAGCCCGTGCCAGGACTTGTCTGTTCGTCCGAGGATCGGCCGATTCCGAAGGCAATGCGTCAGGGTGGGCCGCTTCGCTACGGGACTCGGCGCGTGAGATCCGTGCCTCGAGTTCCGCCATGCTGGGGTGGCCACTCAGCACGTCCGTCGCTCCGGCTTCCAAAGCACGCACCCGATCCGCGGAACGCAGCACGTCATCCGAGGCCAGGAAGATCGGCGCGGCCGACATGCTACGGATGACCCGGCAGGCACGCACGGCCTCTTGGATCCGACCCCGATCGAGATAAATGAGCACCCGACCAAAGGATTGGCCGGTCTGGAACTGCTCCACGATCTGGAGAGGGTCGTCACCGACGGTCACGTCGTAACGCTTATCGGCCCATGCACTCACTTCCGCAGCTAGCTCGTCGGTAAGGCTGAGCAGATAGAGGCGGAGAACCGCGTCGGCCGAGGCATCGGTTCGACGTCGATCCGGCTTGCCGCTTGGCGCGGCGAGTCCCCGCCCGGCAACAGCCTCCAAGGTCAGCGGACCGGCACCATCCGCAGACGGAGTCAGGCGGCGTGGCGAAAGCTGCAGAAGGCCGTTCGGTTGGCTCTCCATGTGGAGAATGCCCGTCGCGGTCTGCGCCACCCATTCGGTCGAAGGCGTCAGACCTTCATCCAGGTCCCCTGCCACGGTGGCCAGGATCGTGGCGTCACGTCTCTCGGCCCATTCGACGAACCGCGCGCCGGGCTCTGATCCGGCGTGTGTCTCCCAGAGGGCCGCTCCCGGGTCGATTCCGATCCGGTCGACGGCACCTTCCAGGAGTTGGTCGAACTCCTCATAGACCTCCGAGGGAACCGCTGCGGAAAGCACCCGGCGCTGGAAATCCGCCTTGAACGAGATCAGCCGCAGCTGACCCCGAGCCCAAGCGGGCTCGAAGTCGAAGCCCCACTGCTCCGCCTCTTCCAGGACTTTCTCGGGCCGAAGCGGCGAAAGCAGCGCCACTCGGCGGCCGGCCGTGATGCCGGCCTGCAGGAAATGCAATATACACAGGAGCTTACGGCTGCCGGGCGCTCCAGCCACCACGTATACGCCGGGCGCCGTCAAACCACCCCATCGCTCGTCGAGCGGTTCGATCCCGGTGCTGATGCGCCCACGTACCCCGCGGGGTAGCGCCGCATGTGGGCCGGGCAATGCGATCGTTGAGCTCATCATAGTGGGATGCTCCTGCAAGAAGCATACTTACAAGAGATTACGCCGGTTCGGCGGGGGCAGGACAGATAAACGATAGCAAAAAGCGAAGCTAGAGCCAACCCTTGAGCTTGAATGAACGCTCTGGCGCACCGGGGAGCCGGTCAGGCATCTTCGGCCATGCCTGTCTCGGTCGAGAGCTCGAAAATCGTCTTCAACTCGCTGAAGAGCTGCGGGGTTCGCATCCTCTCCGCTCTCCCGGAAACCTGGCTCGTCCACCTCATTCGGATGGCCGATGACGATCCCGACGTTGTGCTCATCCGGCTTGCCAAGGAGGAGGAGGGTGTCGGGATCTCGATGGGGGCCCATCTGGCCGGAGAGCGCTCCGCCATGCTCATGCAGAACCACGGCTTCCTGGCAGCCGTGAACGGTATCGTCTCGGGAGCACAGCTCTACCGGGTCCCGCTTCTGATGTTGATCAGCCTCCGAGGGGAGCTGGGCGAGCGGGATCCGTGGCAGACCGAGGGCGGCTTGGTAACGACACACGTACTGGATGCCCTGCGCATCCCCTACTTCCGTCTCGAGGAACGGGAGCATACGGATCGCCGGATTCGGGAAGGCCTCACGCTGGCGGAATCGGCGAGCCGGCCGGTCGCCCTGCTTCTCTGCCGAGATCTGATGTGGGAACGGGATTGAAGCGGATGTGGGACTCGACGATGGCCTGGAGCGCGAGGGTATGAGACGCATCGACGCACTGAGGGCGATCTATCCCGAGCTCGAGGATCGCATCGTCGTCACGATCATGGGTGCCGTGGCGGCCGAGCTCCATTCTCTCGGGCACCGGCCCAATTTCTTCTACCTTCAGCACGCGATGGGGCTCGC
>JBDHGL010000050.1:0-18043 GCA_039589875.1 Gemmatimonadota bacterium
CGCACGCTGACTTCGTCCGACCTCGGCTTGCCCGGGACCGCGCATAGCGTCGGCGCACGCTACTTGGCTTTGGCATACGCCACGTGTCGGTTCCGGCGCCGGCCTAGTTCGGTCGCGTAACGCCTGCCCAGGGTATCGGCATGCTCTCTTGCCCAACGTGACAGCCTCGTACGGCCGGTTGGCTCTGACTCCGTTGCAAGAAGACCTAGCATGAGGCCCTGGATTTCGTCGCGCGTGATGAGAACGTCTCCAACCGCCTTCCCGATCAGCCAGCCGGCAAGATAGCCGAGCTGCGGCGGAACAGGCAGGATCGGACGTCGCACGTCGATGATTCGAGCAAGCTCCCCGACCAACTCGCGATAGATATAGGTCTCGGGCCCGATGGCATCGATGACCAGGTCCGTGCGCTCCCCAGCCTTGGCGACGGCAAGATCCGCCAAGTCGCCAACGTGGATCGGCTGGAAACGATAGTCACCGGTGCCGAATACCCCGAAGACAGGGAGGTGACGGAGAATCCAGGCCATATTGTTGATGAGGATATCCGCACCTCCGAAGAGCACGGCTGGACGTAGGACAGCGTACGAAAGCCCCGATTCCTTCAGCTCGCGCTCGAGAACGGCCTTCCCGCGGAAGTACTCGAGCGGCGACTCCTCGGACGGATTGGTGATGCTGACGTGGACCACGCGCGTAACTGCAGCGCGGCGGGCCGCAGTGAACAGGGTGCGTGTGTTTCGAATCGCCTGCGCATGGGAAAAGTCCGCGTGATTGAACCGGACCCAATAGGTGTTGTACAGAACCTTGGCGCCTTCGAGAGAGCTCGCGAGCCGCTCGGGATCGTCGAAGCTGAATGGATGCACCTCGACGCGATCGCCGAAGGGGTGCTCGCGAGTCGGAGAGTTGGTGAGAGTCCGAACGCGATGACCAGCCCTGAGTAGCCGCTCCGCGATGTAGCGGCCGGAGTAGCCGAATGCCCCGGTAACGACGTGCAATTCGGCCTCGTCCTTCGTGATCACCGTTCGCAGCTTGTCTGAGTTCAGTCGAACTGATCGCCAAGCCCGACCCGGATGGCCCGATAGAAATCCGATCCCAAAGCGTGCAGCTCACCTACCGTCACGAGGTGGCGGCTGGGTGATTCATCCGCAAACAGCTCCGCGTTCTTTCGGGTCGCGAAGTGATTCACATGGCGACAGAACGCGGCGCCGACGTCCGTGGCGATATCCCGTGCGCTTGCGACAGCCATGGTCGCCATCGCGCTGACGGGAAGCAAGGATTCGATGCCTCGGGGCGAGATCGACAACTGCACGAACTCCTTGCTCACCGGATCAGTCGAATGAACCAAAATCGATCGATCGATGAGCTTCGGAATCGCGTGCGCCCAAAGCGCGCAGCATGCGGGCTAAACCGGTCCGCTAGCCGAATCCTTCATCGTCTCCGTCCTCTTCGCGTCTCCGCGCCCCCATCACATTCTTGCGGGTTGTTCGCGCTACTCCGAGAGCAACCAGGCCTTTGCCTCCTCCGACTCGTCCGGGCCGAACGCGCGCAGGTGCATGGGAGTCACGGCGTCGACCAAACCGATCCAGCTCGACATCCAACCACGATCGACCACGTACGCGACGCGCTCGATTCCGCTCCACAACGTGCCCATATGACCAAGCTTCTCCTTGGCCGCGGCGAACTCGGTACCGTCGTAGCCGACCATGTCGACAAACACCCGGGCCTTGCCGCCCTCGGCCGTAACCTCCTCGAGCCGCGCGATGAACTCGGCCATGCCCTCCGCCGTCACCCTTCCCGTCACTTTCATTCCGATCACGGTCGAATCCCCTGATCCGAGGTCCGTCAACTCGATGCCTGTGCTCTCATCGGTCATAGTACTCATAGTGAAACCACCCTCTTTCTTTCAGTTGATGTTCAGTGCGGTCCTCGACCGCACTTGAGCCTCAACCTTGGGCTGGAACGGGCTGCCGCAAGTCCGGAGAAGCTGGATTCTTTGCCGACGGTTGGACTCTCATCCCAGTCGTATCTCTCCGGGCTCCTCGGCCGGTTGAGCCAGCCGGAAGAAGCGCCGCCTCGCCCACAGCGACACCTGCACGAGGCCGATCAGCACGGGCACCTCGACGAGGGGGCCGATGACCGTGGCGAAAGCCGGCTGCGACTGGATTCCGAACACGGCGATCGCCACGGCGATGGCGAGCTCGAAGTCGTTGCTGGCCGCCGTCAAAGCCACCGTCGTGGTCTCCGGATACTCCCCTCGCAGCAATCGGGCTGCGACGAACGTGATGGCAAACATCGCCACGAAGTACAGGGTCAGCGGAATCGCGATCCGGACGACATCGTAGGGAAGCTGGACGATCAGCTCACCCTTCAGCGAGAACATCACGACCACCGTGAACAGGAGGGCTGCAAGCGTGATGGGACTGATCCGCGGTATGAAAACCCCCTCGTACCAATCCCGTCCCTTCATGCGCAACAGAATCAGCCGCGTGAACAGGCCGGCCAGAAACGGGATCCCCAGATAGATGAAGACCGTCCGAGCGATCTCACCCACGCTCACGTGCATCTCCGCACCCTGAAGCCCGAACAGCGGAGGAAGCAGCGTGATGAAGATCCAGGCATAGAGCCCGTAGAAAAGCACCTGAAAGACCGCGTTGGCCGCCACCAGCCCGGCGGCCAGATCGTGATCGCCCTCCGCCAGGTCGTTCCAGACCAGCACCATGGCAATGCAGCGAGCTAGGCCCACCAGGATGAGCCCGACGGCGTATCCGGGCAGGTCGCGCAACAGGAACGCGGCCAGCAGGAACATGACGACGGGCCCGACGACCCAGTTCTGGATCAGCGAGAGCCCGAGAATCCTCTTGTGGCGAAAGACCGTCCCGAACTTCTCGTAACGGACCTTCGCGAGCGGTGGGTACATCATGAGGATCAGCCCGATCGCGATCGGAATCGAGGTGGTCCCGATCTGAGTGGCTCGGTTGAGGGCCTCGATCGGCTGCGGCCACAGATAGCCGATCGCCACCCCCAGGGCCATCGCGGCGAAGATCCAGAGCGTCAGCCAGCGGTCGAGAAAGGAGAGGCGGCCAGCTACGGAAGCACGGGATGACAGTGCGACGTTCATGCGCCCGCCTCTACCGTGGCTTCGGACAGGGGCACGTCCGCCAAGAGGGTTCGCACGCTGTCGCCGTGCGGACGGCTGAGGCAGCTCAGGGCTCGTGCCTCGGTATTTGGCCTAGGTCGGGCTCTACGAACCGCGCCCTAGCCTGCTCCGAGAACAGCAACTCCGCAGAGTAGTGCAACATCATGATCTTGCTGTCCAGCAAGAGTGGTCGAACCTCTCGGGAGCGAGGCGGCACGCCTCGAACTCCTCGCGGAAACGCCGGTCAACGGATGACAGCTCGTGACTCATCGGGACGGCGCGCGAATCAGGGCCGAAAACGCGGATGACGAAACTGGCGGCTACTCTTACGGCGTATACCAGATAGGGCTGGTGTAGGCCCGCTCCTGGGTGATCATCGGTACGTCATCCGCCATGGTCACACCGTAGCGCTTCGATTCGTACGCGGTCCATCTCGGGGTCGGGATCTCGATCACCCGGGCGTAGTAGGCCGCTGGAATCGACGGATCGAAATCCGGATCGGTCCAGACGCCGATCAGCTCCGCCGCGCCAATCGTGTTCGTCCAGGTCGCGCTGGCCACGTCCACCGTGTTCCCGACCGGAGGTAGCTTGCCGTCCGCACCGGGGCTACGATCGCCCCACCAGACCGCATCGTACACCTTCTCCATCCTCTCCCCGTCCTCCAGCCAGGTCTTCACCACCTGAATCCGATCCAGATTGCCGGACAGCGGGTCCTTCAGAGCGGCCATCAGGAACGTGGGTGATCGGCCGGCCGGGCCCGCGCTGAGATCGCCGCCCATCGGGACACCCCTGCTGTAACCGGCATTGGCCGGAAGTCGGCTCTGGGCGTCAGCTGCGGTGAAGTCCCAGCCGCCGAAGAAGCGCACCAGCATCCGGGGGCCGGTGGTCGCATACGTCTCCTTCCGCATCATGGCGTCGAACAGAGCCTCGCGCGTGTTCTCTCGGGCCCAAACGGCGGCATAGCCCGACGCCACCATCGACCAACCGGCATACTCCAGATCGCCCACCTTGGCCATGGGGTGCTCCCACCGCTTCGGTCCAGGCTCCGCGCCCGAGTGCTTCCCGAAGAAGTTCTCCTCTTCGGCCGTGGCCAGCGCCGTGTGGCTATCCGTCGAACCGATCATGCCGAACTTGTACGGGTTCGTGCCGACCCGTTGCTCGACCTGAAGCCCGACACCCAGGCCGGACCGGGCATACTCGAACTCGAGCATCCAGTCCTCCTTGAGGGCCGAGAGATCGAGGTTCCCTTGATCCCACGTCTCGTAGTCGGCGAATTCGTCGTCGGGCGAGAGGAACGGGTGGGTTTCGCCATCCCCCTTGATCTGGGTCGCCTCGTACAGCGGCTCCCATTTGGCCCGCGTCTCCGCGTATCGGGCGTCCACCGGCCGGCCCGAAAACGTCTCGATCCGGGGAAACATGATACCGTTGCTCAGGTTGCCGTTGTGTGCGATGGCCAGCACCTGACCGCCCGTCTTATCCTCGTACTGCCCCATCCATTCCCACAGATCGACCGGGTCGTCGCTCCCCTCGGGCGTCAGCGTCGTGTAAGGTGTCATCACACCGGCCTTGGCCTCGTCGTCGCGATAGATGACCACCCGGTGGAGGTTGTAGCCGCCCGTCGTCGAGGTCCATTCATAGCCGATAAAGGCGGTGAAATTCCCGGGTTCGTTGTAATCCTCTGCCGCCTCGATCGTCTCATCCCAAGCAGAGCGGTAGGCCGGGTTCCCGGGACGCGACTCGAGCGCCGGCGGGAAGGTCCCTTGCGCGAAGCCCGTGATCACCTCGACGGCCACCTGCACACCCTCCTGGCCGCCGCGCTGGATCATCTCGTACCATCGCTTCCCCGTTGGGTCCTGTAGGAGCTCGGGGTCGCCCTCATAGAGTCGCGGGAAGAAGCCCATGTTGTCCGAGTGGTCGGCCACGACGAGGAAGTCGAGCGGACGGGACAGCTTGACCGGAAGCCCGGTGGATGACACGACCTCCTCCCCGCGAGCGAAGCGGTAGGCGTCGCTGGGCTGGAGCCGTGCCCCGAACGCGCCGGCGTCCATCGACATGCCTGTGTGGACGTGCGTGTCGCCCCAGAACACCTGGGTCGGGAAGTTGCGCCCGGCGTAGGGCGAGAACGGTGTCCTCTCCGGAAAGGCACCCTCCAGCGCGTCGCTGGGCGGCACGGGATCTTGAGCACGGAGAGGCGTGGCCAACCCGGCCACGGCGATCAGGGAGACGAAGAGCGCAATCAGGGCACGCATATCGGCAATCCTCAGGCCTGGAAGTGAAGCGCGGGCGGGGGCTGCGGGTGTCTAGGGTCGGATACTAACGGGTCTCAGCCGGGATGCCACCCCGCTCGGGACGGCGGGGAAGCACTTCTCTCGGCGGTCAGCCACCAGGCGGCGTGAGATTCGAAGGGGAACCCAACGCCCCCTCCAGCATAGATTGACCATGGGTTGAGACCATAGTCTAATATTGGAGCATGCCGTTGGAAGAGATCGCGATTTCCAAGTTCAAGGCGACGTGCCTCGCCGTACTCAAGCGAGTCCGGCGGACGGGCCAGCCGATTCGTGTCACCCGGTTCGGTGAGCCGGTGGCCGAGATCGTGCCGCCCTCGCCGCCGGCACGTTCGGAAGGATGGCTCGGCTGCATGAGCGGTACGGCACAGATCGAGGGAGACATCGTCTCTCCCGTGCTCGAACCGGAGGAATGGGAGGCGTTACGCTAATGCGGCTTCTCCTCGACACGCATATCTGGCTGTGGAGCCTTCTGGAGCCGGGCCGCCTCGGCCGCGGGGCCCGCCGGGAGCTGGCGGATCCAGCTTCCGAGCTTTGGCTCTCGCCTATCAGCGTATGGGAGCTTTCTGTGCTCCTTCGGAAAGGACGGGTCAAACTCGAGCAAGGCCCGCACGAATGGCTGGAGGCAGCCTTCGACAGAGCGCCGCTACGAGAAGCGCCGCTCACCCACGAGGTTGCCATGGCCACGTACGACATCAAACTGCCCCACCGGGATCCGGCGGACGCCTTTCTCGCGGCTACAGCCGCGGTTTTTGATCTGACGCTGGTCACCGGGGACGAGCGTCTGATCCGCTCAAGAGAGGTCGCCACCCTCGCCAACAGCTGAGGCCGCCCACTCCTGCCTTACGTTTCGGCCGGTTTGGTGGCGGTGATCATCACGGCCTTCACGCCGTAGGCCTCCGCCGCGTTCCGGGTCGATTCCTTTCGAAACCGGAAACCGGGTACCACGGCCGTTCGCACCCTCGTGAAGCCGGCGTCCTCGAGCAGCTCGAACATCTCTCCTTCCAGGAGAGCTCCCCCGATTCAGGCGGCCCAGAGCTTGGGATCGTTGACGATGGACTGCGACAGCTCCCGGCCGCTCACGATGTCCGTGATCGAGATGCGGCCGCCGGGCTTGAGCACTCGGAACATCTCCTCCGCCACCCGCCGCTTCTGGAACGAGAGGTTGACGACGCCGTTCGAGATAACCACATCCGCCGAGGCGTCGGGTAGCGGGATCTCTTCCATCCGGCCCTCGTGGCATTCCATGGAGCCGCCGGTCGCCGCGAGGTTGGCCTGGGCCTTTCGGCACATCGATGGGTTCAGGTCCACGCCGATCACCCTTCCCTCCGGACCGACCCGCCAGGATGCGATGATCGCGTCGAGCCCAGCCCCGCTACCGAGATCGAGAACCGTTTCGCCCGGCGTCAGCTCCGCGCGCTCGTGCGGGTTTCCGACCCCGGCGAACGAAGCGACCGCACCAGCCGGCGCGCGCTCGAGCCATTCGGGATCATAGCCGAACATCTCCACTGCCTCCCGACCATGGAAGAAGTGGAACTCGGCGTCCGGATTGTCGGCAACCTCCTGATACATGCGGAGGATCTCGTCCTTCAGAACGCCTTCGAGCTGCGCCTGCTGGTCAGCTCCGGTCATTTCACGCTCCGTTTCTCCGCTCTTCCGCGGCATGACGAGCAACCCATTCCTCGGCCCACTCCCGCCACGAGGCCGACAGCTGCGGCACGGCAAGCAGCCGTCCAGCTTCCTGTCGATCGCCGCCATAGATGCGAGATAGGTCGCCCATGGTCAGGTCGTGCTGTGGACGATGTACGACCCGGATCTCATCTCCGGCTCCGAGCATCCCCTCTTGCAGGATCCTCAGGTAGGCACCGGGCCGTCTCGCCGCGAGAAAGTGCCTGGGAAACTGGTTGTCGCCCACGCGAAATCCCAGCTTCCAGCACGGCATTCGCGCCTCCGACACTTCCAGCAGGGCACTGCCGACCTCCCACCGCTCGCCGACCAGGGCGTTCGTCAGATCGATCCCCCCGGTGGTCAGATTCTCCCCGAACTCGCCGTACTCGAGCTGACGTCCGAACTCCTCTCCCCACCAAACATAGTCCTCGAGCGCGTAGGCATAGATCGCCTTGTCCGGGCCACCGTGCACGCTCCGATCGGCCTGCTCATCGCCCTCCAGGTTCACGCCCCGCGCGAGCACGCGCCCCTCCACGGGCCGCTTCCAGATGGCACTTTCGGCATCTCGGCCTTTGTACTGGAACTGCCGTCGCAGCCCCACGTTCAGGGAGACAAGGCGCGCGTTCACCGAATTCATACTCGCTGATGCCGGAGCGCAGGGATCATCGCGCGGGTCCTGGCGACCTCGCCGGGATCGATCTCGGCCATGACGATGCCGGGATCTTCGCCGCCATCCGCCAGCACCCTTCCCCATGGATCGACGATCAGCGAGTGGCCGTACGTCCAGCTGCCGCCGGCATGCTCGCCGCACTGACAGGGGGCGAAAACGTAGGCGCCGTTCTCGATCGCCCGCGCACGGTTCAAGACGTGCCAGTGCGCTTCGCCGCTGGTCTTGGTGAAAGCGGCGGGCACCGCCAGGAAGTCAGCGCCGGCCCGGGCGAGGGTTCGATAGAGGTTGGGAAAGCGGAGATCGTAGCAGACCGTCATCCCGAGCCTGCCCCAGGGCAGCTGGGCGATCGCCGTCTTGCCACCGGGCTCGATCGTCTCCGATTCGAGGTACTCCTCGCCGCCTGGTAATTCGACATCGAAGAGGTGGATCTTGTCGTAGCGCTGGACGATCTCTCCCTCCGGGCCGATCAGGTAACTGCGGTTGTGCAGCTTGCCGCTCGGCGCGGTGATCGGCAGCGAGCCGAGCAGTAGCCAGATCTCCCGATCCCGCGCCAGCTCGGAGAAGGCCGGAATGGCCGGATGTGCCCCCTCCTCGAACCCCCTGATGGTGAGCCTCGGCCCGTCCGAGGAGAGAGCGCTGAAGTACTCCGGAAGGCAGATGAGCGAGGCGCCCAGGTCGGCGGCCTCTCGGCTCATCGCCAGGGTCTCGGCGATGTTGGCTTCGACCTCGGGCCCGGCGCAGTTCTGGATCAGCGCGACGGTGAACGCTGTCGTCTCCTCGGGCTGGTCGTTCTCAACTTGAAAGGCAAAAAGGCGAACCCACTTTAGCTTCCGAGCATGGAGAGAGCCAACGAGACGAGAGGGCTGGCGGCTCAGTCGAGCAGGAAGTCCAGCGAATCACTCGGGGCAATCTCACGAGGCTCTTGACCTTGCTTCATCAGCCTCATCGGCTTCCGGCCGAGGAGCCGAACGGTGTCTCCCTCGACCCGGAGCGCGCTCCCCTCCCTAAGACCGGCCACATACACATCCGGCTCGACTACCAGGAACTCCTGGAGACGCTCTTCCCGGGTCTCGCCCATGTGACCGGCCGGCTGCGCGTCCAGATAGTGAGGGTTGATCTGAAACGGGACGAGATCGAGGGTAGCGAAGCTGCTCGGCTCGACGATCGGCATGTCGTTCGTCGTTCGAAGGGTCGGGCAGGCGACGTTCGAGCCGGCGCTCCACCCGATGTAGGGCACCCCCTCCAGCGCACGCTCGCGAATCGGCGTGATCAAGCTCCGCGCCTGGAGCTCTCGGACGAGGTGAAAGGTGTTGCCGCCTCCGACCACGATCGCGTCCGCTTCGCGCACCGCCTCGGCGGCGTCCGGCGCGTCGTGTACGGAGCTCAGCCTGTGGCCTAGATCGGCCAGCGCACCCCGCACTTTTTCTGCGTATTCGGTATAGCTGAAACGCACCGCGGCGTATGGTAAGAACAGCACGTTCTTCTCCGGCTCGCCCAGGAAATCCCCTATCGCGTCCAGCGCGTGCTCCAGGTATTCCGTCCCGGCGGTGGAGGAGCTGCTCAGGAGGAGCAGGCGTCGATTCATCGGCCGGCTCGGACCGGCGGCGTCCCAACGAGATCCATCCGCATGGCGGCAACGTAGCGACGGGCCGGCCGAACCGGCCAGCGGTCTTGAACTTGCGCTCCTGGAGGCCGGTGAAACTGCTCCCAGGCTCGTGAGCCCACTCGGCCAAGGCGTGCCGCGGTGGCCGCGCATCAGGGGCAGTAAACCTCGAATATCGTGTGATAGCAGCGACTTATAGGTCGCGTCGGTCGTAGGCTTCAAGGCTCGACCCGAAGATATTGCGAAAGGGAGACGCGCCGGAAGCCTCGATCCGATACTGGCTTTTTGCGAAGGTTCGCCGGAGGGCGAGATGAGCGAGAGACAGCCTTCAGAGCAGGAGCGTCAGGACCGGCGCGCGGAGCTCGCGGCCCGACTCCGCGAGATGACCGAAGAGCGAAAGGCAGAGCTCGAGCGATCCGGTCCGATCGCAGAAGACGCCCGACCGGTCTCGACGAGCAGTGCTCCGGCCGATGCGTCACCCGCTCCGGAAGTCGCAGCCCTGCCAGAGGCGCCACCGCCAGTCCAACCCGAAATCGTTCCGCAGCCGCCTGCGCCTGAAACGACGAACGCGGCGGAGCCCCTCCAGAGACCGACTGCCTCCACGGCGGCAACTCGGACGCACCGGGCCAGCGCCGCGTTCACGCGCCGCACGACCGGGCTGCGAAAACTCGTGAGGGACCTGCGAGCGCGAACACGGCACACCCGGAAAAGCACGGAACAGCTCCCGTCCGGAGAATCGGGAGAGGAGCAGGTCGTACGCCGATTCAAGAGTGTTCGCTCGCTCAAAGCGGCGGCCGTGGTAGGCCTGGTGCTCGTCGGTGGAATCGCTCTGACGCAGTTCGGCGGCTTGAAGATCCCGGCGATCTCAGATGGGGCTCTTCCGGCAGCCGAGGCAACGGATGCAAGCAGCTCTTCGGGGAACGCGACAGACGCCGTCAGGCAACGCGAGCCCGATGCCGTTGCTTTGACAGATCAGACGGGAGTGGGTGCCAATTCGTCCGAGCCGGTGCAGGCCAATCCCGCCGAGGCGTGGATCGCACCTGCGCGCATGGAGATCGCCGAACCCGAGGCGGCCGCGGTCGCAGGTCTCGGCTCGGATCTCGACCTGACGGCGCACAACGTCCCACAGTCCGACCCGGTAGTCACTCGTCCGGCGGATCGGACGACCGACGAGATGCCCGATCAGCCGGCCTTCATCGCCTATGATGTGCCGCCGAAGCTACAGAATCCCGTCGAGATTCGGAGAGCTCTGGAGAACCTCTATCCCAGGCAGCTTCGCAACGCCGGCGTCGAGGGCACGGTGCTAGTCCGGGTCTTCGTTGACGAGCAGGGCGCGGTGCAGACGACCCAGGTCAAGGAATCGAGCGGGTACGAGCTGATGGACGAAGCGGCGTTGGAGGCGGCGAACCGAATGAAGTTCTCGCCGGCGACGACCCGCGACCGGTTCAGCGCCGTGTGGCTGGAGCTGCCGATCACGTTTCGCTGAGCAGAGCTGTGCGCTAAGACTCCCCGGCCGCGAGGATGTGCTTGGGCTCGTACATGCCGAGCTTTCCACCACCCGGCAGCGGTAGGGCCGTGCGAAACCCCCACGACTCCTCGACGGGATCGCTGCAGGCGATGCCATGTCGTACGAGATCCGCCACGGTCGCCTCGAGGTCGTCACATACAAAAAAGAGCTCGTGCCGATCGTTGCTGTCCGCGGGGTGGAACGCCGCCTCCGCCGGCGGCAGGGCAAAGATGAGCCAACCGTCGCCCGCATCCACGGCACCGAAGCCGAGGACGTCCCGAAAGAAGGCCCGATCGGCCTCCGGGTCTCGGCTATAGATGACCATGTGGCTGTGAGTGATCATGGATCGCCTCCGCTGTCTTGGGTCCTATCGTCGAGAACCGGTTCGAGAACGCCGTCCGCTACGGCTGAACGGCGCCAGCTGGCGGCGTGCTCCTTTCCCGTGACCCCCGCGCTCCCTCCGTTGGCGTACAGCACCTCGTAAAGCTGGTACTGATCGCGACCCCCGGTCTCGGTGTCTCCCGAGTCCGCATCACCCGCATCGTAGGACTCGATCCGGTCGCGGATGCCGAGCAGCTGGCGGCGGGCCATGATCGAGTCCACCACGCGGAACACCAGGAGAGCGAAATGTGCGGTCGGCCCGGCCGCATCCGCCGAATACCGGGTCAGCAGACGGGTGCCCTGGCCTTCAGGCTCGATCCCGAGATAGGAGACCAAGCGAGCCCGGGCTCCGGCAAACTTTACCGGATCGGCCCACCAAACGAGGACTCGGCCTGCATCCATGTGCCGCAGGTATCCGATGGCCGTCGCGTCGCCCAGCCGTGGCTCGGGAACCCACGAGACGATGTGCCGTGCGGAGACCCTGCCTCGGTTGTCGAGTCGGTCTATGCTGTACCAGCCGGCGCCGCGGCCAAGTTGGGCGACCCAAGGCCAGACCCGCTCCGGCGGAGAGCTGAGCGAGACGGCGCGGGTCATGGTGACGCGGGCGGTCGAACCGCCCTCCAGGTACTCGTCACCGGGCAGATCGCGCGCTCGCTCTTCGGGCGTCGATCCCCAGGAGGTCCCCCACCGCACGAGGGCCGATCCGCCTGCGATCCCGATTGCCAGGAGTACAGCGATCCAGATCATGGTTGCTCGGCCCTCCGAGAGCCGCTCACGCCTCTCTGGTTGATTGGGTACGTGCCGATTGCGCTACGAGCACGGCAAAAGTTAGCGGCCGCCTCGTGGCGCGTCGCATCCCGATGTCCGCGAGACCCCACCGTTTGCGCAGTCTGAGATGAGTGAGGCTCGAAGACTTTGACGTGTTCAACCAAGACCCCTTATGGTTCCATGATACGTTACACTATTTGCTAGACTATCATAAGATGGTGCGAGAATGAACCATAGAGAGATCAAGAGCGAGCTTTTTGACAACTTTGCCCGAATCGGCAAGGCGCTCTCCAACTCCCACCGGCTGGAGATCCTGGACCTGCTCTCGCAGTGCGAGCGGTCCGTGGAAGCGGTCGCCGAGGCTGCCGACCTCAAGGTGGCGAACGCGAGCGCTCACCTGCGGGCGCTGCACGATGCCGGCCTCGTCGAACGCCGGAAAGATGGGCAGCGGGTCCTTTATCGCCTCGCAAGTCCGCGGGTCTTCAGCTTTCTTCGCGATCTCCAGGCCCTGGCCGAAGACCAGGTGGCAGAGGTCGGTAGGCTAGTGCAGCTCTATTATGATTCTCCGGACGAGCTGGAGCCGGTCACCTGCGCCGAGCTGGAGCAGCGGCTGGACTCCGAAGATGTGCTGGTGCTCGACGTGCGCCCATCCGAGGAGTATCGGGCAAGCCACCTTCCGGGTGCGGTCAACGTGCCGCCCGGCGAGCTCGAGGATCGGCTCCGGGAGCTTCCGAAGAACCGCGAGATCGTCGCCTACTGCCGCGGACCCTACTGCCTCTTCTCGGTCGAGGCGGTGAGCACCCTGCAGCGCGAGGGCTACCGGGCGCGGCGACTGGCGGGCGGCTTGCCCGACTGGAGTGCCGATGGACGGCCGGTGATCTCCGAGGCGACCGAACAGGCAGCAGACTTCTCGTACGCCTTCGCCTCCAGGCGGTAGGCTCCCCTCCCTTCGATCTCCGTCTGCGCCCGGCAGCGGCGGGCGCGCCATGCAGCCGATGCTGTCCGCCCGTTGAGCCGTTGTTGAGAGCCACAGCGACAATTGCGAGCGCCCACCTGTATCCTTGTTAAACGTTACCGCCTATGGTACTAGTTATTGGGCAAGATCCGACGTGGCGGCTATGTTTTCGTGACCTGAAAGGGTGACCACCCGCCTCGACACGTGCACGTCTACAGAGATGGGAGGCTCATCGTAAAGTGGAACCTGGAGGCCGACGTTCCTTTGAAGGGCCGGGCAAACGCGCGAATACTGAGCCTTCTCAGGGAGCTGGGGGAGGAAGGGCTCCTCTGAAGGTTCTTGGCGTCGCGCCCAACAACCGAACAAAGGCCTTTGAAGTGCGAACAGTAGAAGGCACGTTCGCTTTTCCGTTTGCGAAGCTCGAGGTAAGTCCGACACGCGAGGACCGAGTTCAGACGGTGTTCCCAGACGAGGATCTCAGACTGGAGGGCTTCAGCTACACGCTCGAGTCAGGAGCCCAGGATACGGTTCACATGGATGCGGTGCTGGAGTACAACCGGGACCCGGGATACCTGAACGAGCTGCTACTTCACCGGCTCACCGTCGAGGCGCTGCAGGCCATGGAGAAAAGTGGGCTGGCCAGGCGGGAGCTGATCCGCAGACTGGGCACCTCGCCAAGCCAGTTTTACCGATTGGTCGACCCCACTTATTACGGAAAGTCGGTAGGCCAGATGCTCGCGCTACTCCGGCTGCTGGGGAAGAAGGTGGATCTGGTCGTGCGAGATGGGGGAGCGACCGACTCCTCTTAGCTCAGCAGCGCCTGCACCTCGCGTGTCGCATCCGCGTGCAGCCTCTCACGGCTGAGGCGAAGCGAGGGTTACGGGCCTACTTCGGGAATAGCAGTTGGAGCTGTAGGCGGAGCGACCATTCCGGCCCGATCCGATTGCCTTCTTCATCTTCGGGCGTGACGACGTTGTAGAATGCCTGCACGGAAAGGTTGATCGGCTGGCGTCCGAGTTTGACGATCTTCCCCCCTCCACCACCGAACGGCACGACCCACCCCTCGCTGGCCGGCTTCGTCCAGTCCGAGGTGATGATCGGAGCGCTCGACAGGTACCAGCCGCCGGGGAAGTTGTAGTTGATGAAGTATTGGAAGAGCATCTGATTGAGGCTCTCGCGATCGGAGTCCCCGGCATACGACCAGATGTTGTTGATCAGGACTCCGAGAAGCGTGCTCCCCGGCGTCGCCACCAGCACGATGGAAGGCCCGGCTCCCCACTTCCCGGAGCCCGTCTCGTCGCTCGTAGCCGTCGGAAACAGCAGCACGGGGCCCGCTCCGAGCATCACCGCCCCGGGGTTTGCCGACGTGAAAAACGCGGTGTAGTTGAGATCTCCGAGTCCCCAGGTCGTGCCGTCGGGCCGCGTCACATCCGGCGAGGAGACGACCGGCAGGATCGTCCGGTTGATCAGCCGGATGGAGCTGGAAAGGTCCGCTGGAATCACCGGCTGGATGTTCAGCACGTTTGCCGTTCGGCCGAACGGTCCGATCTGGAAGCTCGTGTTGTTCTGGAACGGGAGGCTGATCAGGCTCCCGATCGGGTTCTGCGCCGCCTTCGCCAAGGCTTCCCGGTCCGCCTGCTGACCCGCGCTGCCGGCCTCCTCCTCGGAGCCCTGTGTTGCCTGCGCCGGTAGCGATCCCGCCGCCAGCAGCAGTGTGAGAAACGCCGGCATCCATTTCCGAACGAGCTTAGCCAATCGCTTCAAGGTCCGTCTACCAGCTCCGACAGGGTCACTACCCTCAGGCCCCGAGCCTCCAGCTCCGGGAGAACCGCTTCCAGGGCTTTTGCAGTCCGAAGACCTCGATCCCCGCCGTCGTGAAGGACGATAATGGAACCGGGCCGGGCGTTGGCGAGGATCTGCCGCTCGGCGAACGAGGCCGATGGGATCTGGGCGTCGAACGGATACACGGAGCCGAGGACGGTCGTGTATCCGTGTCGCTCGGCCCTCTCCAACATCTCGGAGCTGTGAAACCCCGAGCCGGGTCGGAACCACCGTTGAGCGGAATAGTCCAAGAGCACATCGTGCGCCTCGATCAGCTCGCGCTCGAAGGTATCAGCCGGAAGCAGGATGCTGGGCTCTTCACGCGTAAGGTGGTTTGCGATCTCGTGGCCCTCGTCCAGAATGCGCCTGACGACCTCGTCGTTGCCCGGGACGCGATCCGTGATGAGAAAGAAGGTGGCTTCAGCGCCGTGCCGTTCGAGGACGTCCAGGATCGCGGGTGTCGACGCTGGGTCGGGGCCGTCATCGATCGTCAGGGCAACTGCCGGACGATCCGTGTCGACGAAGTACAGGACCTCCGGCGAGACTCGGGAAAGCCCGCCAACGACCCAGCGCGGGCCCAACGTAACCGCGCCGAAGGCCGAGACAGCCAGCACGATGGCAGTGCCCGCCGCCAGCTTGCCCAGCATCCATTTGCGGTTGGATCTCATTGCTACCCGGCTTCCAATCGGTACGTAGGGTCCCGGCTACGGGCTGACGCATTGACGAGCCCTTCAGTACCTGTCGGGAGGGCACCTTTGTTCCACGGTCGGGAAGGTGGCCGCACGCCAGAAGGTCCCGGATGAACCAGCCTCTGGTCAGGATCCCGACCATAGGCAACCTTCGTGGATCACCGCCCGGCGACGGAGACCCTTACCCTTACGGAACGCGAAGAACGGAGAAACGCCGTGACATCACTCCCCGACAGGTTCAGAGCGTCTCTCTCCATTCGTTATCAGAGTCTGTTCGTCGCCCTTCTGTTGTTCCTCGGTGTCCCGTTTGTCCTCCCTGAGGAGATGCCCGGCCTGTTACTGCCGCTCCTGTTCATGTTGGTGGCCCTAGCCGCTCTTTCCAGCGCTTCTCGGCGCCCCAGCACCTTGCTCATCGGATTGATCCTAGCCGTCCCAGCCATCCTCGCAGCATGGTTGGAGCCGACGGATCCCATGTGGGCGATCCTCGGCGGGATCGCTCAGATCCTCTTTCTCGGATGGATAACCGCCGGCCTTCTAGACCATGTCATCCGCGCGAGGCGAGTAACGTCAGATATTCTCTTCGGACTGGCCAGCGTGTATCTCCTGCTCGCGTCCATCTGGGCGGTGGGCTACGGGATCGCGGACACCATCGAGCCGGGCGCGATCGCGTTCCCGTCCGAGGACACCGAGGCTTCGGCTGACCTCCACACGATCAGCGGCGAGAGAACGCGTTCCTATTTCAGCTTCGTGACCTTGACGACGCTGGGTTACGGAGACATGCGACCCGTATCGGATATGGCCCGCATTATGGCGATGCTGGAAGCAGCGCTCGGTCAACTCTTTCTGGTGATGGTGGTCGCCCGCATCGTCGGGATCCACACCGCACAGCGGATGAGGGAGGAGAGAGAAGCCAAAGGCTCGGACTAGGCAGGCGGCTCGGCCGGGCCGCCGGACAGAGGTGACGCCGAGGCCAGCCGGTCAGAGCTCCTTCGAGCGAAGAACGATCATCTTCTCCACCTGCATGTCCTCGAAGGTATAGGGGATTCCGCCAACCCCATAGCCCGATTCGCGCAGTCCCGCGAACGGCATCCAGTCCACCCGGAACGCGGTGTGGTCGTTCACCATCACGGCGGCCGCGTCCAGCCGGCCCGTCACCCGCAGCATGTCATCGAGATCCCGAGTGAAGACGGCCGCCTGGAAGGCGTAGGGCAGCGAATTCGCCCGCCTGACCGCCTCGTCCAAGTCGTCGACCGAGTAGACGCAAACCACCGGGCCAAAGATCTCGAGCGTGCTGACGCGTGCATCGGCCGGGGGATCCAGGATGACCGTCGGCTCGTAGGCGCGCTCGCCGATCGGCGCGCCGCCGCAGAGCAAGTCGCCGCACTCGCGCGCTTCGTCCACCCACTCGCCTACCCGCGTCACCTCGGCGGGCCGGATGAGCGGCCCGACGTCCGAGTCGGAGAGAATCGGATCGGCGACCCGGAGCCCGCCTGCGGCCTCGGCCAACCGGTCGGCCAGCGTACGGGCCACGCTTCGCTCCGCGAAGACGCGCTGGACCGAGACACAGACCTGACCGGCATGATAGAAACCGCCCTTGGCCAGGAGCGGTACCGCATCATCAAGGTGCGCGTCCCCCGCCACCACGACGGGGGCTGCACCCCCGTGCTCGAGCGAGCAACGGGCTCCTGGCGCGAGCTTCGACCGCAGCATCCAGCCAACGCGGGCGCTTCCGATGAACGTGAAGAACCCCACGCGCGGATCGCTGACAAGCTGCCCTGCAACGTCCAGGTCCGTCGTGAGGAGCGCCTGACACCACTCGGGCGGCAGCCCGGCCTCGCGGAGGATCTCCACCACCCGCATGCAGGAAAGCGGCGTCGCCTCGGCGGGCTTCACGATCACCGGGCAGCCGGCCGCCACTCCAGGGCAGATCTGATGGACGATCAGGTTCACCGGATGGTTGAACGCGCTGAACGCGAGCACCACTCCGATCGGCTCGTGCCGTGTGAAGCCCATGCGGTTGGTCGACGCAGCGTTGATGTCCATCGGAACGCCGCGCCCCGCCTGGCCCCGCAGCAGCTCCACGCACTCCTGGACCCCATCGATCGCCCGGTCGACCTCTACCAGCGAATCGACTAGCGGCTTGCCTCCCTCCCGCGCAGCCTCCGTCGCCAACATCTCCCGACGTTCCTGCATGATCCCGGCGGCATTCTTCAGGATCTCGATGCGACGCGGCACCGGGAGCCAAGCGTCCCGGTCGCGGAAAAGGCCATGTGCCGTGGCCAGGGCGCGCTCCACGCCCTCGTGGCTGGCGGTCTCCACGGTCGCGATCACAGACCCGTCCCACGGCGCATCGACCTCCATCGGTTCAGGGTCGGCCGCCGCTCCGGGCACCAGCAGGGGGAAATGGTCAGGCATTCAGATCCTCATCTGGAGGCTGCCGAGCTTCTCGGTGAGCTTCATGTTCTCGCTGTAGTCCACCCGGCAGTCGATCACCGATACGGTGCCGTCCGACAAGGCCTCCTTCAGCACGGACTGCAGCTCGGCCGCGCTCTCCACCCGGTAACCC
>JBDHGL010000051.1:0-24532 GCA_039589875.1 Gemmatimonadota bacterium
GCGTGGATGACCTCGTGCGGGCGACGGCCGTCTACAGCCTTATCCCCAAGTTCCTCTCGAATCGCACGGATGAGCTGCTGTGAGAGAATCCATCGTGATCCCGTCCGGCCTCAGGGGACGGAACTTCATATCGACGCAAGACTGGACGCTCGACGAGCTCGAGACCTTGTTCATCCTGGCCGAACAGCTTAAGCAGACAAGGCAGGATGGCCTGCGCACACCGCTGCTCCCGGCGAAGACCCTGTACATGATTTTCTTCGACGCGTCGACGCGAACCCGCAACTCTTTCGAGACCGGCATCACCCAGTTGGGCGGGCACGGCGTCTACCTTTCGCCGGACCGCATGCAGATCAGCCACGGAGAGAATCCGCAGGACACGGCCAACGTGCTATCCCGTTACGGCGAAGGGATCGCAATCCGGCACTGCACGTTTGGCGAAGGGAACGCTTACCTGAACGAGGTGGCGAGGCACGCCGCCATCCCGGTGCTCAGCATGCAGGACGACCTGTACCATCCCTGTCAGATCCTGGCCGATTACATGACGATCCGAGAACGGTTCTCGGACACGCGCGGATTGAAGATCGGGGTAGCCTGGACGAGCGCCCCGAACTACGTGCGGCCGATCTCCGTCCCGCAGAGCCTCATCCTGATGATGCCCCGCTTCGGCCTGAACGTGACGCTCGCTTGCCCTCCGGAGTTTCGTCTGATGCCGGATATAGAGGAGCAGGCCAAGGCAAACGCCGACGCGGCCGGCGTTCGTTTCGAGATCAGCCGTTCCTTCGAGGACGCGTTCGTGGATGCCGACGTCGTCGTGCCCAAGTCCTGGGGTCCGCTCGTCCACACGCAGGACACGGAAGAAGCGCTCCGGCTGATCGAGCGGTATCCGGATTGGTGCTGCGACGCTGAGCGGATGGCTCTGGGCAAGGAGCACCTCATCTACATGCACCCGTTGCCGGCCGACCGCGGCCGCGAGGTGACGAACGAGGTGATAGATGGGCCGCAGTCCGTGGTGTACGACGAGGCGGAGAATCGGCTTCACGTGCAGAAGGCGCTGATGGCGCTCGTGATGTGAGAGCCCGGATCGGACGCCAAACTGACCGATGAGCGGATTTCGATTTCGCTGCGTCGAGTGCGGAGAGACGTACTCCGAAGACCCTTCCCGTCTCGTTTGCGACTCGTGCGCCGAGCTGCAGGAACCGGGCGGTCCGATCCGGGGAGTGTTGGGAGTCGAGCTGGACGAACTGCCGGGCGCATGGCCGAGCGCCCGACCGTCCGACACGGACTTCCTCGCCGCTTTCCTTCCCTTCTCCGATCCAGCCGCCCTGGCGCCGCTGGACGTCGGAGGAACGCCGCTTCTTCCCGCTCCGCGTCTGCGCGAGGCTCTGAAGCTGCCGCGGCTATGGGTCAAGGATGACACTCGGAACCCGAGCGGCTCCACGAAGGACCGGGCCTCCTTGCTGGTGGTAGCCAAAGCGTGCGAGTACGGGCTTGATACCGTCGCCGCCGCATCCACCGGAAACGCAGCGGCCGCTCTGGCCGCCGTCGGAGCAGCGGCGGGCGTCCGCGCCGTGGTGTTCGTGCCCGAATCCGCCCCGCAGGCGAAGCTCGTGCAGCTTCTCTGTTACGGAGCGGATGTCGTTCCGGTAAAGGGGAGCTACGACGACGCGTTCGAGCTCTGCTCCGCGGCGTGTGGCGCCTTTGGCTGGTACAATCGCAACACCGCTCTCAACCCGTTCACCATCGAGGGCAAGAAGACGGCAGCCCTGGAGATCGCCGCGGCCATGTCACCGGAGCCCCCCGACGCCGTCCTGATCCCGACGGGAGATGGCGCCATACTGGCCGGCGCGGCGAAGGGATTTGCCGACCTCGTCAAGGCGGGGCTTCTGACCAGATCGCCGCGCCTAATCGCGGTGCAGCCGGAAGGCTCCGCTGGGATCGTCGAGGCCTATCTCTCAGGAGCCGAGACCGTCTCCCCCGTTCCGGACGCATCGAGCGTGGCGGACAGCCTGACCGTTCAGACACCGCGAAACGCAGTGCTTTGCCTGAAGCGGATCCGGGAGTCGGGAGGCGGGGCCGTGGCCGTGACCGATGAAGCGATTCTCGAAGCGATCCCATTCCTGGCCAGCCACACCGGCGTGTTTGCCGAGCCGGCAGGGGCGGCGGCGTTGGCCGGGCTTCAAGTGGCACTCGACCAGAAGCTGATCATGCCGGCGGAGAGGATCGTCCTGCTGGTCACCGGCACGGGCCTGAAGGACGTGCCCGCGGCGAGCCGCACCGCGCGACATCCGGAGTCCATCCGGCCGGAGCTGGCAGCCGTAGCGGAGCGTTTCGGGCTCTAGCTCCCGGTCCGCTGCTCGGCGGCCAGCGTAGCTACTCCGCCTCGAACAGCCCGGCGGCCTTCTCCGCCGAGACGAGGATTCCCTTGATCATCGCCGAGCTGAAGCCTTGGTGCTCCATCTCGTTCAGGCCGGCGATCGTGCAGCCGCGTGGAGTGGTGACGCGGTCGATCTCGGCCTCAGGATGACTCTCGGCGTTCAGGAGGAGCGAGGCGGCACCTTTCGCGGTCTGCGCGGCCAGCAACATCGCCTCTTCCGGGTGGAAGCCGATTTCGATCCCCCCCTGTGAGGCCGCCCGGATCGATCTGAGGAAGAAGGCGATGCCGCAGGCGCAGGTGGCCGTGGCGCTGGTCATCAGCTCCTCATCGATCACGAGCGTCTTTCCCACCGCATCGAACAGAGAGCGTCCCACCTCGAGGGCCCTCGAGCCCTCTTCGCCGGCAAGACAGGTCATCGACTCGCAGATCCCGATCGCGGTGTTCGGCATCGCACGGACCACGGGCACGGGTTGACCCAGCTCTCCCTGGATGTCGGCTATGCTGACGTCTGAGACGACCGAGATCACCACGTGCCGCTCGGGATCCAGCGCGTCATGGATCTCTTCGAGCAGGGCGACGAGCTGCTGCGGTTGGACCGCGATCAGGATCGTGTTGGCGCGTCCCACTGCCTCGACGTTGTCCGTCGTCACCTCAAACCCCTTTTCGGCCAGCGGTTCGAGAGCGTCGGCGTGCCGCCGGGTCAGGGTAATCTGACCGGGATCCACCTTCCAGGATGCCACCCATCCCCTGGCCAGCGCCTGCCCGATGTTGCCGGCACCCAGGATGGCCACCGAGCGTCCTTCCATCGTCGTATCCATCATCGCCTTTTCGCTTTCGTCGCGCATGTCGTGAGGCTCCAACACAGCGACAATAACGAATCCTCCCTCCGCTTGCCGTCTGGCAGGCAGCGGGATATGAGCGTAGTCTTACTGCCGTTCGCGGAGGCGTTGACCAGGGAGATCACCTCCACGATTCGTCACCCGCAAACGCCGCCGAGAGGAAATGACCCGATACCCCAGCCCCTGCCGGATCTTCGAGCGAGCTTCGATCCTCGGCGTCATCGGTTTGCTCGGCGTCATCCAACCAGGTTTGGCTCAGGAAGAGCAGCCCACCGAGACGGATCGACAATCCGCGGAGAGTGCGGAGGACATGGGGATGTTGTACCCGCGCTTCAAAATTGCAGCGGGGTTCTTCGCGTCCTTCTTCAATACCCAGCTGCGGGTCGATTCGGAGGAACTGGGCATGGGCACCGAGATCGACCTCGAGGATGACCTCGGCTTCAGTACGAGCAAGTTCGATTTGCGCGGCGGCGGTTACTACCGGCTCGGAGTGCGGCATCGAATCACGTTCGGGTACTTCGCCCTTTCGAGAAACAGCACCACGACGATCGACACGACGATTCGGTTCGGCGATGACGAATTCGAGGTCGGGGCCGAGGTGGAGGCCGAATTCAACACGGGCATACCCAGCCTGGGATACAAGTTCTCATTCATCGCTAACCGGAAGGTCGAGGCGTCGGTCGGCATCGGGTTGAGCGCCCAGATTACAAGAACTGCCCTTTACGCCGCCGGTTCGATAAACGGCGAGGATGCAGCGCTTTGCGAGCAGGAGGAAGACTGCGAGACAAAGAACGTCACGCTGCCGATTGCCAACTTCAACGTCGGCGCGAACTGGAACCCGATCTCACGGCTCCAGGTGGGTGGGTTCGTGGGCGGACTCTACGTGAAGATCAGCGACATCGAGGCGTCGATCGGCACCGCGGGGATTAACGCCGAATACTTTCTGCTCCGCAACCTGGGCTTCGGGGCCGGATACAACTACGTGAAGCTCGGGGCCACGAACACGTCCGGAAACACGATCGACGTCTCCTACCGGTACAGCGGTCTCCTCATCTACGCTGTGGGTGCCTTCTTCTAGGAGCCGCCGGCCGACTGCGTTTCGACCTATCCTCGCAAGCTCGGAGGGCCATCTTTGCGCGTAGGTGTGCGAGGCATGCTGCGCACGACTTTCCTCCATCGCTGCCCCGCCTGCGGCGAGGGGCCGCTCTTCCGAGGGAGCTACGCCCTCGTCCAGAGCTGCTCGGCCTGTGGGCTGAATCTGGAGGGAGAGCACGGGGCCCACTATGGAGGGCCCATCATCCTGGGCTACGGCGTGAGCGGCCTCAGCGGTCTGACCGCGTTTGCCTGCTGTTTTGGCGTTTCGGGTACGCGCCGTGGATTACCTGGGCTTCTCTCGCAGCAGCCGCGACCGCCCTCCTACTGACCTTCCGCCACATCAAGGCGCACTGGACCTGGTGGCTGTACCGCGTCAGCGAGCTGAAGGGCGAGGACGGCAGCCGGAGCGCCGAGCATCAGCCCAGGTAACCAGCCCCTTGGAGAACCAGCTCGCCGAGCGTCAGGACCCAGGCGAGCAGCGTGCCGATCGAGTGGATCCTGATGGTCCGTGAGAATGCGAGAAGCAGTCCCAGCCCGGCTCCGACCGAGTTGATGGCAACGGCCGTGAAACCGCCCGAATATACCAGATCGACCGCGACCAACCACGCTGCGGTAAGCGCGAAGAGGAAGAAGAACTGCCGGCTCATCGCAAAATACGCGGCTTGTGTGTCCTCGCCTTGCTGGATGGGGGCGGGCATGATGACACTCGCAGCGAAAAAGATCAGAACGGCACCGGCGTTAATGAACAGGAAGCCGCCGAATCCCCACTCCTCGATGGCCAGAATGTCCAGGCTCTGCCAGAAGAGGCTGAAAAAGAACAGCAGCAGGAGGGTCATCCAGTTGGCATGAAGCCAGTGGATTCTAACCTCGGACCGCCGGTTGACCACTTCGGCAAACGCCGACAGGAGGTTGGCGATCCCCAGGCTGAGGATGATCACGAACATGAACATCACGAGCAGCGAGCTGGTCAGTTCCATAGCGTTCTCCGGGCATTGCTCTTGTCGGTGGCCTGGTCCTAATTACGTGACGGTGACCGTCGTGTCGACCCGGGGCCAGGCTTCTCAGAACCACCGGTATTGATACGCTCCAAGGACCGTGGTGTAATCGGCACCCCGCCCGCCCAGCAAGCCGCTGATGAAAGCGAACTTGATCGAATCGTGCGCTGAGATCGGAAGGGCCAGCGTCAGACCGAACCGCCAGTTGCGGATCACTGTATCCGTCTCCTCCTCGTTCACGGACGTACGGCCCCCGCTGCCATACCCCCCCGTCCACGGAGGCCCACAGCCCAGGACGGAAGACGTAGGCCGCGTGTCCCTGCAGCGCCACAATCGGTTTCTGAGACAGCGTACCACCGTCCAAGAAATCCGTGTTATTCGTATAGATCCAGGCGGCGCCTGCCGCTTCCAAGACCCAACGAGAGATCGTCTGCGAAACGCCCAGCTGCGGCCGGAAGACGAAGCGGTTCGAGCCCAGGTTGAGAAGCTTGATCGGATCGTACTGACCGAGGGGCAACCACACCTGCAGACCGCCCCCGACGATCGTGCCGGGCTTGTAGGAGGTGAACTCCTTCCGGCCCAACGCCGGGGCTCCCTTGAAGAGAACGGAAAACCGGATCCTCGGATCGCCGAATCCCGTCGCGGCACGGGCAGTGTCCTGGCCATCGAGAACTCCAGACCACTTGCCCCCGGCGAACGGTAGCACAACGTCGATCTTCCCTGACGCGCCCGCGACGTCGAGCGTTCTCACGTAGCCGGCCGTAATGATCGCCAGTTTCGAGCGCAGATCTTCGACCGGCACAGAGGGGTCGAGGAGCACGTTTCCGAACGAGTAGCCGAAGGCTCCGAGCACGATGTTCATGCCTGTCGGAGCCGGAGAAAAGAGCCTCGGCTCGAGCTGCTGAGCCGAGATCGTCCCGGGAAGTACAAGGGCCGCCCAAAGAGCCAGCAAATGGCTTCTTCGAGCGACCCTCATCGCCTTCGCTCTCCTGAAGGAGGAACGTCACATCGAGCTGATCAGGCTCCGCCGTCGTCCGTGAGGCGGACGATCACCTTGTCCAACTCGCCCGGGAGAGGCTTCGTCGACAGGCGATCGACGACGCAAAAAAAGCAGCCCGGCGAGCAGGATCGCTGGAACCTTACGATTCGCTTACGCGCCCTCTATCGATCCACCCTGCATCCGCCATCGCTGCCGCCGGGCCGATGTCAGCCCATTGCTGCTAGCATACGGTCGCGTACTGTCGATCGCCAGCCATGGACACAGGGCTTTCTGGAATCACCGCTCGGCGAGCCGCGGCGCTTTTCAGCAGAGCACGGCCGGAGCTATCCTTGATGCCGAAATGTGGGATTTGATTGGTGTGGCGCTGGTCTACGCCGGATTGCTCGGTCTGGCATCCGGTTCGCTGTCCCTGCTGAGGCCGCTGCGTTTTCTTCGAATCCGATCTCGACGCGCAGCCTCTGGGGTTGTCTTCGTAGGGGCCGCGCTAGTTCTAGCCGGATTCGCTCTCCCGGCTCCAGTGCGAGAGGCTGTAGGTGAGCCTCAACGCCTAGACGATTTTATTGCAGCCTTCCAGTTCAACGAGGTTCACTCAATCCGCGTGCGGGCTTCCAAGAGGCGTACGTTCGAGGCGATCGAGAGGGTCACCGCTGAGGAAATCAGGTTCTTTCGCACCCTCACGTGGATCCGGTCTCCCCGCCGGCCATGGAGCCGAGAAGGCAAAACTGTTCTCGCTCCTCCAGCCGTCCAGCCGATCCTGGACGTGGCCCTCGCCTCCGACTTCATTCTGTTGGCGCGGGAACCTGACAGCGAGACCGTAATCGGGACGCTGGTGATAACTCCTCGCCCTCTACCGAACCTCCGTCCCGAGGGCTTTGTCCAAATCGACCATCAGGCTGGCTACGCGAAGGCCGCTCTCAACTTCCGTCTCGAGGATTTGGGAGGCGGATGGACGAGTCTAACGACCGAAACGCGCGTCTTTGCTACGGACGCCGCCTCGCTGAGGAGGTTCCGGGCCTACTGGCGGGTGATATATCCTGGCAGCGCGCTGATCCGCCGCATGTGGCTGCAGGCCATCAAGAAGCGGGCAGAGGTACCAGCGTGAGCACTGAGACCATCGCTCTAGGGTTATTGGCCGGGCTAGACCAGCTCGAATCGGCCCTGGAAGAAGCGCAGCTTCTCGGGCTCGTAGACGAAGCGGAGGCCGCTGATCTCCTCCCGCCGGCCGAAGACGCGAATGATGCCGTCGGCCACAGCCCGCATGTGATCGTTCGTGTAGACGCGCCGGGGGATCGTTAGCCGTACGAGCTCCAGCGCCGGCCGGTAGTTTTCACCGGTGTCGGGATTCCGGCCCTTCGAGACGTTGCCCCGCTCCATCGCCCGGACACCCGTCTCCACGAAGATCTCCGCCGCGAGCCGCTGCGCGGGGAACTCATCCTGGTCCACCTGCGGAAGAAAGCGCTTGGCATCCAGGAATATCGCGTGGCTGCCCGGTGGAACGACGATCGGAACACCGGCCTCCAGTAACATCTCGCCGAGCAGTTGCGTCTGCTGAACGCGGGCCCGGATATACCGATCATCCACCATCTCCTCGACACCGCGAGCGATCGCTGCGAGATCGGCCGTTGCCAGGCCGCCGTCCGTCACGTTGCCCTCGTAAATCCTCAGCAGTTCCTCCGCCTTACGGGTCCACTCCTCGCTCTCCCGAAAGGCGAGGATCCCACCGATGTTGATGAGAAAATCCTTCTTGCCGCTGACCGTGGCGCCATCCCCGTAGATCATCATCTCCCGTAGGATGTCCTTGATCGGAATCTCGCCATACCTAGGGTCGCGCCACTGGATCATGTAGGCGTTCTCGACCGCGCGCGTGGCATCGAAGAAGAGGGGGACGCCGATAGAGCCGCAGTAGGCGTAGACCTCCTTCATGTTGTCCATACCGACCGGCTGGCCGCCTGCCATGTTCACGGAGTGCTCGAAGGAAACGTAGGCGATCTTCTCCGCTCCCTGCTCGGCGACCACGGATTTCAGCTTGTCCAGATCGATGTTGCCCTTCCAGGGAAAGCCAGACTCGGGGTCTTTCGCCTCATCGACGATCACGTCGGTGAACACGCCGCCGGCCAACTCCTGGTGAAGCTTGGTGGTCGTGAAGTACATGTTGCCGGGCACGAGCTGACCGGGCTCGATCATGATCTGGCTCAGGATGTGTTCCGCCGCCCGTCCCTGATGGGTAGGGATGATGTGATCGTAGCCCAGCGCATCCTGCAAAACGCCGACGAGACCGTGATACTCGTCACTCGTCTTGGGGCTTGCCCGCACGCCTTCGTAGGCGGCCCATTGGTCGACGCTCATGGCGGAGGTACCCGAGTCGGTCAGCAGGTCGATCGTTACGTCGGCCGACCGCAGAAGGAAGGTGTTGTAGCCGGCAGCCCGGATCGCCTGTTGCCGCCGGCGTCGCGAGAGTTCCCCGACTCGTTCGACCGTGTGGATCTCGTACGAAAAGGTGTCGAATCGATATGGATCTAGGTCCGGGTAGACCCAGTGGTAGGCCAACTGGTCCCGCCAGTTGCCCGACTCCGTCATCTGGAGCGACGGGATCTCCTCCCGATGCTCGTGCAGGCTGATGATGGCGTCGGCCACCTGGTCCAGCTGCTCGTTCGTCATCGCCAGCCGCGGAATCTGGACGGGCACAAGGTTGCGACTCACGGTGGGATGTGGAGCCACGGCGCGCACGCCGGACATGAGATACAGAGCAGCGGAGAACGTGTCCTGCGCGTATTCGCCGTCTCGCGGCAGGAACTGATCGGCCATCACATAGGCCCCGTCGCAACCCCGCTCCAACGGAACCCCGCCGTCACGCAGCCGTTGGGTGAATCGCTCCGTCTGATGCATCACCCACCGCACCTCAGCCTCGTCGCACATCTCGAGCAGGCCTCGAGCGAGCACCTCCATCGTCCGACCGGCCATGCCGCCGTAGGTATGGAGCCCCTCGTAGACGACCACTTCGTTCATCAGCTTTTCGTGGTCATCCGGATTGTCGGTGGTGATGATGCCGCCGGTATTGGATTTGGGATCCTGTGCTCCGTCGAGCTGGAGGATGTGGCTAGTCTTTACGACCTGGGAGACGATGTCGGCGATCGATCGATCGGCCTGCCCCGGCTCGTGGCGCTGGATGTACCAAGCGTTTTCGATCACCCGGGAGCCATCGACGACCAATCGCACCCCGTGTTGATCAGCCAGGGAGCGGACCGCTCTCAGATTGGCCAGGCTGAACGGATGCTGGCCGTCCGCGAAGGCCGGTAAGTCGATAATAGGTGTAGTGTTGGCTGTGAGAACCTCATCCAGTATCTGGATACCCAGGTTGCCCGTGAAGACCGGTTCGGATCGGTCACGCACGTCCGCGACCTCCACTCCTTGGGGACTCAGGACATCGATTCTGCCCCGGGCGTTGCTCGGCACGGTGGACCCGTGAGGCACCATCGTCGAAACGATGAGCTTGATGCAGCCAAGGATGTTATGGGTGGGGCATACGTAGTGGTGTCCGAGGACGGTGCGAACGGCCTCCTCCAAGTGCTCGAAATTGCGGCTGCCGGCGTACGCCTCATCTCCCGTGAGCTGCCCAGCGAGCTGCTCCTGGCTGAACGCGCTCGTGCCCAGGGAACACATGTCGAAGCTCACCTGAGACGGCGTCAGCCTGAAGACGTTGAAATCCGCATCTGCCAGGTATTTCTTCCGCTCCTCTCGGGTCGGGAACGAGAGCAGGCGGACCGTCTTGATCTTGTGGGGCTCGCACACCGGGTTTCTGTGCATGGGCTCGTCCTCGATGCTGTATCTGATCGCCGGCCTCTACCGAGCGGATCGGACCGGCGCTCAAGTCTCTCTTCAACAGCAGGATACGGCCGCTCGCTGCACGGATCTGTCGGGAGAAGGCTGAGGACCGTCGGGGAGAATGCTGAGGCGGCCTGTAAGGATATTTCCTACTGAAATCCGTGTCCTGCCGCGACGACGGCAGCCTGTCAGCCGTTCGATGGTCATCATAGGTTGAGCGGCTTTCAAGATCGCTCAGATAGAGCCAGCCAAACCGAGACACTGGCCGGAAAGACAACTGGAGGGACTATGCCCGTCGACACCTTCGCGAGCTTCGATGACGGCCTGACGGCCGCTGCACGGCAAAGAGATCACTTCATCACGGACCTGGATCTCGAGGATGATCGCCGCTGGGTCCCGTACGGTGAGACAGCCTGGTTCCAGCCCTGCCGGTTCGACGTCACTACGGGAGGCTTCACGGCGATCCTCAAGGCCCTGCCGGGGACGGTGATCCCGAAGCACTACCACGTCAGCACGGTGCAGGGATGGACGCTGCAGGGGGAATGGCGCTACCTGGAGCACGATTGGGTCGCGAAAGCCGGCACCTTCATCTTCGAGCCGTCCGGCGAATCCCACACGCTTTTCATCCCCGAGGATGCCGAAGAGCCTGCCCTCATCCTGTTCGTGATCAGCGGCGGGCTGATCTTCACGGACGACGATGGCAACTTCGCTGCCTACGAGGATGGCTTCACGGCGCTCGCGCTGGCGCGGGAGCACTATCGCGCCGCAGGTCTGGACGTCGCGGAGCTGGATGCTCTGGTTCGCTAGGCGTCAGTAGCCAGCTGCCGCAAGACTTCGCTCAGTAGGCGAAGCCCATATTGATGTAGATGCCCTGATCCTCGGCGCTGGTGGCGTAGGCGATCGACAGGATCGAGCTGGTTCCACGAAGCGCGATCCAGATGCCGCCGCCGTAGCCCGTGTGGAAGCCGCCTGGCGACTCCCCGTCTACCCAGACGCGGCCGAGGTCGAACAGCCCGAGGATCCCGAAGCTGGACGGAAAAACGAGGCGGTAGTCGAAGAGGTCCAACCTCAGCGATCCGCTGCCATACAGTGAGGCATCCCCCGCGAACCTCTGCATCGGCCAGCCTCGGAGGCTCTCGTTTCCGCCGATGTAGGCGAGATCGTAGAACGGGGCGAGACCCCAAACCTTTTTCCCCCCCGCTCGCACGGCCACTTCCGAGTTACGGAGGCCGATCGGGAACCCGGCGCCGCTGGCCAACTCGGCGGTACCGTACGATTCGATGACGTCGAGGGCCGCGGGATAAAAGCTGCCGCCCACGTGGAGCCAAACGTGCGGATCGGGTTCGGCGACCTCGAACAGGCCCGGCTGCCGTGTCTGCAGATCGAACCGCAGCTTCGTGCCTAGCGAGGTGAAGTTGTCGGCCCCGTAGGGCTGGACCTGCCCGATAAGCCTGTCGAGGTCGTCAGCCGTGTTGGAGTACCCTCCGGTCAAAACGAAGGCCAGATCCGCCAGCGGCCCGAACGACCAGCCCACGCCGCCTTCCCCTCTGAGCACGGTCTGCCGGACATCGAAGAAGTCGGCCCCGCTCACGCCCGGCGGAAGTTCCGTGTCGTTGCCGACCCCGTAGAAATGGAGGATGTCCAGGCTGGAGAGGTAGACGTCGATCGGTATGAAGAGCGAGGAGTTCTGTGGCCTGAAATCGGCCAGGAAGCTGAGCGCCCCCCTTCCCTTCGTGGCCACGCGGCCATCCAGCTTGATCTTCGAGGCCCAGGGGTCCTTCCGGAATCCGTAGTCGAACCATGTGTATCCGTAGCCGAGGATGAGGAAGTAATCCGGGCTGTATCCGATTGTCCCCAGCCCGAACCCCATGCCGCCCCAGTGCCGCGGTGGCGGCCTCGAGTTTGGCGGTGGAACCAGCGGCGCATCCGGGTAGGGTCGCGAGTCAATGCCGGAGTCTCGCTCGCCCGTCACCCGGTTGGTGCCCCTCCAGTCGTACAGGCTGACGTTCCCCGTGCGGTTTTCGAAGTGGAACTCGTCGTCACCCGGACCACCGATGATGCGGACCTTGATCGGAAGGCCCCGGTCACCGCCGATCACGGCGCGGTCGTCTCCGCCGTGCAGATAGAGCCGAATCTCCGACGTCTCGGAAGCGTCGAAGCGACGCCGGAAGTAGGGCTCCGATCCCGGGTCGGCGGAGCGGATCGAGACCTCTACGCCTCCCGCTCCCGTCGGACCGATCTCGGCAATCTCGGCTGCTTCGCTGGCGTGCACGTACGGCTCCCGCGCCAGCAGCTCGTACATCTCCCCGCTCGCCTCGGGGAGAGCGTCGCGGCGGGCCTTCAGCGATGCAGAGAGAAATTCTCCCTCAACGGCCAGGATCTCGGGCGGGAGCCTGCCGACGGCACCGTCGATCACGTCGTCCGTGAGCTTGGCTGCCAGAACCGCCGCGGTGCTGTCCCAGACCGCACGCTCCAGCTCGGTCAGGAAGCGCCGGTCCAAGAAGCGCGCGTTGTAGTGCAGACGTACGGGATCTCCGTACTTCTCGCCGAACGTCGAGACCGCCGGGAATCTCACTCGGCCCAAACTCGGGAGGAGCCCGTCGAACTTGGCGAACGCCTGGTCTCTGTCCCTCGGGATAGGCCTCCAGCCGGGTGAAGAGTCCGCGAAGCTGGCCCACTTCCACTGATCGGCGTGCCGATCCCAGTCGGCGACCAGCATATCGAGCAGACGAGCGGCGACGTAGGCGCGGGAGCGCACTCGTTGAGAGGGGCTGGCCTGAACCAGGTCCATCAGCTCATCGGTGCCGATCACGTCCTCCGCGCCGGCGAAAGCGGCGATCGACTCCTCGTCGTCGACAGGGCGCTCTTGGAGGAGCCCCAAGACGTCGGCGAACTCCTCTCGGAATTGCGCCAGGGAAGCGTCATCCGGCAGCACCCAGAGCGTGGGGCGAGTATGGGGAACGCCGGCCACCACGAGCAACGAATCGGCGACCAGGGCGCCGGCCGGGAACTGCGTGCTCATCTGGTCCTGAGCGATCTGCTCAACGAAGGTGTTGCGGAGGAGCTCGGGCACGAGCGGCGTGGCGTTCTTGTAGACGGAGCGAAACGCATAGGGCTTGCCGTCAGCTCCCGCCAACCACAGCGACTTCGTCTGCAGGCCGCCGCCTGCGCTCAGCGGCGTGAGTCCACCGGCGTAGCTGGCCAGGTCCAGCACCGGCACGCGAACCGAAGCGGTCCAGGCGTCTCGGTAGTGGGCTCCCCAGAGGAAGCGGTGAAAGCCGCCAGCCGCGTAGTCCGGGCCGGGCACCATGGTGATCGTGTCGGGTTGCGACGTCGCTGTCGTCTGAGCGCCGGATGGCACATCAGAAAAGACCAGAAGAGTGGTGCAAAGGAGAAAAACCGCTCGGAGTCTCATGGCCGTCTTGCGCCCCCCGGGGAGTCGAGTCCGTGACGAATTGCGGCTCACCCAAGGTAGAGAGGGGTCTTACAGGAGGATAGGATCACTCTATGGGCACACCGAGATGAAGCGCGAGGAATACGACGTCTGCGTGATCGGCACAGGAGCCGGCGGCAGCGTGATGATACAGGAGCTCACGGCTGCCGGCTTCCGCGTCGTGGCTCTGCAGCGTGGGCCTCACCTGCGCAACCGGGACTTCGTAAGCGACGACGAGCTGGGCACGGTGCCGCTCTTCTCGCCGGACCTCGTGGAGACCTGGCGGCCCGACGACGAGAGCGACGCCGAAGCGGGGCGGTTCAACTACGTCGCCCACTGTGTAGGCGGCACCATGGTGATCTGGGGAGGCTGGAACTGGCGGTTCCGGCCCGACGAGTTCAGGGTCCTCTCGACCGAGGGACCGGTACCGGGGGCCAGTCTGGCGGACTGGCCGATCGGTTACGCGGAGCTCGAGCCGTACTACGAGCGCGCCGAGCAGCAGTTCGGCGTCTCGGGCGATGCGTCCGCGAACCTGTTCGGCCCCCCGCGGAAGCGCGGCTTCCCGAACCCTCCGATTCCCGACCGAACCGCCAGTCGACTCTTCTCCCAAGGCGCGACCAGGCTGGGCTACAATCCCTTCCCGACGCCGATGGCCATCAACTCACGCGCGTACGGCGGCCGTCCCGCCTGCCTACTGGGCGGAGCCTGCTCCGGTTACGGCTGCCCGATCAACGCCAAGGCGACGCCGTTCTCGGTAACGCTACCGGCCGCGGAAGCCACCGGACTGCTAGACCTTCGTCCGAACTCTCTCGCCATGGAGATCACGGTGGGCCCGGACGGTCGCGCCCGGAGCGTGCGCTATCTGGATCAGGAGCAAGGGGCCGAGCGGGAGGTGCAAGCTCGTCACGTGGTCGTCGCCGGAAACGCGATCGGCACGCCTCATCTCCTTCTCATGTCCCAGTCCGGGTCCTTTCCACACGGCCTCGGCAATTCGAGTGGCCTGGTCGGCCGAAACCTGATGTTCCATGCCGTGGTCCAGGCTTCCTTCTTGACCGACGAACCGGCGTACGGCTTCACGGGACTCGAGACTCACCAGGCGATCGACGACCTGCACCCCAGCGACCCCGGCCGCGGGTTTATCCGAGGCGGCGTCGTTATCGAGGCCAACTTCCCTCACAAGCTGCCTCTCTCCTACGCCTTCGTGAGCCATGCAGGATCGAGCGGTGAGCGTTCCTGGGGAAGCGATCTAAAGGACTATCTGCGGAAGTTTCCGCGCATCGTCGGTGCGGCGGCGCTGCTGGAAGACCTGCCTATCGAGTCGAACCGAATCGATCTGGATCCCGATGTGACGGACACGTACGGCCTTCCCGCGCCACGGATCACCCATCGCCAACACTCCAACGACCTGGCCATGGCGCGCTGGTTCGAGAAGCGGTTGCTCGAGATCGGTGAGGCACTCCGGGCGGAGGAAAGCTGGATTCCGATCACCGTTACAGAGCAGAAGCCCATGCGGGGTGGCTCTCACCTGATGGGCACCTGCCGGATGGGGAGCGATCCCGACCGGTCCGTCGTGGATCGATGGTGCCGGAGCCACGACGTCCCGAACCTGTGGATCGTGGACGGAAGCGTTTTCCCGACGTCGGCAGGCTACAACCCGACGCTCACCATCCTCGCGAACGCATATCGGGTGGCCGGTCATTTCGTGTCGGAAGCGAAGAGGGGGGTCCTTTGAAGTATCGTGACCAGGCCACGCGACGAGAGGATCTCACGCGACGAGACTTCCTGTCTCGGGGCACTCGCTGCGGAGCCACGCTCTGGGTGCTCATGCACGTCCCCCGCCCACTCGCTCTCCAGGCAGCTCGACAGTCCACCGAGCGGCTCGTGCTATCGGACCCAGAGTGGGATCTCGCCGAGGCGATTACCGGCCGAATCATCCCCACCGATCATGAGCCCGGCGCCATCGAGGCCGGCTGTGTGAACTTCATCGACAAGGCCTTGGCTCATGAGGACACCGATTACAGGCCGGTGTACTTCGAGGGCCTGCGCGAAACCAACGAAGCGGCCGTGGAGCTGTACGGGGAGCCTTTTGTGAAGCTCGCTCCCGAGCGGCAGGACGAGATCCTCCTGGCCGCCGAGGCCGGCAGCATCAGGACCTGGTCGTCGGCCGTCGTCGCCCCGGCAGATTTCTTCGCGATCATACGGAGCCACACGATCATCGGATTCCTGGCATACCCGAGCTACGGTGGCAACAAGGACTACATAGGCTGGAAGGTCATCGGCTTCCCTGGCCCGAGGCACGAGTTCGGCGGCTATACACCCGGGCAAATGATCGGGAGAGAGAAGATCGACACGGTTTGGGGCGAGCCTCTCGACTGAGCCGAGGCTCGGATCGCTGTTGAGCGGAGGCTCGGAGCTGCGACCTTCTTCTACCTACCTGGCCTGCGCCGAATCCCACGAGACAGGGCCGACCGCGGTCCGTTCAATCCGTCGCCGTTGCTCTCGACGTCAACCGTGGCGGGTGGCGGAGCCGTGCTGGGCTCGTAGCCTTCTACCTGCTCTCGCTCGATCGGTGCGCCGGTGAGAACCTCGATGTCGCGCACGAGGTGCCAGTCGTTCGGCGACATCAGGGTCAACGCCTCTCCGGTCTCGTCTCCGCGGGCGGTTCGACCCACCCGGTGAACGTAGTCACGCGGATCTTCGGGCACATCAAAGTTGATCACGTGCCGGATGCCACGGATGTCCAGACCTCGAGCCGCAACGTTCGTGGCGACGAGAGCCCGGGTCTTTCCTGAACGGAAATTTGCCAAGCTCTGATCCCGCTCGTTCTGTGGCTTCCCACCGTGCAGGTCATCCACCGAGGCCCCTCGTGAGCCAAGATACTCCGCCAAGTAGGTCGTCGTGGTTCGTCTTCGCGTGAAGATCAGCACCTGGCCAGACGTTCTCTCCTCCAGAAGGTGCAGGAGCAGCTTGTGCTTCAGCGGCCAATCCACCGGGTGCATGATCTGGCGAATCCCATCGGCGGCGCGCTCGAGACCCACCTGAACGCGTACCGGATCCACCATCATCTCGTGGGCCAGCCAGAGAACGCCACTCGGCATGGTGGCCGAGAAGAGCAGCGTCTGGCGGGAGCTCGGCGTGGCGGCGACGATCTTCTTCACATCGTCGATGAAGCCCATGTCGAGCATGCGGTCGGCTTCGTCCAGAACGAGCGTTTCGACCTCGGAAAGATCGACGGATCCTCGGCCGACGTGATCCAGGAGGCGGCCCGGCGTGGCAACGAGCACGTCGCAGCCGTACCGAAGCTCCTGCCTCTCCGAGCCCGTCCGGGTGCCGCCGTGCACTACTACGCATTCGACGTCGGATGTCACTCCGTAGGTCTCCACGGCCGCCGCGACCTGCTGAGCCAGCTCTCGTGTTGGTGTGATCACGAGTCCGCGGGGCCGGCCATGAACGATGTCTTCACCCAGCCGCTGGATCATCGGAAGAGTGAAGGCAGCGGTCTTTCCGGTTCCCGTGTGAGCAGTGCCCAGGACGTCCTGACCTTCGAGCACGGCGGGCACTGCCTGGCGTTGGATCTCGGTGGGTTCTGTATATCCGGCTCGCAGAACTGCCTCTACGAGCCTCGGCGCCAGACCTAATTCGGCGAAAGGGGCGCCGTGCTGTGTTTCAACTTGGATGATCGGTAACTCCTCGGATGGACTTCGGTGGTGCATGCCCCGGCCGCGCGGGGCAAGGGTGGGAACGGCTCAACTACCCCGGACCCTCCCGTCGGGTCCTACCTGACCAGTGTGTATTTTCTCAAATCGAGATCGGCGGCCAGCAGGTCCGGGAAGCGAGAGATGGCAGCCTGGATATGCTCGGTCTCGAAGTGGGCCTCGAGCGCCTCGCCGTCCCGCCACTCCTCAACGAACGTGAATTTCGTCCGATCCTCGATATCCTCGAGCATCTCGTAGCTGATGCAACCGGCCTCTTGCCGGGTGGGGACGACCAAAGCCGCCAGGGCCTCACGCAGCTGGTCTGCCGTATCGGGGCGGGCCTGCAGGTGGGCAACGACTCTCAGTGTGTTCATCCCAATACCCCCATTCTCGGATGCACTCTGGCTTCCGGTTAGATTCCCCTCACTCATCCTTCGGTTTGTATCGGGGTCGATAGCCGAACGTGAAGAAGAGGGAGAAGGACGACCCCATGTTGTCGTTGCCGACGATGAGGAAAGTGTAGGGCTCGACGGCCGCGTAAAACTTGCCCCACAGAGATCTAGCCCGGTTTCGCTGATCGTCCCGTCGACGCTCTCTCGCTCCGTAGTGATGAACGCGGCCGCGATGTTCCCGGCTCCCCGGATCATGAACGGCTTCTGGAGGAACATCCCGCCGCCTTCGATGCCGACGAAGGTCGACTTCTGATCCCAGAGCTCATCCTCTCGCACGAACTCGCCGCCGGCGTTGTACATCGCCCATGGCCCGACATAGGCGGGCTCCCCGAACAGCAGGGGAAACTCGATTCCCACCGAGCCGCCGATCATGGTTCCATAACCATCGCCGAACCCGGGACCAGCGTGCACTCTGCCGGCGAATTGCGCCTCCAGAGAACCAGCCGAGCACGCCAGTGCGGTCAGCACGACCAGGCCGCCAAACGCTGCTTGGTTACTCCTACGGGCGTTTATCAAACCAAACCCCCTTCAGTGTATCGCCGCGCTACCGCGGGGCCGCCGGCCGAAGAACCCTCGCAGGTCTCTCCCAGGCCAGACGGCCCCCGGAGGCCGCACCGCTCAATCGACGACGAACGTAACCTTGCCGTCCACCCGGTAGCGCGAAATGGCGCCGTCCTCCACGACTGCCTGGATGCTCTCGACGTAGATGGAACGCACGTTTCGGACGCTCTCTTCCACTCCGGCGAGCAACGACTCGACCGCACCCTCGATGCTGGCGCCTTCGCCGAGAACTTCTATGACTTTCGCTACGGCCATGAGATCCTCCTGTGTGATGGTTTCGCGTTCATTGGAAGGGCCCAGACAAGCCTTCTGGGACCCGGGTAGCAACCGCTCTTCAAACTCAGAGCGGAGGGACGCGCAGAACCTGCCCCGGATAGATCAGGTCCGGGTTCTCCAACATGGGCCGGTTGGCCTCGAAGATCGCCACGTACTTCATCGCATCTCCATACTGCGCCAGCGCGATTCCGGACAGCGTGTCCCCCGAGACGACGGTATAGAAAACCGCCTCCGGCTCCGGCGCGGCGACCTCGATCTGATCATCGACTGCGGCCACGCCCTCCACGTTACCGACCGCCAGCACGACCTTCTCACGCTCTGCCTGGGTGGAGGTCCGGCCCGTCACGGTCGCGACTCCGTCGTCGAATTGGATGTTCAGATCCTCGATCTCGAGGCTGAGGCCCCTGACCAGGTGCCAGAGCGCGTTGGCCTTCGTGGATTCCTCGATGTACTCCTCGATCTCCTTCTCCTCGGTACTCTTCCCGAGGCCGAGCTTCTGGCCTGCTTCCTTTACGAATTCGATCAGTCCCAAGGTAGGTCTCCTTTCTTACGTTTCATGAACTTCGAGCTACCTTCCGGCACCGCTCCGTGCAAGGACCTCGCGGATGCGTCGGTCCGCAGCTCAAGGGGGAGCCGGTGAAAGCTACCGGAGATCCGGGTTGTAAAAGAAGACGAACTGAAGCCGCTCGAACGTCCGCTCGTCGAACATCTGAAACAGGAATCCCGTCTGCACGCAAAAATCGCCCGTGATCTGATAGGCGAGAGCCAGATACAGCCTGTTCTGGTCGAACACGTCGTCCCGGCCGCTCGTGTTCAGAAACAGCTCGTTGTAGGTCGTGAAGTAAAGCGTGTTCGGCTCGATGGCGGGGCGCGTGAGAGGCAGCTGGACGAGGAGCATGTAGCGCAGGCGAGTGGAGAAGTCGGTGCCCTCCGCATCGCCGAACTTGATCCACCGCAGCTCGAACCTGTAGCGGTGGAAAAACCTGATCCGCCAGACCGGACTTCGCAGGATCAGCTGTTCGAACAGGTGGTTTTGGCTGGTCGTCACCCCTTCCTCTTCGAACGGCCAGCTCTTCACGTAGGTGTAGCCGACCGTGAAGAAGGGCCCGCCCTTCAGATGGAAGTTCACCGCCGGGCGCACGATCAAAACGTGCGGGTTCGACGCGGCCTCCCACAGCCAATACTCGACCTCCGTGTGGAGGCTGAATCGATCGCTGATCCGGTTGTCTCCAAAGTACTGGATCCACGTGCCGAGCTCTTCGCTCGGATCCTGCGCGTAGATAGCCGGCGGAGACGGTGGAACGAGAGCGGCAAGGGTCGCCAGGAGTGCCGGCGCCAGAAGCCGGCGAGACGTGCACGGATACACGTGGATTCGACTTTTCTCCCGCGCCGAGAGCCGCGATTTCGAATCGCGGCGGCGGGGTTTCGGACATCGATCTATTCAAACCGCTGCCGCTCGGACGACCCGAGGGCGAACGGAGCCAAGGCACCGCATGATGATGTAGCTGTCGCTCTCGGCGAACGAGTCGGGAGGTTCTCATATCTGTGTGTGGTGGAAAGTCTTACGCCAGGAGCCCCCGACAGACAGGGCTCCCGGCGCTCGACCGGACGGAAAGCCTACGGTAATGCAGCGACCCAGGCGCCGTCCTCGAGCCACGCCTTGCGCAGCTGCTCCAGGATGCCCGTCTTCTCGATCGCTTCGAGGTAGTTATCGATCAGGTTGCGGAACTTGAGGTCGTTGGCCGGCACCGCGATGCCGATCGGCTCGACAGTGAACGGCTGCCGGAGCGTCGCCAGCCCCTGGTCCGGGTGCCGCAGCATGGACAGGAGACAGATCGGCATGTCCGCGACCAGCGCGTCGATCTCGCCCGCGAGCAGCATGCTCACGGCCTCATCGTACTCGGCCACCGTGATCAGCTGCGCATTGGACGTGTAATCCTCCACGAACTCCTGGCTGGTGGAGTTCGACAGAGCGGCGAGGCGTACCTCCGGCTTATCCAGATCCTCCATCCCGGTGGCGTTGGCCAGCGTCGTCGATTTGGTGAGGATCGACTTTCCGGAGAGCATATAGGGTCCGATGAACGCCGAGGCCTGCGCCCGCTGAGGCGTGATTGCCATACCGGACATGACCATGTCAACCTCTCCGCCGGCCATGGCCGAAAGAAGCTCACCGAAGGGACGGTTTACGATCTCGAGCTCGGCGCGCATCGCGTTGGCCAGCATCGTGGCGAGGTCGACCTCGAGGCCGATCATCTCGCCGCTTCGGCTCCGGGCGTTGAACGGAGGCTGTGTCGCGGACATCCCCACCCTCAGCTTGCCGCTCTGGATCACCCGATCCAGGATGGGTGAATCCTGCGCCGCCGACGTTTCGGCGATTCCCAAGAGCCCGCCCGTGACGAGCAGAGCGATAACTACACTTCTCAACTTGCGCACTTCCCTCTCCTTTTTCTCTCGGTTGTGCCGGTCGACGGAATGCACAGTTTGAGGCTGCAGCTCGCTCGACGCCACCGGCGCTGGATCAGAAGCCGAACCGCAGCCCGAAATCGATCCAGAAATCATTCCGCTTCACGCTCTCGGGACCCGTCTCCAGGATGCCGCTCGTTCCGAAGTCGTACCCGGCATCTACCGTGAAGAGAACGAGATCCAAGCCCAGACCGGCGCGGCCGGCCCACAGGGTGCTCTTCAGATCATCTTTGATGATGCCGAGATCGTTTTCGGAGACGCTGGTCGGAAAGGCCGGCACGACTCCCGCGAACAGGCGGAGCGCCAGAGGCCTCGTCTTGATCAGTTTGAAGCCGATCGAGACCGGAAAGCTCACATCCTGGATCCTGAGCTCGTCCGGCGTCGCGCCCTCCGCAGGGATCGTCACGTCGGCCCCTGCGGTCGACCAGAAGAAGCCGGCCTCCACATAGAAGCGGCTGCCCGCCCGCAGCTTTCCTCCAGCCTCGAACCCGATTCCGGTGTCCGAGGTTACATTCTCCCCCGAGTAGCTAATGAAGCTGACGCCCACCTGAGGAACGATCAGCTCGATGATCTGTCCGGCGGCGCCCTCTGCCGACGCCGCTATGAAGACTCCGACGAGAAGAAACCCTCGAATCCGTTTCACCCTCCACCCCCTTCTCCGCCTTTCCCAGTACCGTTTCATCACGCACCGCTAGATGCGGCGCCGAATCCGCGGCCGGATCCTACGGCACCAACGCCGTTTCAACAATGCGCCTGCGTATGGACTCAGGTCGAAGCCGTCCGATCCTCTTCGCTCTCACGCCAGGGAAGGATCGCGTTGAGCGCCAGAGCGGTGATCCCACCGGTGATCAACCCGGTCCCGAGGAAGTTTCGGAGGCCGTCCGGAAGCTGCTGCAGCGCGTCCGGCCGCAGCTCGACGCCAAGCCCGAGGCCCACCGAAACGGCCAAGATCACCAGGCTGCGCTGCGTGAGAGGCACGCTCCGCCTGAAGATGGCCGCGCCGCTGGCGAAGATCATCGCGAACATGATCAGACCGGCACCTCCGATGACGGCAGGCGGGATCGTGGCGAGCGTGGCCCCGATCTTGGGCACGACGCCGAGCAGCACCAGCAGCCCGCCGGCAACCGCCGTCACGTGCCGGCTCACGACGCCGGTGAAGTTGACGAGACCGACGTTCTGTGAATAGGAGGTGGTCGGAAAGGCGCTGAGGATCGCGGCGAAGCCGCTGCTCACCCCATCGGCCACCAGCCCTCCGCGCAGCTCTCGATCGCTGGGTTCTCTTCCCGCCGCCGCGAGGACCCCCGTGATGTCGCCGACGGTCTCCATGGCGCTGATCACGTAGATGAACGCCATCACGAGGATCGCGCTCCACTCGAAGGACAGGCCGAAGGCAAATGGCCTGGGCACCGTCAGCCAGCCCGCCTCGCTCACAGGTGAGAATTCCACGACGCCGACGGCCCAGGCCAACCCGTAGCCGACGCCGACGCCGACCAGAACGCTGGCATACGCCCAGAAGCCCTTGCCGAACTGGTTCAGGACGAGCGTGACCAGAAACACCGTGGAGGCGATCGCCAGGTTCTTCAGGGAGCCGTAGTCGGCCGCTCCGATGCCCCCGGCGGCATAATCGACGCCCACCGGGATCAGGGTCAGGCCGATCAGCATGACGACGATGCTCGTGACCAGGGGCGGAAACCACTTCCTCAGCCGGGCGAAGGAGAAGCCGATTCCGATCTCGACGAACGACGCGGCCAGGCATGCGCCGAAGACGGCCGCCAATCCGGCCCGGCTGCCGACGGCGATGCTCCCGCCGACGAACGCGATGCTGGTTCCCATCACGATCGGAATGCGCCCGCCTACGGGTCCGATCGGATAGGCCTGGACAAGCGTGGATAGTCCTGCGACCAGGAGAACCGCCTGCATTAGCACTGCCGTGTCGCCCGTTGCCAGACCAAGCGCCCCGGCGATGATCAGGGGCGGCGTGATGTTTCCGAGGAGCATCGCGACGAGATGCTGAGTCCCGAGCGCCAGAGCCTCACGCGCCGGGGGACGGTCGTCGACATCGTAGACGATGGTCATGGACCTATACCGGTACTCCGCCGCTTGGGGCGGCACAAGATCGGCTTTCTTGGCGGCGGGCCTGCTCGACGGATAGGCTACCGCATGAGGACCGAAGCGGGAGCGGCGTTTCTTGCGCCACAGGTCGCGTGGAAGGCAGCTATCCGCGTGATCGTGTGCGTCCTCTGCGCCTGCTCGATCGATACTGCGGCAGGCTTGGCGCAGGAGGAGTCCTCGGTCGATCCATCAGACTTTGTCGACCGGGCTCTGCCGTTTCCCGACGGCTTTCGCCAGGACAACGTGGCCCGGCAACGGGCCTCGCTCTTCGGCATCAGGCCGGCCTTCACGCTGCGCTCCTGGGAGGAGCATTCGTGGGGGCTTCGCCTTCGTCTGGCGATCCAGTTCGCCGGCCTCGATTTCCAATCGCCGGACGGAGTGGATCTCGAGAGCGTTTCGCTGGGTGCGGTCGTACCCGGCATAGGCTTCGTCTTTCCGACGGGGCAGCGCTCGCTGGTTCGCCCTTTCATCGACCTCGGCGTCGGATCGAGCACCGGCCTGGACGACCCGGCCATCATCGCGGCGGGGGGAGTCCAGACCGAGTTCGTGTTTCCAGCCGGGCGGTTTGAGCTGGGACTCGAGCCGAAGCTCGAGTACACGAGGGCTTTCGTGATCGACGCCTCGGACAGCGACGTCGGGAGCCTGAGCGTTTACACGGACGCTCGGCATCCGCTCTGGTTCAGCCTTGGTGAGCACACACCCCAGCTGGGAGCGTGGGTCAAGGCCAGCTACCTCTTCTCTCCTCTGGACTTCAAGTCGCTCGACGGCGAGAGCAATCCGGTGGAGGCCGAGTTCACAATCGGTGCCCTCTTCACATTCGATCGCCCGCCCAAGCTCTGGTTCCTGGAGGTGCCGATGATCGGGTTCGGCTGGGCCTTCGGAGATCTTGAGGGGATCCGGATCAGGATCGGCGGCGATCGTCTGATGCACCTCCCGGCGGAGCCGCGGTGACGATCGCGTAGCAGCGGCCGCGCGGGCGGCGCCGCTTTACTGTCGCTTGCGTATCCTCCGCTTGAGGATCCGGGATTCAAAGCTCGAGTCTAGCCGACCGGTCTTGGAGCAAGAACCGGCAGATAGGCACGCCAGGATCCGACTTCATCGCCGAGCTGCTTTGCCATCACGCGGCCGATCTGGGCGATGTGTCCGAGATCGTGCACGACCCACGTGGCGAGCAACTCACCCAGCGTCACGATGCCGAGGTCGGGGTGACTCCCGGTCCGCTCGAGATCTTCCGGCTGCAGATCGAGCGCTCGTAGAAAGGACAGATTCTCGGCGCGCCGGACCGCGAACTCCGCCAAGAGCTCGTCCATGCTTTTGCCTCGCGACTCCTCGAACTGGGCGAACCGGTCGAACGGCTCGAACTCCCTCGACTCTCCGTGGTCGAGAATCGTCCGGAGGCGAGAGATCCAGTCTGT
>JBDHGL010000052.1:0-17263 GCA_039589875.1 Gemmatimonadota bacterium
GACGAGTTCCTCTACATGGCGATGGGGGAACACCTGCGGCTTTGGCACATGGACTTCCCGCCGTTCATCGCCATGCTCTCCGAAACGGTCCGGTTCCTTCTCGGCGACTCGCTCCTCGCGATTCGCTTGCCGCCCGCTTTGGCCGGAGCGGCACTTGTGGTCATCGCGGCGCTCGCCGCTAGAGAGCTCGGCGGCGGCCGGTTCTCGCAAGGACTCGCTGCGCTGGCTGTTCTGGCCAGCACACTCTTCCTCCGGGCCAGTAACCTCTTCCAGCCGGTCGTGTTCGATCAGCTCTGGTGGTCGCTTGCGTTGCTCGCGCTGTTACGGCTCGGCTCGACCGGTGATCCGCGCTGGTGGCTGGCCTACGGTGCGGCAACCGGCCTGGGCCTCCTGACGAAGTTCAGCCTGCTGGTCTTCGGCTTCGCCACCCTGGTTGCCCTGCTGATTACCCGAGAACGACGGTGGCTGGCCACTCCCTGGCCCTGGGCCGCCGGCCTGCTGGCGTTCCTGATTGGGAGCCCGTCAATCATCGGTCAGCTCAATCTGGGCTTTCCGGTGATGATCCAGATGGATGATTTGCAGCGGGCGCAGCTCGCCCGCGTTTCCGCTGTCTCCTTTCTGCTGGATCAGGCCAAGATGCACACGGGTTTCCTCCTGGCCGTGGCCGGTGCCTTCGGACTGGCCCTGGGAAGGATCGGTCGGCGCTACCGGCTCGCCGGATGGACCGCCGTCGCGGCCTTCGGCCTCCTCCTCGTGCTTCACGGGAAGAGCTACTACGCCGGTCCCGTCTATCCCGTGATGTTCGGCGCCGGAGCTGTCCTCGTGGAGAGGATTCAGAGACCGCGCTGGCGGCCCCTCGTCCGTTGGGGTGTCGTGGGGGCAATGGCGGTCTACCTGGTCGTCCTGCTTCCGCTCGGTCTCCCGATCTTGAGGCCTGCCAGGATGGAGAAGTACCTGGTGGCCATCGGCCTCCAAAGTGCGGCCGTGACCAACGTCGGCGCCCGGGAGCGGATTCCTCAGGACTACGCGGACATGCTCAACTGGGAAGAGCAGGTCTCGGAGATCAGCCGGGTCTACGATTCGCTGACCGGCGAGGAGCGCTCCCGAGCCGTGATCCTGGCATCGAATTACGGGGAAGCCGGGGCGATCGATTTCTACGGCCGGAGCCGGGGGCTTCCCAGGGCGAGAGCGTTCGTCGGCTCGTACTGGTTTTTCGGTCCCGGAGAGCTGCCTGGCGAGGTGGTCATTCTGCACGGCTTCGAGAGGTCCGACCTGGAGGATTTTTTCGAGAGCCTCGAGCCGGCCGGTTCCATCACACACCCCTACGCCGTCACCGAGCAGCGTGATCTGACCCTCTTCATTGGCCGGGGCCCCCGCGAGACGCTACAGGAGCTGTGGCCGCGCATGAAGGGCGAGAACTGAGGCCGCTGGAAGAGATGCGCCCGTAGCCGCAGATTGGACGGATGTCCGATATGGAAAGCGGCTCGCGGCGCTACTCCGAGAAGGAGGTTGGCCTCATCTTGCGGAAGGCCACCGAGCTGCAGCGCGCGGAGCCTTCTGCCCTGGACCCGACGGGCCTGACCCTGGCCGAGCTCCAGGAGGTCGGCGCCGAGGTGGGCATCGATCCTCGCTACCTGCAGCGCGCCGCCGCCGAGCTCGAGGGCGGTGGAAGCCCGGACGTTTGGGCGAAGCTCGCCGGATCGCCGATCGCCATCGTCATCGAGCGGACCCTGCCTGGCGAGTTCCCCGAGAGTCGGTTCGAGGAGCTGGTGCCGGTGATGCAGGTGGCCACGGTCGGTCAGGGAAACGCGAGCGCGGTGGGCAAGACGCTTACCTGGAGCTCGCGCTCGGATACGAACACCTCCTCCCAGCAGGTTCTCGTCGCCTCCCGAAACGGCGAGACGCTCATCCGGATCGAGGAACGGCTCGCGGGCTTCGCAGGCGGGATCTTCGGTGGAATGTTGGGTGGAGTCGGTGGTGGGGTCGGGTTCGGTGCGGGAGCAGCGTTGGGTACAGCACTCGGATCCGTGGCGCTCGCAATCGCCTTTCCGGTCGTCGCGATCGGGGCGTCCTACGGCGCGGCGCGAGCGATCTTCCGCGTGCACCATAGGGGTCGCAAGCGCCAGATGGAGGAGTTGATGAGCCGACTGGTCGAACAGATCGAGAACGAGCTGGCCGGCCGTGCGATTCCGCCCGGGTCCGGGGACTGAATCGGAATGGCAAGCGAGGGCTCGGGATCGAAGAAGAACGCCGTGCAAAGCCGGGAGACGTGGCTCACGGCCGCCCTCGAGCAGCTTAGAGCGGAGGGTCCGGGTGGCCTGGCGGTCGACAAGATCGCGCGCCGGCTCGGAATCACGCGTGGCTCGTTCTACCACCACTTCGAGAACCTGGAAGATCTGGTGGAGCAGCTGCCCACGCATTGGATGCACCGCTACGCGCCGACCCCGTTCGAGGTGATGATCAAGTGGGAGCCGACGGTCGAAAAGTGGGTTCATAGGCTCGTCTGCGACTACATCCCGGACATGGGACGAATGCGGTACGACGCGGCGATGCGGGCCTGGGCCGAAACGGACAAGGCTGCCGAACGCGCGTTGTTCGAGGTCGATACGGCCCGCTGGGAGTCGTTGGTCAAGTTCTTCAAACATGGGGGGTGCGGAGACTGCGCGGAGCATTCGGCGACCCTCGCGTATTCAATGATCCTCGGGCTCGACGGAGTGGGGCAGTGGGGAGCCGATGAGAGGGCTCTCGTGGCGGATCAAATCATCGAAATCCTGCGGACCTGCAGGCCATCTCCTTGATCTACCGTACCATACGGCGTACAATTGTGTACGGCGGGAACGCTAATTGCTCCCTCCCGCCGCACGCTTACGCGCCTTCAAGCGTTACCAGACAACGGAGAAATGGCGAAAGTGGCCTCCGAAAGCACTGCTCTGAAGCGGCTGGACCGGTACGACTGGCTACTGCACGGGATCGAGACCCTGCGGGTCGATGGGGTGGAGGCGGTGCGCGTCGAGCCGATGGCCCGATCGCTCGGAGTGACCAAAGGTAGCTTCTACTGGCACTTCAAGGACCGGGAGGATTTTCTCGACCGTCTCCTGGAGTACTGGGAGACAGAGAGCACTGACAGTATTGAGGGCCACGTCTCCAGCGCGTCCGGCGATCCGCGCGCCAAGCTGCTCGCCGTCCTCGAGTACATCACCAAAAAGGAGATCAACCGCTACGACGCTGCCGTACGGGCCTGGGCGCTATACGACGAGCGCGCGGCCCCCGTCGTGCGCCGGGTCGACGAGAAGCGGCTCGCCTATGTCTGCGATCTTTTCCGCGAAATGGGACAATCGGACGAGCAGGCGGATGTGAGAGGTCGCATGTCCTACTTCTATGTCGTGGGCGAGTACACGGCGTTCACCAAGAAGCTGTCTCGCGAGCAGCGCCTGGAGCACGTGGGCCTCCGGCACGAGCTTCTCGTCGGCTGCTAACGGCTGCTGACGCTTCCCACCGCTCCCTTCACGCCGCTGTAGCCCTCTACGCCGTAGTCCTCTAAGGAGACCGCGACGCGGCGGCCGCATCCGCGCCCGCTTCCGTCTCGAAGAGCTGTCCCGTAACGAGCTCCTGCACGATCCGGTCAGCGTCGTAGACCTTGTCGAGTGCCTCCCGGATGGCTCGTACGTCGACCATCACGTTTCGGCCGCGCTCGGGAAGGTAGATGAAGTCCCGGCTGAGCCCCTGGATGTTGCGGTCGAAGTTGAGGCCGACTAGCGCCTGGTCGGCCGTCACGGCGGGCGATCCCGAGTTGCCTCCGTACGTGTCGGCCGTCGACACGAAGTTGAGAGGCGTGCCGAGGTTCAGCCCGGCCGGCGGCTCTCTCCACCGGTCAGGCAGGGCCCAGTCTATGTCGCCTTCATGGCTGATGTGCCTGTCGTACAGTCCGAAGAAGGTGGTGTACGGCGGCGCGAGCGTACCGTTGTACGCGTAGCCCCGGACAACGCCGTCGGTGATGCGCGGAGAGAACGTTCCGTCCGGAGGGACGCTCCGCCCGTAAACGGCGAAGCGCGCTCGCCCGAGCTCGGCGGCCAGCTCGCTTTCCTCGGTCTGAAGCCGGTTGAACTCGGAGCGGTACGTCCGCGTGATCGTGAGCATGGCCGCTACGAGCCGAAGCGCCGGATCTTCGGCCGGGCTCAGGCCCGCTTCGAGGGCCCGCGCGGCTCCTGCCGAATCGGCCAGCGCGGAGCCGGCGAGCAGGTCTGCGGCGGCTTCGCTCGCCGGTCTCCCCTGGAGGGCTGCCGTCGTGATCTCGTGCTCCGCGCCGAAATAGCGCGCAAAGTCGGCGAACCGGGCAGCCAGCAATCGGCTCTCGAGCCCGACTGGCTGGTCGCCGACGGCGAGCACCTCGTGCTTGAGCTGTTCGAGAGTGTCCGCCGGGGCGCCGGCAGCTCGGGCCTGCAGATACCCGTCGGCCAGGAGGGCCCGCCGCAGCGTCGCGGAAGCGTAGGTCCCGCTCGTCTGGGCCAGAAACGCCGCATAGGCCGCGGCATGCTCGGCCTTCTCGGACTGGATCTCCTCCAGCCTGCGGAAGACATCGCCAAACCGCGCTTCGAGGTCCGGGTGGGCGGCGACGGAGTCTCGCAGCTGTCTCTCGGCGTCCAGCTTGCGGGCCAAGATCGTCGGATCGACCAGTGCCTCCAGACGTCCGGTAGAGGCCTTGAGCGAGTTCGAGAGGCTGAACATCCGGTTTCTGATGTCGAGTGACGCGGCCTCTTCGGGCTCTTCGATGCGGAACGCGTCCAGCGCTTCCAGCCGGCTCTCCAGGAAGCCGATGAGGGCCGGGACCTGAATGTCCCGCTGATATTCCAGCTGGGCGATCGTGCTCAACCGATTCGTCTGGCCCGGGTTGCCGATGACGAAGACGATGTCACCCTCCTCGATCCCCTCTTCGCTCCACCCGAAGTGATGTTCCGGACGGTACGGCTGATCGTTCTCGTAGATTCGGAGAAACGCGAAGTCCAGAGCATAGCGCGGGTAAGTGAAGTTGTCGGGGTCGCCGCCGAAGAAGCCGAGTTCGAGCTCCACGGCGTGGACGAGGCGCACGTCGGTGAAGCGCCGGAAGACGTAAGCCGAGTGCCGTCCACCGTTGTAGAGGGAGACTACCTGCACCCAGATCGAGTCGCCCCGATCGATGAAGCCTGCCCGCCCACGCTCGCGGATTCGCTCGAGGGCTTCCGCGCGGGCCCTCTCTCGCTCGGCATCCGAAGGCGCATCGGCCAATGCCGCGACGACCTCATCGGTCACGTCTTCGATCGCGATCAACTGATCTGCGTAGTAGCCGTCGATCGGCCGCTCGTCGGCCAGGCTGCCCGCGTAAAAACCATCGTCGAGCAGATCTTCTCCGGATCGAGCCGTCCTGCTCACGGCGCTGCGCACGCAGTGGTGGTTCGTCGCCACGAGGCCGTTTGGCGACACGAACGAGGCCGAGCAACCGGGGATTCGGAGCACCGAGAGCCGCGCCCGCTCGAACCAGGCTTCATCGGCCGAAAAACCATACGTGTCGGTGAAGTACTGGGCCGGGGGGTGCTCGAACGTCCACATCTTGCCGTAGTCGAAGCGTCCGGCCCGGATCGAATCCGCAGCCTCGTCCGTCGCTTGGGCGTACGAGTTGCCGGCCCCCGCGACACTCGAGACGGCGGCGAGGCTGCCGACCACGATCGTCCGCAGACACGCTTGGGTGTTCTTCGCTGTACCAGGCATCCGCTGCTCCTGAAGGGTTGGGCGGAAGATCATACGCACGGAGTGCCCGTCAGTGGAAGCCGATGCTGAGCGTGAAGAGAATGGTGGTCAGCGTGGTTTCATCGAAGATCTGCACCATCACGTCGAAGTTCGGGGTGACGTAGAGGTTGTTCGCGAGACGCAGGTCGTAGCCCGTTCCACCCATGAGGCCGACCCCGGTGCTCCCGCCGTCGGTCGCCGCCAGGCCGAACGATCCTCGGAAGAAAAGGTCGTGGCCGGGCTTGCCGGTCTGCTCGTAGAAGGGGTACAGCATTCCCGTCGCCGCGATGTTGGTGCTCGAGGCGCCGCCCCGAAACCAGGTGACCACCTCGCCCCCGAAGAGCACTTTCTTGGTCGGAGTACCCCCCATCCTGACCGTAAACGCGCCTCCGGACGTGCCCTCGAGCCAACCGGCCCCTCCGCCGATGTTGAGCCAGAAGCCTTGGTGTGTATCCGGCCGCCGCTGGGCGAGGCCGGGATTGGCGGTCGCGAGGACCAGTGCGACGAGGACGGCGGATCGTTTCCACCACATCTGACAGCCTCCCCTCCATTTGTCGCGAGTAGCGCTCCGGCCACGCCCAATCGTCGGCCGATGCGCTCCCGTCAGTTCAACCACCCGGTCTCGAGACTGCCGTTGCGGGATGCCCTACGAATGACTACTGCCTTCGGTAACCGGTCACACCTCCTTGGCGGCACTTTGGATACAGGATTGACGCCCGATTGATGGCCAGCCGGAACTCGCCAAATTCGACGGAGGTGCACGAGATCTTCCGGAGAGGAGACCTCGGAGCCCTCCGGTCCGCCGTCGAAGCTCTCTCCCCCGCCGAGGACACGGCCAGGTTCCCCAACTGCGAGGCGCCGTTCATGTCGTGCTCGGTCTTGGAGTATGCGATCTACCACGGTCCTCTCGCGCTCGTCGAGGAGCTCCTGGAGCTCGGAGCCGACCCCAACTACGAGGATCACGACGGCTTCCCCTCGGTCATCGCCGCCCTCTCGACCGGGCGAGGCGATCGGAAGGAGATCGTCGGTCTGCTCCTCGCGGCGGGCGCCGACATCCAGCAGCGCGGCATGAACGACTACACGCCGCTCCACTACGCCGCGGCGGGCAACGACGTGCTCTCTGTGGAGCTGCTCGTGGATAGAGGGGCCGATCCGGATGCTCGAACTCGAATCGACGACTGCGCGACGCCGTTGGAGGAAGCGGAGAATCTGGGATCCCTCCAGGCCGCGGCCTTGCTGAGGTCGCATTCGGCCGAACGCCCTTGACCCGAGTTCCGGCGGTTGCCGATACTGCCGAGCCCAACTGCCAGGCAGAGAACTCTCTCTTCGCCATCTAACCGGGCTCGCTGATGAACGGAACACAGTCGGCACAGAGCGGCTTGAAACCGCCGCCGCCCCCAGCCTACCGATGGGTCGTTCTCGTAGTGATCAGCCTGGCGATGTTCGGCAACTACTACGTCTACGACGCAGTCAGCCCGATCGCCGACCTCCTGAAGGAGCAGCTCGGCTTCTCGGACAGCAACATCGGGCTGCTGAACGCGATCTACAGCTTCCCGAACATCGTGATGGTGCTCATCGGCGGCGTCATCATCGACCGAATCGGCGTCAAGAAGGCGACGCTGCTGTTCGGGGTGCTCTGCTTCGTCGGGGCGGTGATCACGGCGCTCACCAGCTCGCTGGCGATGATGGCCAGCGGCCGGCTGATCTTCGGGCTCGGCGCCGAATCGCTGATCGTCTCGGTCACCACGGCGATCGCCAAGTGGTTCAAAGGCCGGGAGCTCTCCTTCGCCTTCGGCGTGAACCTGACGATCGCGCGACTCGGTTCGTTCCTAGCCCTCAACTCACCGACTTGGGCGCGGCCCGCGTTCGAGAACTGGCAGTGGCCGCTTCTGATCTCGGTGGCCTTCGGGGTGCTCTGCGTCGTCGGCCCCATCGTCTACTGGGCGATGGAGAACCGCGCCGAGAGGGCCTTCGATCTCGGCGAGGCCGGCGAGACGGAGAAGGTCGTCTTCTCCGATCTGTTCAAGTTCCCGAAATCGTACATGTACGTCGTGTTGCTGTGCGTCACCTTCTACTCCGCGATCTTCCCGTTCCAGACGTTCGCCGTGAAGTTCTTCATGGAAGCCCACGGCACGACGCGGGAGTTCGGTGGCTTCCTCTCCAGCATGATCACGCTGTTCGCGATGATCTTCACACCGATCTTCGGCTACATGGTAGATCGGGTGGGTCGTCGGGCCCTCTTCATGATGTGGGGATCCCTCCTCCTGGTGCCCGTCTACCTCATGATGGCGTACACGGCGGTCGATCTGCGCCTCCCGATGGCCATGATGGGAATCGCCTTCTCGCTGGTGCCGGCCGTCATGTGGCCGGCGGTGGCCTACCTGGTAGAGGAGAACCGGCTCGGAACGGCGTACGGTTTCATGACGATGATCCAGAACATCGGCCTTTTCGGGTTCAACCTGATGATCGGCTGGGCGAACGACTTCGCGGGCGCCAGCACGGGCAACCCCGGCGGCTACGCGCTCGGGATGTGGATCTTCTCGATCCTCGGCTTCCTCGGATTCTACTTTGCCTGGCTGCTCCGGCGGCAGGAGACGGGTCCGGAGGCGCACGGCCTCGAGACGATCACGATTGCTTCGACGCGCCAGGAACAGTCCGGGACCCCTAGCCCCTGATCCGGCGCACCAGTTACTGGAGGTAGCCATGAGAATACTCCGTCCCCTCGCCCTCGCAGCCTTACTGTTCGGCATCCCCGCGTCCGCCCACGCGCAGCCATCGGCCGGCGAGGTAATCGCCGAGATGCTGGCCCGCTTCGAGGAGCGGGCGGAGGGAGTGGACGACTACACGTTCGTCCAACAGGCGATGGGTACGGAAGACACGGTCTACTTCGAGAAGCAGATCGTGGATGAGTATCCCGTCTACGTTCCCGTGAGCGACGTCGACTTCCTCCTCAGGCAGATCGGCGACGTCAAATCCAAGTTCACCGAGATCGCACTGTTGGCGGGAATGCAGGAGTTCTCCAACCAGCTCGCCGCCGCCTCCGACGCGCAGCTCGGCACGTTCTTCAGGAGGATCGCGGATATCGCCACGCAGAAGATGATGCCCGGATTCGGCTGCGAGACGGAGGAGAGCGACGATCTGGCGTCGGCAGGCACCGACCTTCTCAAAGGTGTCCTCATTCAGGCCGCGGAGGACGCCGCGTTCGATGTGGTCATGGGGTCCTTGATGGGTTCGAGCGACGGCCAGATGGGGGCGATGGGCGAGCTGTTCGGCGCCTTCGGGATGGGAGAGGCGATGGGTGCGATGGGAGATCCCTCCAGCCTCTCGAAAGGCGGCATGCCCGGTCTCGGTGGGCCCAGCATGGCAGGACTGGCCCAAGCGGGCATCAGCGCGGCGGCCACGACCGGATTGACGATGGCGGCCGGCCAGCTCCTCATGCCCGACTTCGAGAACATCTCCCTGGGCATGCGTCCGGCGGCCGCGCCGAACGCGCAAGGCATGCTGCGGGAGATCGGAGACCGGGCGCGCGTGGAGGGCGGCGAGACGATCGACGGGCACGAGACCTGGCTTCTCACCGTACCGGATCCGTCCGAGCTCGATCTCGAGGACCAGGAGGGCTTTACGCCGGAGACGATCAGCTTCAACATCGATCGGGAGCTGTACGTGCTCCGGCGCGCGTCGGTGGAGGGAGAGGCGGATTTCGACGGTCGGAAGGGCCCCATGGCGATTTCGGTCAGCTTAGAGGACTACCGGGATGTCGGTACCCTCCTGCTCCCGTTTCACACGGTGACGGCGATTGACGGTCTTCAAGCGGCGATGTCCGAAGAGGATCGGAAGATGCTGGCCGAGATGGACGAGCAGCTCGAGAAGATGGACGAGCAGCTGAAGGAACTCCCACCGGAACAGAGGGCGATGGCCGAGCGCATGCTGAGGGCCCAGATGCCCAAGCTCGAGCAGATGCGGGCCGCCGCGGCTAGCGAAGGGCCGTCGGAGCTGGCCGTGCAGGTGCTCGGCGCGCGGGTCAACACAGGTCCGCCCGAGGTGAACAACGAGCTGCTCTGCCCCAGCGACGACTCCGAGCCAAGCGAGCAGCCGGCAGAAGCCCCATAGGAGCACTAGCATCTCCCCACAGGTGGAGATGAGGTTCTCCCGCTAGCGCGATTCGGCGGCACGGCTAGGGTGGATGTGAAAGCGCGAGCTTCATCGTCTCACGCTCTTGCCACCTGAGGGAGAAGAACATGGACCGCCGATCGTTCGTCAAAACCACGGCGGGGCTGAGCGGCGTCGCTCTCACCGCGCCCTTCGCCGATCCTCTCGCTCTTTTTCGGTCCCCGTCCGAGACGCGGCCGCCCGGACCCGATCCAACCGCGACCGCCCGGATCGCCTTCGTGAAGACCCGCGATCGCACCACCGGGGTCAGGCGTTCCATGGACCTGCTGGAATTCGGGCCGGTCAAGGGAAAATCGATCTTCCTCAAGCCGAACTTCAACAGCCACCATGAGAACCCGGGATCCACACACGACGACACCCTCGCCGCGCTCGTAAAGCGGCTGCAGGCGGGAAGAGCGGACCGGGTGACCGTGGGCGACCGGAGCGGCATGGGGGACACCGCCGGGGTCATGCGGCGTAAGGGCGTCTTCCGGATGGCGGACGAGCTCGGTTTCGAGACGGTTGTTTTCGATGAGTTGGACCAAGAGGGATGGGAGCTGCTACGCCCCGAGGGAAGCCACTGGAACGCGGGATTCGCGATCGCCCGCCCGGCACTGGACGCCGACGGGGTGATCCAGACCTGCTGCCTGAAGACGCACCGGTACGGCGGGCACTTCACCATGTCGCTCAAAAACTCGGTGGGCCTAGCAGCGAAGCGGGTTCCCGGAGAGTCCTATAACTACATGCGAGAGCTCCACAGCTCGCCCGACCAGCGGCGGATGATCGCGGAGATCAATCTGGCATACAGCCCCGATCTCGTCGTGCTAGATGGCGTCGAAGCGTTCGTCGATGGCGGTCCGGACAAGGGCAAAAAGGTCGATGCGGAGGTCGTGCTCGCGGGCACGGACCGCGTCGCCTTGGACTCGGTAGGGGTGGCGATTCTCCGCCATTTCGGTACCACGCCGGAGGTGAGCGAGGGGCGGGTCTTCGAGCAGGAGCAGCTGGCGCGCGCCGTGGAGCTTGGCCTCGGCGTGGATAGTCCCGAGAAGATCGAGCTGGTGACGGACGATCCGGCTAGCCGCGAGTACGCCGGCCGAATTCGAGAAGTGCTGCTCGCCTAGGAGCTCTCGGCGGAGGCCCCCTGCGAGCTCCACGCCATGAGCGCCCGGAAGCGCGGGTCGTCCCGAATGGAATCCAGGTCGGGATCGTGCTCGATCCATTCCGGGTGCGCGAAACCGGCCGTCGCGGCGCGCTCCAGGCACGCGAGCGCGCTATCCGGCTCTCCTTCGAGGGCGTAGAAGCAGGCGACGTTGTAGAGCACGGCGGCGTCTTCGGGATCGGCGTCCAGCGCTCGCTCGGCTGACGTCAGCCCCTCTTGGCGATCGCCCAGGCGGCTGTGAGCCACGGCTGCCATGGTCCAGGCTCGCGCGTCGTCCGGGTTCAGCTCCAGGTGCTTGTCTATGACCGGCAAGGCCCGCTGATAGGCCTCTTTCGCTGTCTCTTCCCGACCGAGGGCCGTGTAGGTTTGCGCGGCGAAGTAGCGCGCCTCGTGGTCTTCCCTGACGCTTGCCGCCTCTTCGAACAGCTCCACCGCCCTCGCGAGATCGCCCTTCTGATACCAGGCCCTCGCCTGGAAGTAGCGAGCTTCGAACTGCTTCGGGTCCAGCTCGATCGCCCTCGCGAATTCCTCCATGGCCTCATCCCCCCGGCTCATGAGGAAGAGCACGAAGCCCCGTGAAGCGTGCGTTTGCCCGAGCTCGGGGGCGAGCTCGATCGCCCGCCGGCTGGCCATGTCGGCCTCTTCGAGGTTCCCTCCCTCCTGTTTATCCTGGTACCAGTGGGCGAGGAGCGAGCAGGAATCCGCGAGACCCGCGTACGCGAGCCCGTACTCGGGGTCGATCTCGATCGCCTTCTGGAACATCTGCCTGGCGAACAGCAGGCTCTTCTTGCGGCGTTCGTGGAAGAACTGCCGGCCTCTCAGATAGAACTCGTAGGCCGTGACGTCCTCCGTCGGTGCGGTCACGAGCCCGACCCTCTCTCCGCCGGGCAGCTCCACGCGGAGCGCATCCACGATCGAGCGAGAAATCTCGTCCTGCAGCTCGAAGATGTCGGTGAACCGGCGGTCGTAGCTGCCGGACCAGATGTCGAAGCCATCGCTCGTGTCGGCCAGCTGGACGTTGATCCGAATCTGGTCTCCGCTCCGCCGAAGGCTTCCCTCCACGACCGTCTGAACGCCCAGCTCGCGCCCTATCTCCCTAGTGTCCGCCGTAGCGCCCTTGAAGCGGAAGCACGAGCCGCGCGAAGCGACGCGCAATCCGTCCACCTGGTTGAGGGCGTTGATGAGCTCCTCGGCGATCCCATCCGAGAGGTGCTGGTCCTGTTCGTCGCCGCTCAGGTTGGCCAGGGGGAGAACTGCGATCGAGTTCGCCGGGCCTTCCCGCCGGGCAGGTACGGCGTCCGCGGCGGCTTCCGGCCGGGCCGGCGCAACGGCTTCCGTCGCCGGGGCTGCGCTCTCGGGCGGTGGAGTGCGTCGGACGCCTTCGGGAGTGATGTCGTAGGCCCAGGCCAGGATCACTGCGACGGGAAAACCGGCGATCAGCAGTACGGCAACGAGGGTGTTCGCCCAGTCGGGAAGCAGAAGCGCCGGGAAGAGCGGATCCATGACTTCGAGAAGGATGAACGCGACCAGCGCGTATACCGCAGCGACGCGGAACACGCGCCGACGCTTGAAATCGGCGATCAGGGTCCGAAGCTTCGAGAATGTGTTTGGCATGAGAGCTCGCCATCCTAAGCTAGTCTCGGCTAAGGGAGCGGGCTGTCGGGAGATCTGCGGCGAGCGATGTGGTGGAAAGTCTTACCACTCCCAACCCGGCGCTGTACGGGACTGGCGGTCCGCAGGGCGTCAATCTCAGGAACAGGCGGTGCCGAACGGCGTTCGAAGGGGCATGAGAGGAGAATCACGGACCTCGGTCCGCCCCGCGGCGACGGTTGGCCTCTTTGCTGCCCTTTTCGCGGCCGAGTCCGGCAATCCCGTGTATTGCCAGGACTTCCGCGCCGCGGAAGGAGTCGAGTCGTTCACAAGCCTCGAGGGCGAGCTCGTGACGGAGGTGCCGATCGAGTTGGAGGGGAACTGGCTGATCGTGCCGGTGGACGCCCGAGGCCGAACGCTCCGCTTCATTCTGGACACGGGGGCCACCGCCGGTGCGGTGGCGCGGAGCGTGGCTCGCCGGCTCAACCTGCCGATCGTGGCTCAGGCGCGCCTGAGCGGCGCCAGCGGCCGGGCTCTCGCTCCGGTCGCCGAGGTCAGGTGGCTGCGGGTAGGCGAGGCGCGCTCGGGTGACTTCCAGAAGTGGGTCTTGTCGGACGGTCTCCTGTCGGACGGAGACGATCTCCGGTTCGACGGAATCGTGGGGTCCGATCTGCTCAAGTACTACGACATCCTCATCGACGTCCCCAGCCGGATGCTCAAGCTCTACAAGCGGGGTACGACAAGCGCGAACAGCGGTCCCGTCGTCGGTCAGGCGAGCGCCGTGCCCTTCAAGCGCCAGCTCGGCGGCATCATCCGGTTCGATGTGCTCGTGAACGGAGAGACGGTCGCTGCCATCCTTGACACGGGGTCGCCCTCCATGATCCTGAACACGGTCGCTGCGGAGGCGGCCGGCGTGACCGTCTCGGATGAACCGGTGAGCGAGGAGGCGCGCGGCATCGGCTCCGAGAAAGTGCCGACCTACAGCGCCAGCATCGATGCACTCGAGGTTGGGTCTGTCCAGCTCGATTCCGTGGACGGAGAGGTGGCCGACCTGCCGATTTTCGATCGACTGGGGCTGGATGACGAGCCCGCGATGCTGCTCGGGTCTCCGTTTCTTCTGCGCTGTCCCCTTCTCATCTCCTGGCGGGAGCGCGAGCTTCGCTTCTGCCGAAGGCTGGATGAGGCGGACACGGAGACCGAGGTGGACACCGGAGACGCGCCGCGGCCGTAGAATCCGTGGAAAGCCGCCGCTTCAGACCCCGTTCGGACAGCGATGGCACGGCGGTTGCTCTTTCGGGTCGGGAGCGACCCCCAGATGCGACTTGAATGCTGGGCCGACTAGACGAAGCGCGGCGTAGCGGCGCGGCGGAGGCACACTGATGAGAAAAGCTTTACTGGTTGCGGCAGCGCTTACCTGTATGATCGGCGTCCGAGAGCTGCCCGCTCAGGTACGCCTCGGACCTCAGCTGAGCTACGGAAGCAGCTCGAAACTCGGCCTGGGGGCCCGCATTCACGCAGACCTCAGATCGCCCGACAGGCTGGCGATTATCGGCACCTTTGACTGGTTCTTCCCGGACGAGCCTGCGGGCAGCAACCGGACCTACTGGGAGCTGAACGGCAACGTCGCCTACAAGTTCAAGATCGAGGGAACGACCGCGGTTGCGCCGTATGCCGGTGGTGGGCTGAATATAGCCTACTCGTCGCGCCGGCCCGAGGGGGGTGGAGATGGGTCCTCCAGCACGGATCTCGGCTTCAACCTACTTGGTGGCACCCTGTTCGGAGCGGGACCGGTTCACCCATTTTTCGAGATGAGGGTAGAGCTGGCCGGCGGGGAGCAGTTCATTCTCACCGGCGGCGTGCTCTTCTAGGGCACCACGGCCTCGTTTCGGCTGGTCGAGTGCGACGCACCGGGGAAGCCCGGATCGCATCGAACCCATCTTTCCGTATTTTGGTAACTAAGCGGAGCCTGGTCGGTCCTGGGAAGGTCGGCCTCGAATCGGCGGGTGACAGGTGTCAGCTCAGAAGCTCACGATTGATCGGCTCATTGACGTGCTGGAGAGCGCGATCCTGGACGTGTGCCCGGAGCGCAGTATGGGCAACGATTTCGCCTGCTATCCGGGCCCAAAAGGCGAAAACGTGCGGGTCTGCGATTCACGGGATGCGGAGATCGATCGCGTGCCGGCCGAGTGGCTCACGATGTCGCTGTCCGACCCACAGGCCCGCGCCAGGGTCGAGGTCGTCGCGAAGCAGATCTGCGCGGAGCTGCAAGTCCGCGAGCTGTAGCCTGCCGTGGATCGGGATGCCATCAGGGCCACCCCGGGCCGGCTCAGGACTTGGAGCTCGTCTTGGCGAAGAACCGGGAAAAGAGCTGACCGGTCCTATGCCCGCCGCACTGGGGACACTTGGGCCGCTTCTTTCCGGTGTGCTTGGCGATCGGCTCGGCGATCGTGAACGTGGCCTTGCACTCTTTGCACTGATACTCGTAGCTGGCCATGGCTAACCTGTACAGGACAGCGTTCGGGTCTCTCGGGAACCATCCAAAACTATGAGTGCCGAAACCGGGCGAGCTATCGGGAGAATCTCACGTCCGTTTGCGGGGAAATCTCCGCCACGGAAGGACGGGGTCGAGCGTGACCGCACACAGATGATGCGCTCGTCAACCAAGACGGCTCACATCCTGGCAGCCGCACTGGCGCTCCCTTTGATCGGCTGTGAGGGCGGGCCGGAGGTTCAGATCCGCCAGTCCATCGAGATGGGCCCCTTCGTTTTCCTCGTCGAAAGAACGACGCAGGCCGTCGACCCGTTCTCCGGGCTGAAGGAGATCGGCGTGGTCATGCGGCTCGTCAACTTCGAGGAGCGCTTCAACCCCAGCTTCGATGATGCCTTCAACGGGCGAAGTCGCGGTTCCATGATGTCTTTCCCGCGGACCGCGATCGAGGACGGCGACGGCAATCGCTTCGAGGGCTGGGTGGCTCCCACCTCCGGGGGCCGGCGCTACGAACGCTGGAAGGTGACGTTTCCTCTGCACGACGGTACGCTCACCGACCCCGACAGCGAGCTCGCTCGTGAGTCGGCCCCGAAGTACCTGGAAAGGGAGCCGCACGACTTTCGCCTGCTGATCAGAAACCCGGATCCTCGTCCGGGCCAACCGACCCGGATCTGGATCCAGCTCTAAGTATAGACACGACACTTCGTTGCGACGTTGTGGTCGACGTACCATCTGGGTAGCCAACGTTCTCGCTCAGGGGAAACCACCACAATCGCTGCCCAGAACTACCCCACAGACGTTTCAGAGGCATCTACCTAGCTTTCCGATCAATTAGGACCTGTCCATCCGTTCAAGCGGACGTGGTTATCGATATCACGGTGGCTGGGCGGGGGCTTTAGCACGTCTTGGCCGGACGTGCGGGTCCGAATAGGAGCGCCATGCCGCTGGTGGCCCGGAGCGTCCCCCCTGCGCGCACGGCCCACTCCGCGGGAGTCCTCCGTGAGTGAGCCGGCGGCCGAAGTGCGGAAAACAGGACGGGCCGCAGCAGGGAAGACCCGGTTACCGGAGGCGCTGAGCGCCCTCCTATCGGCTCCCTCCGGGGCTCGCGACGGCGCTTGGGAGACGTTCCTCTCGGCGTACAGCCGGCCCATCCTGCGTACCGTTTACACGCGCTGCAGTGACTACGACAACGCGATGGACCGGTACGCCTTCATCCTGGAGAAGCTCAAAGAGAATGATTGCGGCCGGCTCCGCCGCTACGTAGCGGACGGTCGAGCGGAGTTCCACACATGGCTCGCCGTGGTCACGCGGAGGCTGTGTGAGGACTACCGGCGGCAACGATACGGGCGGCCGCAGAGCCAAACTGCAGAGGGTGAGGCGCGAGCCCGAGAGCAGTTCAAGATCCGTCACCTGCTGGCCGACCTTCCCGGCACCGACCATGACTGGTCCCGCCTTCCCTCGTCGGGGGCCGATCCGGAAGGCCGGCTTCAGGAGACCGAGCTCTACGACGCGCTGGCCGAAGCTGTGAACGGGCTCGAGCCTCAGGATCTGCTTCTGATCCGTCTCCGGTTCGAGTACGATCTCACCGCAAAGCAGATCGCCCGCCTCATGGGTTTCCCGACGCCGTTTCACGTCTACCGGCGGCTGAGGTCGCGGCTCGGGGTGCTGCGTGCCGCGCTACGAGAACAGGGCGTTCGCGATGCGGCTCCGTAGGGCGAGGGGGATGCCGACAATCGGCCGGCACGCATCCGTTTCGATAAGGGGGAGGAGAAAGGCAAATTGGGCGGTCACGGATCAGCTTTCTAAATCAAGGATAATCTGGGTGCGATCGAGATGAGCGCAGCCGATATGCAGACGCACGAACCAATTCCGCATCTCAGCGCCGAGGACGTCGCGGCCTATCTGAACGGCGCGATCTCGAGCGAGGAGAGAAGCGCGATCGAGGTGCACCTCGCAACGTGTGGCCGGTGCTGTGACGAGATCGTCGCGCACACGCACGCGAGCGAGAAGGCCGTACCGGCCTGGAGAAGACCGACGATCGCCGCACTCGCGGCCGCCGCAGCCGTAGCCGGTGTGCTGCTGATAGGCCCGGGTCAGCGACTTCTGATCTCGGATCG